>JAQYUY010000148.1 GCA_028728195.1 Endozoicomonas sp. (ex Botrylloides leachii)
AGCGTGTAAGCTTTTGGCTGCAAGCTAAGCTGTTTCAGTATATTACTACAAGCTTGTGCACGTTGCCCATAATAAAGTGCTGCGTCGTACATCACATCGCCAACACACTGTACTTTATTACCAATAATACCTTCGGCTAATAAATTCCTTAAAGCTGTTTGGGTCGGGGGAAATAATAACGAGGCTGCATGATCAGTTAAAACTCGGTTAATTTCTTCTGGCATACAACGGTTAAATGAACGCAAGCCTGCTTCTACATGTGCAACCGGTATGCGCAGCTTAACTGCTGCTAATGCCCCGGCCAGTGTGGAATCAGTATCGCCATAAACCATTACCCAATCAGGCCGCTGGTCTAGCAAGACTTTTTCAATAGATTCAATCATACGACCGGTATTATGCCCATGGCTACCGCCGCCAATGCCTAAATGATAAGCAGGCATTGGAATACCCATTTCATCAAAAAATACGTCAGACATATTAGCATCAAAACGCTGCCCAGTATGGAGGATAACCTCAGCAATATTCTGTTCAACAAAAGCTTGTGAGACAACAGCCGCTTTAATGAACTGTGGGCGAGCGCCTAAAATCGTTATGATTTTTTTCATTGTTTATTTACTCAAAATCTGGTCATAAAAGTTAAATAATTTTTTTTCTTCAAAGGACCAGTTGTATTTTTCATGAACTGCTTTTTGCCCACGCTTCCCCATTCGTTGAGCTTCCTTTGGGTTATTAATGAGATAATCTATAGCCTCTGCAATTTGATCAGGCCTCATTGGGTTGACAAGTAGACCGCACTCATTGCGTACTATAATTTCTCGCCATAGAGGAAAATCAGAAGCAATAATAGGTATACCTGCACTCATGTACTCAAACATTTTATTTGGCTGGGAAGCAATATGATTAGGTGATGGATGGAGGGTAACAATTCCAGCGATAGAACGTGCTAAGATATTACGCACCCCAGCACGGTCAAGAAAACCGTGTGCATTAACTTGTTGCCAACCCTGGCTTTCCCTAACACGTTTTTCGATAGCAGGTTCATTAAATTTACCGCATAAATTAAGCCGAATATCTGTATTCACAAGGCTCATGGCTTTACAAACTTCCTCGATACCTCGTATTTTCGTAATACCTCCAACGTAACAGATCTCTTTCTTTTTTTCTTCCCAACAGGTTGAACCTATCAGCTCATTAGTTAATGGGTAATTGTTAATATCAATAGTATTTCGATTAATTTTTAAAAATTTATCTCGTATACCGGGCGTTGCTGTAATGATTCCATCAAAGTACTTACAAGCCCAGAATTCAAAAAAAGAAAAGCTCTTTGATAACAGCCATAATAGTGGTTTGTTCAAATAGGGTTTTGCAAGTAACTGTTTAGGTACATCTTCATGTGAATCAAAAACAACTTTTTTACCCTTTCGCTTTAGCATTAAGCCAATTGGTATTAGTTCAGGATCATGGAAGTGGTATATATCAGAATTTAATTGTAAAGCCCTTCTATAAACGAGCTGGGTAGAATATATAATCCGTCTTAAGCGACCACGCTGCTTACCTACATCATATATATCAACACCATGTGACGTTCCATTTCCTTTACCATCAGCTACGATGATTGATACTTTATTATCTTTCTCATACTTGGTAATGCTTCTACAAATTTTGGTGAATATTCGAATATCATTACGAGGATGGGCGCTGGTCATGTTGCAAATCAAAATAATTCCTCAACTTATTTGGGCATAAATACAGGGTAACGATCTAAATTTTAGATTTTTCATGAATATCTACTTTGGTTTCGATTTTGTATCTGTAAGCGGGTGACAACTTCATGCTTGTCCTTGTTAAGATGCCGTTTATACATCCTAAGTTATAAGCATAAAACCGTTCGAAATTACAGAGAATTAACAGAGCTTTAATCTTTTTAAAAATGTCACCTTTACTCTTGCCGAAAGTGTTGGCAATAATTGCATTGTTTACATGACTTACAGCATACCAGAACGATAAACAACTTTACTTTTTAGTAAAAACGACATTGGCCATCTGCATCAGTTATGAGTCTGACTTTTAATCATTTCAGATTTTTTTGCATGAGTCATAATAATAACTTTTACTATTGCATCAAGTACATAAGCTATACTGGTTGCAGCAGCAGCGCCTATAATCCCATACCTAGGTATCAGCAAAATGTTGCCGGTAATATTGATTATCAAAACTACTAATGAGAGGTACATATTCCATTCCGGCTTACCCCAAGCCGCAATACAATTCGATTGAATTCTAGCGCCTGCCCAACAGACAATACCCGGTAACAACCAATAGAATGCTGGGAATATGCTTAAGTACGCTCTTCCAAAAATCAGAGTGACAAACAAATGTAGCATCAAAACAACCAGCAAACTTAAGGCTGTGGTAATAGCGGCAACAAGCAAAAATGCTGTGTTAGTTAGCTTTAATCGTGCCACTGGCTGTTCGCTCATTGTCGATAATTTTGGAAATAAAACTGTACTAACTGCCTGTGATGGCATCCATAATTTTTCAGCTATTTGCACTGCAATAGCGTAAATACCCACTGCGGCAGGGGTTAAAAATAAATTGACGAGAAAAAGATCAACCTTGTAATTGATAAAAGCAAGTATGTTAGAAAGATAGGCTCTACTCCCATAACCGATAACCGCCTTGTAATAGGTGGCGCTGTCTACATCCTGATCAATATTTATGGGCCCTTCCTTGGCAACGTGTCGCTTAAGAAATATAAACACAGCCATTGAAGCCGCTAACTGCCCTAGAATATAAGCAGTAAGCGCACCATAAATACCCATATCCAGCATATAAAAAGTAATAAAAACGACTATTACCGAGACGATTGGAGGCAATAAAACGGATGCATTAAACGCCCTGAAATCCTGCAAGCCCTGCAAAATAGCCGCATTAAATGCAGCGTATAGAATTAGCGGAAAAGCTAACAGACTGATAAATAGCAGACTTAATGGAATGGCTGGAAATAAATGCTCGCCCCAAATGAACAAAACAGGTAAGGCAATAGCCTCCCCCGCACTGGCAATGACTAAGGCAAACTTGGTATTTTCTATCATGGCTCGTTTGATAGAAAACTGCTTTTGGCTGATAAAGTAAATGGTCGCCGGTGCAATACCAAGGTTAAGAAAATTAGCGAGCATCGTTGGTATTAAAATTGCCATCGCATAGAATCCATTGCCCTCTGGCCCTAAGTTTCTAGCAATTAAAACAACAATCAAAAGTTGAACGGCGGCAGCCAGCAGTTGCCGACCAAGGGTAACGCCTATATTCAGCAATAAAGCTGAGGCAGTAATCAATGATTTTAAGCGTTGGTACAAAGGTATAGCCTAATCGTTCAGGAGGTTACAGGGGACAGTATATTTTTGTACTCTACCGTCAGTTGGTAGGCTACAGCCTCTGCGGAGAACCGTGCCTTTGCTCGCTCTGCAATTGCTACAGGATTATATTCAGACAACCGACTACCAACACTGAATAGCGCCTCTTTTAATTTATAAGGTTGACCGGGAGGCACCAATAAACCATCACCCTGCGCCACAATGCATTCGGGCCCACCACAACGCGTCGCCACCACAGGTAAACCTGCCATCAAGGCTTCGGCAGCAACAACACCAAACGTTTCGTAATGGCTTGATATCACCATTACATCAACTTCAGTCAGCAATTTAGGCACGTTATCTGGGTCGATCAAACCCAAAAAACGAACGCTATCAGCAATGCCTAAAGCCATCGCTAATTGTTCCAGCTCATTGCGAATTGGACCATCGCCCGCTAGCCATAATTCAGCATTCATACCGTGATGGATTAACTCGCTAAATGCCTGAATCAAATCAACTTGCCCTTTCTTTTTTGTCATCAAGGCAAGGTTAATAAAGCGCACCGCCCGATTATTATCTTTGAGGTCCCTTTGATGATTGAATCGGTCTGCAACCATATTGGGAATCCATTTCCACTGCTGTTTGGTTTTAGGAAACTGCTTATTAAGTAATTCACCTAAGGCAGGGCTTACAGCAATACATGATCTTGCACCTAACATTGCTCTCTCTGCGAGTTTAAGTTGCCAGCTTTGATAAAGATCCCTCGCAAACCCTGTGCTATGTTCAGTGAGCACCAGCGGTATCTCAAACTCCTCAGAAAGTTCCGCGCCTGCTGCACCACCATAAATTGCGGCATGGGCATGTAATACGTCAGGTTTCCCATTTTCAATAATATAGCGCTTCAATAGCGCCTTTGCGGCTTGCTTTAATAACCAATAGTTGCCATAGGGAATCCGAGGCAGTAAGGCAAAAATTTCATGGCGATATGTCAGTATTCCCTGATCGTTTTCAAAAGATTTAAACGACGATGTAGAATCACATTTATGGAATAATGTTCGTAATGATCGCAATTGAGGTGCGATAACCCCAACTTTATGGCCTTGTTTATTCAGCAGCGCAATTGCTTGATCACGAAAAAAAACGCCCGATATATCATCATGGGTTTTAGGATACCAAGATGGAAGAAGAAGGATGTGCATTTACGAAAGTCTATCTACTAGGGCTTCAATGACCTGCTTTTGATCCGCTAATGAAAGGTAAGGGTGCATAGGTAAGCTAACAACTCTCTGCGCCAACTGATCACTGACTGGTACTACAGCGTCTGAATCAGCAACCGCTGGTTGTGAATTCAGCGGTAGCGGATAGTGGACTGCCGTAGGAACACCTTGTTCCTTTAGATCAGTCTGTACCTTTTCACGATTCTCTACTTGAACCGTGTACTGCGCATAGGCACTAATATTATCAGGTTCGATATAAGGAGTAATTATCTGCTCCCTCTTATTCAGCAGCTCAGAATAACCGTTAGCAACTTCAACCCTTGCCACTAGCTCTTTATCAAATACATCCAGTTTTGCCAGTAAGACTGCTGCTTGAATAGTATCCAGTCGACTATTAACCCCCACTCGAATATGGTGATAGCGACGGCTCTGTCCATGCCTTGCAACTTGTCGTATAACCAGCGCTAGCTCATCATCATCGGTAAACATAGCACCACCATCACCATAACAACCTAATGGTTTTGATGGAAAAAAACTGGTGCAGCCAATGGTGCTTAGCGCACATGATTTACGCCCTTTATATGTTGCGCCGAAGCTTTGAGCTGCATCTTCAATAACCGCAATACCGTGCTTATTGGCAATTGTATTGATGGCATCAAAATCAGCGCATTGTCCATAGAGAGAGACTGGAATAATAGCCTTGGTGCGCTTGGTAATAGCGGCTTCCAGCAATGCAGGGTCAAGATTATAGGTTTTTGGATCTACATCGACATAAACCAGCGTTGCTCCTAGCAGTACCGAAGTTTCTGCAGTAGCAATGTATGAAAAGGCCGGTGTGATCACTTCATCACCCGGCTTAACGCCTAGAGCCATTAATGCGATCTGTAGCGCATCGGTGCCATTGGCAACAGAAATGCAATGTTTCACCCCAACATAGTCTGCAAGCTTTTCTTCAAGCTCGGCTACCTCAGGGCCAAGAATGTATTTACCGTGTTCAAGTACTTTTTTAATACGACGGTTAACGTTTTCCTCAAGGCGGAGGTACTGAGCTTTTAAGTCGATAAATTCCATAAGCTTCACTAAAAAATTTTGAAACAAAACCCTCATAAAGCGCATAAAGGAAAGGCATTTAACTGTGTGCTTGACTAAATTTTATGGCTGAAAAATTAGAGTTTTGAGACGTTACCGTCCTTTAAACAGTACCTAATTTGAGTATTTGGGCAAGTATACTTGGCCTCACCTTGCAATGGTAGTTCTAAGCGTTCACCAAACTCGCTGATCCAACCAATTTGTTTTGCAGGTATACCTGCCATCAAGGCATAATCGGGTACATTTTTATTCACAACAGCGCCAGCACCAATAAATGCATAACGGCCAATGGTAATGCCACAAATAATGGTGCAGTTAGCTCCTAGAGTTGCTCCCTGTCTTACCAGTGTATCTCGGTATTCATCTCTACGGCTAATGGCAGAACGAGGGTTGTAAACGTTGGTAAACACCATGCTAGGGCCGCAGAACACATCATCTTCAAGAATTACATTGTCGTATACAGAGACGTTATTCTGAATTTTAACATTATTGCCAATGCTGACTTTGTTGCCTACGAATACATTTTGACCCAATGAGCATCGCTCACCAATTATTGCCTGAGGGCAAATATGCACCCAATGCCAGATACGTGTTTCTGCACCGATCTGAGCACCTTCATCTATGATGGCACTTTGATGAGCATGATAGCATTTACCTGACATTTTTTAGTACTCCAGAGGCAACGAGACGGTTCTTCCATCACGAGCCGAGAGGTATGCTGCAATGAGCAACTCAAGAGATTTAAGACCTTCTCGACCATCGGTTTCGGGTTCGGCTTCACCTCGCAGGGTGTCTATTATATTTTTGAAATAGAGAGGATGGCCAAAACCATATATAGAGCTTGTTTCATAATTGGCGGCTTCAATTTCAGCATCATAAGCAGCGGGTTCAGCAAAGTTCCATTCCTGAATTTCATTTACCGCAACACCTCCAACTTTGACAGTACCTGTCTCACCAAGAATGGTTATAGATCCTTCCAAATTTTTAGGGTATGTGCACATGGTCACGGCCATAGAGCCAAGGGCACCATTACGCCAACGTATATTTATTACTCCAGTATCTTCCACTTCGATATTACGATGGGTTGAGGTCATGCATTGTACATCAGCTACAGGGCCAATTAGCCACTCCATTAAGTCGACATAGTGACTGGCTTGGTTCATTAATGCTCCGCCATCTAGCTCCCATGTGCCGCACCACTTTGCTCGATCATAGTACTCTTGAGGGCGAGTCCAGAATACGTTGAGATGAACCATGTGGATTTTGCCGAAGCGTTGCTCATCCACAGCTCGTTTGAGTAGTTGTAATGTAGTGTTGCAACGGTTTTGTTTAACTACAAATAGTCGAACACCAGCTTCATCGCAGCCTTTAACCATGCGTAGACCATCAGCCCACCGAGTAGCCATAGGCTTCTCACTAATAACATGAACACCGGATTTGGCCGCTATAATTGCCTGCTCAGGGTGTAGGCCACTTGGGGTGCAAAGACAAACGGCATCCAGTTTCTCATTTGCTAAGAGCTCTTCCAGTTTTCTATAGCCAGAAACGCCGTACTTGGCTTTGACTTTTTCTAAAATAGCAATATTGATATCACAGACTGCCACTAGTTCAAGATCGTCATTATGTCGGCTAATTGCTTCACCGTGTTTTTCTGATATACGACCACAACCAACAATGGCTAACCGAATCTTTCTGTCTGTTATTTTCAGATACATAGGACTTTCTTATGCCTTGATGATATTTTGTGCAGGTTTGAGGAATTTGCCACGGGTATCAATTAATAGTTTAGCGTGCCGGCCGATCATGTCGTAATCGAATGCAGTATGATCAGTTGCTAGAAGTACGCAGTCATAAGCAGCTAGAGTTTCTGGGGTAAGCTCCACACTGCTTAGATTAAACTGATGCTCCCGCATTTTTGGGAATACCGGCACGTGAGGGTCTGAATATTTTATAATAGCTCCTTTTTTCTCCAGTCTTTCCATCAGTTCAACCGATGGGGATTCGCGCATATCATCTACGTTCTTTTTATAGGCAATACCCAATACCAGTATTTTACTGCCGTTTAGAGCCTTACCATGTTGATTAAGCGCATCGGTCAACTTATCCATCACAAAGCGTGGCATATAGGCATTGATTTCACCGGCCAATTCAATAAATCTGGTATGCAGACCGTATTCCCGAGCTTTCCAGGTTAAATAGAATGGGTCAATAGGAATGCAGTGCCCACCTAGGCCGGGGCCAGGGTAGTAAGGGGTGAAGCCAAAAGGTTTGGTAGCTGCTGCGCTGATTATTTCATGGATATCTATATCCATTCTGTCTGCAACGATCTTCATTTCATTGACCAGACCAATATTAACTGCACGGTGAATGTTCTCGAGCAACTTGGTCATTTCAGCTGCTTTAGTAGAAGACACAGGAACGACTTTATCGATGGCTGCTCCATAGAGGGCGACACCTACGCGCTGACAGGCTGACGTGTGGCCACCACATATTTTGGGGATAGTACGAGTTTTGAAGTTCGGGTTTGCTGGGTCTTCCCGTTCGGGTGAATAAATAAGAAACGCTTCTTCACCGATAGTAAGGCCTGCCTGCTCCATTCTTGGTAACAATTTTTCTTCAGTCGTTCCTGGGTATGTTGTACTTTCCAATGACAGAACATGACCTTTACGCAAATGTGGAACCAGTGCATCTGTAGTATCTAGTACAAAGCTTAAATCGGGTTCACGGTATTTATTCAATGGCGTTGGCACACAAAGAATAAGTGCATCAGCATCAGCTGCTTGAGAAAAATCAGTCGTTGCTGAGAAAAGTTCCTTTTGTACAGCTGACTGTATATCCTCAGAAGAAATATGTTCAATATAACTGACACCATCATTAAGGTTATCAACCTTCGATTGGTCAATATCAATACCCAGCACTTTATAACCTTCTTCTACATAGCGAAGCATGAGAGGAAGACCGACGTAACCAAGACCTACAATGCCAATTATGGCACTCTTGTTGGCTATTGTGTTGATCAGTTGTTGCTCGATATTCACAAGAATACCCTTATATCGTAGTAATTCAGACTTGACCGAGTACTTCACGGTGTTTAGCTTGTACCAGTGGTGCTATTTTTATTGCTTTAGTGAGGGCACGTATCAAAGGCGGTTGAAATTTTTAAAGCTACTTACATTTTGACAAAGTATTTCAGTAGATAAAACTTACGTTTCCTTTATCAAGAGAAAACAGTGAAGCCATCGTTTAATATAATACCGATCATCTTTTC
>JAQYUY010000149.1 GCA_028728195.1 Endozoicomonas sp. (ex Botrylloides leachii)
TATTGATGATAAACTCTTCTACAGGCATGACCGATACCGTCTGGATAGTGGTTCGCACTTCTATTTTAGGCGGTAGTCATGCCTTTCTGGCTAGATTATTAAAAGTCACACATCAGGTAAAAATAATAAATTTAACCCTATATTATGGACGTTATTACTATAGAATATCGCATAGGTATAACATGCATAATATTTCTCATAATACTAATGAAGTAACAAGGCTATCAACTGAAAACCATGTAAACCTCAATCAGGCTGACGCTGCAAGCCCAATACATACAGCCTTTAACCGAAGTGTAGAAGAAGCGAATATTGAGACTAAAGTTGTAAACGATCAAACTGACAGCACAGTGGTAGGCTTGTTAATTAGCAAAAGATATATTACTGATATTAAAGATGCAACATCGTTAGCATTAGTGTGTAAAAGTTTTAGAGCGGGGGTATATAAGAAAGATTTAAGGAATTTGCAAAGAGGGTTAGTTTCTTTTAAAAACTACTCTGGGGAAGAAATACAGTTTGAAATAACAGCAAATACAACGGTTAGTCAAGTCATGAAGAAGCTTGCTTTAGCACATAAAAAATCCCTATTAGAATCAAAAGAAAAAATTCTCAGTGAAGAAGAGCTAAGTAACCCCTCAGTGATACTACTCTCTACCGGTATAGAATACACTCATATTAAAGGGAAAGAAGCTGATCCTAAAGAAAAAGAGCATGATCCTAAAGCTTTTTCTGTGTTTCTACCTAAAGAAAGAGATGATAATTCATCTGATAAAAAATATAGTAAGTTGTTTGCTGATTTCTATGTCTTCAAATCTGGCTAGTCAGTTTAAATGGTCACGCCTCATACCAGTTGATAATGAGTTATTGAAATAACTTCGCCAACCACTTTATCGTTAATCTCTTCTGACTCGCAGAAGCATAAAGACCTTCAGTTTAATCTTTTATTCATAAATAACCATACCTATGATTAGATCCTGAATACTGAGTTGGTTGCCGTTATATATGAAGTCCTTTTGAAAGCTTTTCCTACATTTTTTGCGGTAAAAACGTTGTTTTACTAGCTTTAATATTGTTGCTACGAAGATGATATAAGGAGCTACAGGATATGAACTACCATAGGTATACCGAAAAGCTCTAGAAATAACCTCAGTTCGACATAAATGTAATTAGTGACGAGTACAGCCTCCAAAAATATAACAAGATGCTCTATGAATTTTTTGAAAACCAATACAATAGTCAGCTATCTTCATCCAATAACACACTTTCTTCGCCAATTCTGCTGCCAACAGCACTATTTTGATCGCGATATTTTGCATTCATACGCTTGTTATATGGTTTAGCTGCAGAGCCACTCATTATTTCGAAGTTAATAGCACCAATGCACATATCGGGTCGCAATGCTACAGGTAGTTTTCCGCCATTAAAAAATTCAAGCACAATCTGACCGTTCCAACCTGGGTCAATTCGATGGGCAGTAACATGAACCATCAACCCTAGCCGAGCAAGGGAGGAGCGTCCATCAAGCCACCCCACAATATCATCAGGTAAAGCTACTGTTTCTCTTGTTACTGCCAGTGCTAACTCACCAGGGTGCAAGAAAAAAGCATCTTCTTTGCTAAGAATAATTTCTTTGCTCATAATTGAGTCAAGCACGTGGTCAATACTTTCTCTAGAACCACTTAAATCAATATATGGCGCTACATGATCATTAAATACTCTGAAGCTATTGCCTAGTGTTAGATCAACACTGACACCGGTCACTTTACTGCTATCAGGCCTTGGGGTAATGACTATTTTCCCAGAGTCTAGGTATTTTTCTATATCGCGATCACAAAGTCTCATTTACTACCTCAGCCATAACTATCACCTTTGAGGGTACGGCATTGTTATTTGTTTTCACTAGCCCCAGCTTCTTAGTTGATGCTTTATGGCATCTTGAAATCCAATGGGTATCGTAATCAATGGTTCTACTTTAATCAGTCGTCATAGATATTTCAGGAAACACGGTTTTATCTTTATTTTTTAGGGATAACTGGGCAGTCATTTGGCGCGCTATATCGCAGTAAATCATGGTTATCTGAGAGTCTTCCTCAGCAGCTACTGTTGGCTTGCCAGCATCAGCCTGCTCTCTGATCATTATCGATAAAGGCAATGAGCCTAGTAGATTAGTGGCATACGTTTCAGCTATGCGACTTCCGCCGTTTTCTCCAAACAGTTGCTCCATATGGCCACATTGCGAGCAAAGATGTACTGCCATATTTTCAATAACGCCCAAAACAGGTATATCTACTTTATGGAACATTTCAATGCTTTTTTTTGCATCAATCAGCGCTAAATCCTGTGGCGTAGTTACTATAACACTACCTGTAACGGGTACTTTTTGGGCCAATGTCAACTGAATGTCACCCGTACCCGGTGGCATATCAATTATCAGATAATCCAGCTGATCCCAAGCCGTTTGCGTCAACAGTTGTTGCAAAGCACCACTAACCATAGGCCCGCGCCAAACAATCGGAGTATCTTCAGTAACCAGAAAAGCCATCGACATCAACTGAATACCATGGGCTTCAATCGGCACAAAAAAACAATTATCTTGTATATCCGGGCGCTGATTTTCCTGAATACCAAACATAAGCCCCATACTAGGGCCATAGATATCAGCATCTAAAACCCCTACTCGAGCCCCTTCTTTAGCCAGTGCAAGTGCCAGATTAGCGGCTGTTGTTGACTTGCCCACACCGCCTTTAGCTGAGGCCACAGCAATGATGTTTTTCACTCCTTCCATCACATCAAGCTGACTCTGAACAGGGGCTGAGTTGACTTGCCAATCAACGCTGACATCAACCGTTTTTATACCCGAAATATCTTCCACCTTAGAGGTCAATAGCTGGGCAATACCGCTGCATAAACCCTTGGCAGGATAACTAAGTTCTACTGTTATACGCACCTTTCCATCTTGAAGATCAATCGACTTAATACAATCAGCAGATAGCAAGTCTTGCTTCAGGTAAGGGTCTTGATATGACCTGAGGGCAGTTTCCACATCCACACGGTTAGGGTGACGCATAAAAACCTATTCCTGAAAAAAAGTCTTTCGACCTATGGGTGATGCTTTACGCAAGATTGGATAAGAATAACCAAGAAAAAAGCAAGGTCAAGTTTTCAGCTTTTCTCTAAGCTGATCAAGAGCTACCTTGCCATTGTTTGGATCAATGCCTTGGCTTTTCATTAATATTTGCTGGGCTTGATCAGCAGATGCCTCTGCTTGCTCGGATAAAGTTGCATTGCGTCCATCTTCAATACCTTTGGGTATACTTGTTTCTAGATTTTCACCATTTAATACCCGATTACAGATAATACTGTAATTACGTTCAAAAATAGGCAATGCTTTGGACTGCTCCTCACTTTGCAATATCAGCCATCCTGTTTCTCTCGCAGCAAGATAAACTGCCAGATGCGACCAAGGATAATCTCGACTCTGGGGATGAGCATTACACGCTTCATAGTAAGCTTGAAGTGGCTCTTTCAGACCAATATCTTGATAACATAATTTACAAAGACGCCGAATGTCGCCCAAGTCAGGAAAAAAACTAACCGTGTCAATGGCTCTTTTTCCTGCTGCAAGAATACGCTCAGGGGTAAATTCTTGTAAATTCTTGGTCCAAACCTTCATCGCTTGAATACGATCAGCATCCGTTGAAAAGGCATGCTTATATTTTGTTGGATAGGCTGATTCCAGCATAGCAAACAGCGCATTGATTGCATCAATACGATCAACTTTCCTAGACCCAAACGCAGTTTTAGTATTCTTCTTCACCGCCAAGCTCGAGTCCTTCGGCCCAGCTCCGGTCTGTAAGTTTTTCAATAGTTGAGCGTTGAGTTCGTTCGCCTGTTTCACTTTGCTTTCGTTTCCACTGATAGATCACATGATTCTTAAACTTGCTTTGCCAAGCTTTTCTTGCCTCGCCAGTCTCAAGCCAATAAAGCTTGAATTCAGGCAGCTGTTTCAGGATAAACTCTTCAGGAATGCCATGGTGCAATTTCAAAAATTCCACATAGACAGATTCAGGTGCAAAATTCTTAGGCAAAGGCTGAACTCTGGCGCCAGTGTTTGGCGGCAGGCACTCTGACTTCTTATCCATGAACATAGGGTGCTCAGCATCTTGCCGACTTACACCATCAACTTCCCAAGGAAGTTTACCTGCATTTAGCTGACGAATGTAATGTTGTCGATCCTTGTCTGTCATAAATTTAACAATACCTGCCTTCCCAGTTCCGGTCTATATTACGCATAGGTCAATCCAGAGCAGTTCGACTATTTTGCACTCGATGCTCCGCGTAGTAAGTGAAGAATACAATGTGCTAACAGCTCTATTGTAGACACGCTTGCTTGTTAGATGCCAGATGTTATCTTCTCTTACTTTCAGCATACTATTGTACTCAGTACGTTAAAGTACCGACCTTCTAACAAAATATAGCGTCAGTGTTAGCTGTGTGGATAACTTCTTTTTTCACAGCGGGCACTCTTCTATCGTTTTTAGTATAATACCTCGAATTTCTCTACACTGCAGATATAAGGTTCAAATGAGTCAACGCAAGATATTGGTCACCAGTGCTCTGCCCTATGCCAACGGCCCATTACATATGGGCCACCTGCTGGAATATATTCAAACGGATATCTGGGTTCGATTCCAGAAATTATACGGTAATAAGTGTACTTATGTTTGTGCTGATGATGCCCATGGTACCGCCATCAGTCTCCACGCTGAAAAACAGGGCATCACTCCAGAAGCGTCTGTTGCGTTAATCAATAAAGAACGAATCAGAGATTTTGATGGTTTTTATATCATGTTTGATAATTACCATTCTACCCACTCTGAAGAAAATCGGAAACTCTCAGAGTCCATCTACCTTAGCCTTAAGCAAAAAGGCCAGATTACCCGCCGCTCTATTATGCAGGCTTTTGATCCTGAAAAAAAAATGTTTTTGGCAGATCGCTATATAAAGGGCGTTTGCCCAAAATGCGGCGCTACTGATCAGTACGGTGACAACTGCGAAAAGTGCGGCGCAACATACTCTCCTAAAGAGTTAAAAAATGCTCGTTCTGCTATCTCTGGAGTCAAGCCTATTGAAAAAAACAGCGAGCACATTTTCTTTAAGCTGTCTGACTCTTATCAATTCCTAAAACAATGGACTCGCTCAGGCACTCTTCAAGATGAAGTTGCTAATAAACTAGCGGAATGGTTGTCGGCAGGCTTACAAGACTGGGATATCTCCCGTGATGCACCTTACTTTGGCTTTGAAATCCCAGGCGAGACAGGTAAATATTTTTATGTCTGGCTGGATGCGCCCATCGGCTACATGGCTAGTTTTGAAAACCTGTGCCAGCGCCGTGATGATCTAGACTTTAACGAATACTGGAAAAAAGATAGCGATTGCGAAGTTTACCACTTCATTGGTAAGGATATTGTAAATTTTCACTGCCTATTCTGGCCCGCCATGCTCGATAGTGCAAACTACCGTACGCCGACCAAAGTAAACGCTCATGGATACTTAACTATTAATGGTGAAAAGATGTCTAAATCCCGCGGTACGTTCATTACCGCTCGAGCTTTTCTTAAGCATCTTAATCCAGAGTATCTGCGTTATTATTATGCGGCTAAACTCTCTAACCGCATTGATGATATTGATCTTAATACGAATGACTTTATTCAACGGGTTAACTCAGATTTGGTAGGAAAAGTAGTTAACATTGCCAGCCGTTGCGCCGGTTTTATTAAAAAACGCTTTAACGGCATACTCTCTAAAAACAATTGCGCCCACGAGCTGACTGACACGTTTCAGCAAGCAGGTGAAACAATAGCCACATTTTATGAAACCTGTGAGTTCAATAAAGCAATGCGAGAGATTATGGCTCTGGCCGACCAAGCTAATGCATGGATTGATGAAATGAAGCCATGGGTTCTGGCTAAAGTAGAAGGTAATGATGAATTACTCCATGCGATCTGTACAGCTGGTATTAACCTGTTTCGCTTACTGGTGATTTATCTAAAACCGGTATTGCCTGCCATGGCTGAAAAAGCAGAAACTTTTCTTAATATCAAGCCTATGTGCTGGCATGATAGCCAAAAATTGCTGCTGAACCACTCAGTTAATAAATTCACCCCTCTGATGACTCGAGTAGAACCTGATAAAGTTAATGCCATGATCGAAGCAAGTAAGCAAGAGCTGGTAGAAATGAACAATAAATCCCAAAAGCAACAAAAAGAAAGCGGACAAAACAATGAACCGATAGCCGATAAAATTGAATGGGGTGATTTTACTAAAGTTGATCTTCGTATTGTTAAAATTATCAATGCTGAAGAAGTTGAAGGCTCAAATAAACTGCTGGGTTTAACGTTAGATTTGGGTGGAGGTGAAACACGCTATGTTTTATCTGGTTTGAAATCAGCCTACAGCCCAGAAGCTCTGATTGGCAAGCATACAGTAATGGTTGCCAATCTTATGCCACGAAAAATGAAATTTGGAGTCAGTGAAGGCATGGTATTATCTGCAGGCTCTGGTGGTAAAGACCTGTGGATTCTAGAGCCTCATGAAGGCGCTAAGCCTGGTATGCGAGTTATGTAATGCCGTGCTAGATTAAAGGATGCGTGAAGTTGAGGATACATAGCTGTAGTTATGATATTCCACCAAGGTTAAACCACTTCTGGGCTCCACGCATTACAGCTGGATAAAAGTGCAAAAACCTTGGTCGGTCTTGCCTATGAAAAGGCTGCAATAGATGGTCAGTAGCCGTTTATTTCTAATAAATAAACCCACTGACCCTGACATATCCTCCATGGGATTAATGCTGTGCAGAGATGTAAGAGGCAACCCTCTCTTTAGCCATTGCTGACTTAGGAGGATCACCGTACACAGTCTGGGCAGATAGCACAAAAAGGTCAAATCAACCCGTATTTCTCATTCCTGCGGCAATGCCTGCCATCGTAACCATCAATGCTTGCTCAAGCTCTTTACCATTTGTTTCTTTTTCATGTTCACGTACCCGCTGCAATAACTCTGCTTGTAAAAAATTTAATGGATCCGTATAAGGGTTACGTAACCGAATACCCTCTCTTGATAGTGGCTGCCTTGCCATCAGCTCTTCACCTTCTTTCAATTGGAGTAACGTTTTGATACTTTTATCCAACATCAGTCTCAACTTTGCTCCAAGAGGTTTTAGTTTATTTGGTACTAGACGCTCTTCATAGAAGCTCACTAACTTAGGGTCTGTTTTCATAAAGACCATTTCTAACATATCCAGTCTTGCTCGAAAGAAAGGCCATTTTGTCATCATTTCTTCCAGTGCAGCTTTCTGGTTAGCTCTCAGTGCATTATCAAGCGCTTCACCACACCCAAGCCAGGTCGGTAACATCAAACGATTTTGAGTCCAAGCAAAAATCCAAGGAATAGCTCTGAGGCTTTCAATCCCGCCATCAACCTTCCGCTTAGCAGGTCGTGAACCCAGTGGTAATTTTGCTAGCTCTCGCTGGGGTGTTACCGCACGAAAGTAAGGTACAAAATCAGGCTCATCTCTTACCACTCCACGGTACACAGCAAGTGAGTCATCAGCTAGTTGATTCATCATTTCACGCCAAGATTGCTCAGGTACTGGCGGCGGAAGCAGTGTTGCTTCAAGCGTAGCACTGGTATATAGCAACAAGCTTTGTATGGCGACTCTAGGAAAACCGAATTTGAATCGAATCATTTCACCCTGCTCAGTCACGCGCAAGCGTCCATCGACCGACCCTGGTGGTTGTGACAAAATCGCTGCATGAGCTGGACCGCCGCCGCGGCCTATGGTACCGCCCCTACCATGGAAAAGCGTCAGTTCAACGTTGCTCTTTCTGCAAACGGCTGTGAGTGACTCCATCGCTCGATATTGAGCCCAGCCAGCTGACATCCAGCCCGCATCTTTGGCCGAATCTGAATAACCAATCATCACCATCTGCCGGCCATTGCAATAACCTCGATACCAGGGTAAAGCAAGCAATTGACTTATAGACTCAGCAGCAAAATCTAAATCACTTAATGTTTCAAACAAGGGCACAATTGGCTGGTTAAAAGTCACACCAGACTCTTTTAGCAATAACGCTACTGCAAGGACATCTGAAGGTGCAGTGGCCATTGAAATAACATAGGGGCCCAGAGTTCCTTCGCCTTCTTCGGCAATGGCTTTACAGGTATTGATAACTTCCTGAACATTGGCACTAGGCTGCCAATTCATAGGTAGCAATGGCCGCGGACTTTGCAGCTCATTTAATAAAAAAGTCTGTCGTTGTTGCTCATCCCAATGACCATAGTCACCGAGCCCCAGCGCCTTAGTTAACTCACTAATAGCTTCAGTATGCCGGTCAGACTCCTGTCGAATATCCAACTTAATCAGAGTTAACCCAAAACACCTCACTCGCCTTAGCATATCAAGCAACGGTCCATCAGCGATTACACCCAAGCCGCTAGCATGCAATGAATCGTAACACAGCTGTAATGGCTCTAAGAGCTCATCATGTTTTAAGGTAGCCTGAATAGATGGATCAGCTAGTTTTTGTTCACAATATTTTTTAGTTTGACGCAGCCCTGCTCGTAGTTTTTTGAGGATAACCCGATAAGGCTCTCGACACTCACCGACCTCTGCCTTTAACTCTTTGCTACACACACTCATCGATAGCTCACCTATCAGAGGCTTAAGATCGCGAAGATAAAGGTCCGCTGCCATCCAACGACCTAGAAGTAGCACTTCACGGGTGACCTTAGCCGTTACAAAAGGGTTGCCATCACGATCCCCTCCCATCCATGAAGAGAACTTTATTGGCATAGCATCAATAGGCAAAGCAATTTCTGTATGCTCACGCAGCCGCTCATCAATACCACGGACATAACGTGGAACCGCTTCCCATAGAGAGTGCTCAATAGTAGCAAAGCCGCCTTTAGCTTCATCAACAGGTGTTGGGGGCTTAGAGCGGAATTCTAGCGTATGCCAAGATTGACTAATTAATTGCTGAAGACGGGTTGTTAATCGGTTTTTTTGACGAGGGCTAAGCTCTTCTGTTTCCAAAGACTTCAGACATTTAAATATTTGCTCATACTTCTGAATGAGAGTTCGGCGAGTCACTTCGGTTGGGTGAGCTGTTAATACCACCTCAATGCTCAGGTTTGCCACTGTGTCAGCAATTTTTTCGTTGCTAAAACCTTTATTTTTTAAACGCCCTAATAGTTCATCCAAATGATCAGGCACATCAAAGCGTTCGGCGCACTGTTTTGAAACACTATGAAATTGTTCCGCAATATTGGATAAATTTAAAAAATGACTGAACGCACGGGTGACGGGTACTAGTTCATCATCAGAAAGGCTATTTAACACACTCAGTAAAGCTTGGTGATCATCCTGATTACCTCCCTCTCGAGCAGATTTTGATAATTGCCGAATTTTTTCAATTTTATTAAAAAAAGACGTTCCTTTATCCGCTTTTATTGTATTGCCTAGCAATGTACCCAATAAATTAACATTGCGCCGAAGCGATACATTACTTCCTAGAGCCACAGGCTTCTCAGACATCACACATTCCCGCAATAAATGATTCACACTAGCAAAGATTCAGCCAGTCGCCACAATAGTAATAGCGAGCACTATTTTTATCTTCAGGGACTTTAATAGGGCTTAAAGTATTCCTTAGCCGTAAAATAATAGGCTAATTCCCGCTAAATAAAAACAACAAAACTTTATTTACCTAATAGTCAGGTCAATGGGTAGGCGCGATAAATATCCATATCAGCTTAACTACGCGACAAAAAAAATATTCCAAAAAAGACTATAATGGATTATCCCTATAGCTTAGGGATATTCCTTTTTTTCAAGGTACATGAAATGAACGAAAAGAGCAGGGTAGCTAGTAACCTATGGATTATCACCTGTGTCATTTGTATTACAGCCTTTTTAATTCGCTTATTAGGCATTGGCCTTTATCCTCTTCAAGATACATCTGAAGCCCGTTATGCCGAAATGGCTCGAATAATGGCCGAAACCAATGACTGGATAACCCTCTGGTTTGATTACAATGTGCCCTTCTGGGGCAAGCCGCCGCTATTTATCTGGCTTTCAGCACTGTCATTTAAAGTATTTGGCGTGAATGAGTTTGCTGCCCGCTTACCTTCTATTTTAGTCAGCTTGGGCGTTATATGGTTTACCTACAAGTTAGCACTGTTTCAGATGGGCCGGATTGCAGGACACTTGGTGCTACTTATTCTACCAACAACCGGTATTTTTTTAGCATTGTCGGGTGCCATTCTGGCGGGGCCGGTGATGCTGCTATCTATAATCATGATACAAACAGGTTTCTGGATAGGCTGGCATAGTGATGACCCCAAGCAAGCTGATCGCTGGCAATACCTGTTTTTTATTGGCTGCGCTATTGCATTGCTTGCTAAAGGTTTGGCTGCGCTAGTATTGGCAGGACTGCCTATTTTTTTCTGGTGTCTACCTAAAAAACGACTCGTCAAATTCTGGAAAAAGTTCCCCTGCATAAAAGGAACACTAGTTACCTTGCTGATCAGTGCTCCATGGTATATTGCCAATGAAATACAAAACCCTGGTTTTTTACACTACTTTTTTATTGGTGAGCATTTTATGCGTTACCTAGACAGTGGATGGGAAGGAGACCGCTATGGAGCAGCCCATGCTGAGGCAATCGGCACCATCTGGCCGCTGTGGCTAGGCACAAGCTTTCCATGGTCTATTGCCATCGTTTTTTTAGCCGGAAAGTGGTGTGTTAAACGCTACAAAGGTCGAGGTTTGCCTCTGAGTGACTGGCAATTTTTTATGCTGTTGTTATTTTCCTGTCCATTGCTGTTTTTCACTTTTGCCAAGAATATTATTTGGACCTATGCCTTACCGGCAGCGCCAGCTATGGCATTGTTACTTGCCGATAGGTGGAAAAATAGTTGGCAGCAGCATGTGAAATGGATGACTGGTACAGCGCTACTAACCCCGCTATTGATTTCAGTTATTACAATATTCTTGGCCAATGACAAAGGCAAGTCTTCTCATAAGTACTTCATTGAACTTGTAAAGCAACAAGGTCTAGATGATCCGCAGCTATTGTTTCTCTACGGAGCTTCTTTCTCATCTCGATTTTATTCTCGAGGAAAAATTGTGAGTGTCAATACCATTGAGGCGCTCGGGGAAGTGCTAAAAGATACCACTAGGCGGCATGCTCTTATTGTTAGCGATAATGACTTCAGCTCTTTACCTGATGAATTACAACAGCAATTTGAACCTATTGGCTACTACAAAAAAGACACGCTTTATCTTAATAAAGTATCAGGTTTAACCAATAGATAATGCAATGATTCTCACTTATTGGTAACGCCCGTCGATTGATAACAGGAAGGAAAAATCTTGCCTGTTATCAATCGCTTTATGCATTACGCTTGCCGAATCAATGAAAAATTTTTCAGGAATCCTTTAGTTTCAGCGGTATTGAAAAATACAGAAAGATTTTTCGTTAATTTACGCTTCCAGTTCGGGTATTCCGTACAGGTGCCTGGTACATTGACCGGTGTATCCAGTTCAAGCATATCTTCTAATTGTATCACCACCATTCTAGATGCTGTTTTGGCAAGATAGTAGTGTATTTTTTCCATAATATCTCTGCTATATCCCATGGTTGAGATATCATAAGGGTCGACTTGCCATGGCAGCTCATCGATATCTTTTAGTGTGTTTAATAAAGCGACCTTCTCTTTATGGCGGGCCTCTTTTTCCCGCTGGGTATATTCAGCACGATATATATTAAGCGACTGTCGTAAATCAAGATCATTGCAGTTCCACCATGCCTTCAAAGTGGGAATATCATGATTAGACACACAGGTTAACGCTTGTTGCTTATACTCGCCCGCCGCCATAAAACGATCACCTTTACAGGAAAATAATATAACCTCATTGGAGTAACAGCGCGCGGGCGGTAATTTGGCTTGAATTTTTTCTGGGACGGTACCAAGGTCTTCGCCAAATACTAGGCATTGGTGGCGCTGGCTTTCAAGCTTAATGATGCCAAGCATATCATCTAAAGGGTAATTAACATAAACACCGTTATCGGCGCTTTTTTCATTAGGACACCACCACAGCCTGAGTAATCCCATAACATGATCAATACGCAGCGCACCACAATGGCTCATATTAGCACGCACCATTTCGATAAATGGCTTATAATGATGACGAGCTAATACGATGGGATTAAACGGAGGAAGCCCCCAGTTTTGCCCCTGTGGCGCAAGTATATCCGGTGGCGCACCGACACTTATATCAAGACAGTAATGTTCTTGATCATTCCAAGCATCGGAACCATTTCGATCTACCCCTACAGCAAGATCACGATAAATACCTATGCACATCCCAGCCTCTAGTGCTGCTAATTGAGCCTCTTCTAACTGGCGCTCAGCCAACCATTGTAGCCAGCTATAATAGAGAATGCGGTCCTTATGCTGGCGAGCAAATGATTTAACCTCTTGACTATTGCGGCTATGAAAAGGTTCAGGCCAGCAATGCCAGCTGTTGTTCCCTAGCTCATTGAAGTGCTCATAAAGTGCTTCATACAATGCGTGCTGCTCCAGACTTTTGCCCCGGTGTTTTCTAAATTTAGCAAACGCTTTTCCTCTGCTAGTCTTGACTTTCCAATGATGCTGATTGAAGTGAGAAAAAAGTATTTCCAGAAATTCAAACTTTAAAGAAGCAACCTGTTTATAATCAATATATTCAGCGTCTCTGGCTTGCTGTAATCGTGTCTGAATATTTTGTGTATCATACAGCTGTCGAGCTTGTTCACACTCTTGGAAATCATCAATATCAGTTATATCAATATAAAGAGGATTGATGAATTTTCTGCTGGATGGACTATAAGGACTGCAATGCTCTGGATTGATTGGATAAAGTGAATGAATAGGGTTTAACCCAACAAAGTCTGCACTTTGACGGCCTAATTTAATAACCAGCGTTTTAAGATCACTGAAGTCACCTATACCCCAGTTGTTCTCACTACGAACAGTGTAAAGCTGAGTGCTGACCCCCCATATTTTATTACCTTGCTTTACTGCTTCAGGCTCATAACACGTTTCAGGCACAACAATAAGCAAGCAGTGGGCTTCTAGACTACGGTTTTTCAGATAGAGCCTGTGATAGCCGAGAGGAAAATCTTTTGGAAGCTCAATGCTTAGCCTGACAAACTCCTTCCCTTTAATTACTTTGCTATCGAGCTTCTTTAATTGACTGGCCTTAACTTCAAAAAATTTTTTTTCCCCACTTTCAAACTCCATGACACCCTTATAGGTGTTATTGAGACGAGAAATAGGCATCGTGATAGGCACACTGAATACCTGTTTTCGATGAACAACATGGGCTGGAGGTAGCAGATTTTCCCAGTCATCCTGCTGGTATTTTGTGATCTCCTGATCTATCTGTTTTTCATTGTTAGCGTTGACGCCCATTGCCCGTAGTGATAGCAGTTTCAGCTCATCTGGAATAGATACGTACTCGCCGGTACAATTGATATAATCGTTACTTATGCCATACAGTTCGGCTAGATGACTAATTGTGTTATTGTTTTCATCAGACATGGCCGGAAAGTTCCTTATTGATCAATGTTACTTTATTTAGCATTGATCTGTAGTTTACACTAACAAATATTTTTTATTATAAATAATAAAATTCCAAGGATATTCCAGCGGCAATACTGTAGGAAATTTTTATTTTAATATGCAGCAATTTTAGAAGTCCATTATCGTTTAAATAGGAATTAATTGTCGTCAAAACTCCACCCAAAAGGATGGAGTCAAAGAGACTAGGTTTTGATAGTCAAGCCAGGGGCCAGTTTTTCAGGCATAACCAAAGATTCAGACTCTAAACTGGCAACAGGATACGAGCAGTAATCAGCCGCATAGTAAGCACTGGGCCGATGATTACCGCTATTCCCTATGCCGCCAAAAGGTGCTGCGCTACTGGCTCCGGTAAGAGGTCTATTCCAGTTGACTATACCTGCACGAATATGTGTAAGAAATAGGTCATAGTCTTCTTTTTTGTCGCTGAACAGGCCTGCTGATAACCCATATCGGGTGCTATTAGCGGCATTGATCGCTCCCATAAAATCATTGTATCGTATCACCTGCAATAACGGACCAAAATACTCTTTATCAGGGAGGTTCTCTACATGGCTAACATCAATAATACTAGGTGTAATAAGAGCAGTTCCATCTTGTATCTTTCTAGAAGCTAGTAGTGGCATCCCGCCTTGAGCTGTCAGTGCTTTCTGGGCAGATAATATGCGGTTGGCTGCCTGCACGGATACCATAGCTCCCATAAAAGGCTGAGGGTCTAGATTCCAATCACCCACAGTCAGTGTTGATGCAGACTTAACGAGTAGGTCTACAAAAAGATCACCCCACTGACTAGCAGGTACAAATAACCGTCGCGCACAAGTACAACGCTGTCCAGTTGTAATAAATGCAGACTGAATAGTGTCGTGTATAGCAGCAGTTGTATTTTCTAGTTCAGTAATTATTAATGGGTTATTTCCGCCCATTTCGAGCGCAAGAATTTTACTTGGATGACCACCAAATTGTTGATGAATTAATTTACCTGTATCAAAGCTGCCTGTAAAAAAAAGACCATCAATATTTGGATGAGAAGCAAGCACAATACCAGTGTCTTTTTCACCTTGAACAAGGTTCAATACGCCGGGTGGAAGACCCGCTTTTTCCCACAGTTGAATCATTACTTCAGCAGTTTGTGGTGTCAGCTCGCTGGGCTTGAACACAATTGAATTACCTGCCAAAAGCGCGGGTATAATATGACCATTTGGTAAATGACCTGGAAAATTATAAGGGCCAAAAATAGCAACCACACCATGAGGCTTGTAACGTATAATAGCTTTACCTATAGGGCTTTTATTTTCTACCGTGCTAGTGCGTTCAGCATGAGCCTTGATTGATATGTCTACTTTGCTAAGTATGGCTGTAACTTCAGTACGTGCTTCCCAGAGTGGTTTTCCAGTTTCACGGGCAATAGTTTTAGCTAAGTATTCTGCCTGCTCTTTGACATGACCTGCAAAACGGTTAATAACGGTAATGCGATCTTCAAGTGTTTGTGCCGCCCATTTTGGCAATGCTGTTCTTGCAGATACAACTGCATCATTAACCTGTTGCCCATCGGCACAAGTGCCCGCCCATAAAATCTCTTGAGTAACTGGATTAACTGACTGAAAAGATGAGCCCCTGCCAGATTGCCAGTTACCATGAATAAATAGAGATGGTTGCATTAGTGTCACTCCTGTCACCAAGTTTTTTTTGGTGGCTGCATTTGCATTGTGCATTTTAATTTTTAAGTGCGTACCTTTTTTACCATGGGCACAATTCTGATTAGATTACCTTCGCTGACTAGAAGAGCTTCTGCTTGTGCTGGTGTTAAATTGATAACATCAGGTGTTTCGAATGAAAAATGGCCTATTATGCAGCGAAATTTATTGAGCTTTTCATTGGCAACTAAGCAGGAACGGCGGCTTTCTGGCCGAACGGTATAGGGGTTAATGTTAACACGATAAAGAGAAGACTCACGTACAGTATGGATACTATCAACAGGCGTTTCTAGTAAGGGGCCTGCATCAACAATATCAACATAACCCGTGTATCTAAATCCTTCATTTTCTAATATTTTTCGAGCTGCAACAGTATTGTTATGCGTCTTGCCTATGACAAGCTGGGCTTTTTCCGGTAGTAGGTTAACATAAACGGGATGCCGGGGCATAAGCTCTGTAATAAAGTCTTTATTTTTAGATACTTGAAGATCAACAGTATCATAGTCCACGGCAAAGAAGTGTCGCCCAAGCGCTTCCCAAAAAGGCGAGTGACCTTCACTGTCAGAATAGCCTCTCATTTCAGCAATGATATTGTTACTAAATCGTTCTGGATGTGCTGCCAGAAATAACAATCGAGATTTCGACAATAAATAACCATTATTTGAATGGCGGTATTCAGGATCAAGAAATAGAGTGCATAGTTCAGAGTAACCGGTATGATCACTGCATACGGTTAATATCTCGTGACGAATGCGCATATCAAGCTCTTTTGAAACATGTATATTGGTGCTGACCTTGTAATTATAACAAGGGGCACTCAGTCCAATTGCTGACTCAATGCCACAGACACCAACAACCTGCCCAGTAAGCAAGTTTTCCATCACAAGTAAGTAAAGCGCTTCATCAGGCGGTATTTCTTGCCATGATGCCAATGCCCGAGTCAACTTTTTTTTTACGCTGCTAGCATTAGGCTGTAATGAAGTAAAACCTGAGCCGGTTTTTTCAGCAATATGCCAAAGCGCATCATGATCGGCAGCGGTAATTGGTCGAACAATCATCATAGCTTAACGATTCCTTTTTTTTTATAAAGTAATTCATAGCTCTACCTTTGCTTAGTGCCTAATTAAGAAAAAACTGACACTAGCAGTATAAATTATGTTTTTTTATCAGCATGAGGTTCAGAGTGCGTACTTTCAAAAATTTTATCAGCTGAAGCCGCCACAAAACCTTGATAGAGCTTACCATCAATCATTGGATAGCGTTTAGCAAATTCGTAAAAGCAACCAGGAACCTCTCTGTCACCATCACTAAAACTAACGGTAACATTTTTTGCCATGGTAGATGACTGCTCTAGTAATACATTAGGGGAGCCTTTAATTACACCCCCAACATCATTCATTTTAAAGCCGGCATCTATGATTTTGCTATTAACTTGTGATATGTCTTGATCTGATTCAAGGTGATTAATAGATACAGTAAAGTGATTGGCTTGAAACCCATGTGCAGCAACCCAAGCAGCATATTCACTTTCTTTGAGTAGCTCTTCATAGCTCTGTATATCAATGCTCCATGGACGACCCGAATGGCAGAAGTCTTCTTTCAATACCTCTTTTTCATCTACTTGACTGACCAAACCTTCAATGATATTTCTGGCTTGCGGCGATAATTCTTTTACAAGTAACTCACTGATAAATATTTTTGGTAATTCAGGCTGATTGTGTTGAAAGTGACGAGCAAAAAGCTTCCTTCCTGGGAATTCGTATTCGCCTTCAGGCTTATACCCTGCACGCACAAAAGGTAAAGCTATTTTTTCTAAGTTTACTTTAGGTAGATTAAAGGTACGTAGTGCAATATGATCGTTGATGATCCGGCCATTATTTTCTTGAGCAAAAAGATCGTATATAGACTGTGCATCGGGAGCCAACGGTAGATAGTCCCGCCAGATTTTCTCGAACAATACATCTACTTCTAATGGTGCCTTCATGAGTTCCTCCATTATTACCGGGCGCTTATATAACGAATTGTATCCTGGCAATTTAAATGTAATGTGTCTGATATCTTTGGTGTTATGGACTTTACATCAGCATTAAAACTAGCTGAAATACAACGAAAGTCTTTTGTTGACGTATTGGCAATAATATGAGGTTTTCCAGTCGTTTTATTAGTGATCTCAGGAATAATATGCAGGCTGCTGGAGATGCTACGCAGTCGATCAGTTCGACACTCAAGGCTAGGCCCAGCATCAAAAATATCCACATAACCCTCGTAACTGAAGCCTTCCTGCTCCAAGAGGTCTAGCATATGAGAACGATCTGGCCGCACCTCACCTATGGCTGCACGCGCTTTTTTTGATAGTAGCGGTGTATAAATAGGATGCTTTGGCATCAAGTCAGCAATGAAGCTTTTATCAGAAAGACCAGTTAAATCATTTGCATGAGCAATATTCATTTTTAAAAAATGGTAACCAAGGTCTTCCCAGAAGGGTGATCGCCCTTCTTCATCAATTATCCCCTGAAGCTCAACAACAATCCGCTCTGCAAAACGTTGACGCTGCTCACCTATAAAAAGCAGTCGGGCGCTACTTAGCAACTGTAGCGCTTCTTCTGACTCTGCTTCTGGCAATATATAGAAAGTGCAAAGGCAAGTATATCCAGTATAATCATGACATAACTTTAATGCAGGAATACGGCTATAGATTTTTAATGTATCTGAACCATGAAAAATTTCTTCTAGTCGATAGCTATAAAAAGGAGCAGTCATACCTACGGCTGAAATAATACCAGCAATGCCCAGTATCTTATCTGACTCACTTTCAATAAGAACAAAGTGATAGCTTTCTCCGGAAGGGCTGGGGATATTTTTACTCAAGGATTTTTGTGTTGAGTCAATGAGATGATAAAGACGGTTTGACTCCACAGGCAGGGTCGCCATTGTAGCGCCAGCAACATGTGCTAAATGCTCAATAGCTTGAAGATCAGGAAAGTCTACAGGGCGAACCACCAGCATATGAGTGCACCTCTTTCAAGCAATCAATATATTCTAGCTACCTTGTTAAGGTTATTAACGCGTTGTGGTAGATTATTTTTTACTGCTGTAGTGATAGCTTTCAATATGTAAAATAAAGATATATTATCGTCAAAAAAGCCCTGAAATAGATTAGCGCAATAGCATAATCAATCTTTCCTTGAATTATGCCTACAGCGCTTTCTTTAAGAAAAAACACTGCAGACAGCATTTATGGTAATAAAAAACTAATTAAACTACTGCCTTTTAACTATCTTAGCTATGGCTTTCTCCAGCTTTTCCATACCTTGTTGAATATCTTCATCCGGTATAATAAGTGAGGGGGCTATACGCAAAATATTCGGGCCAGCAACTAATAACATCACACCTTCACTAGCTGCAGCAGCAAGGAAATTTTTTGCTTTCCCTTGCCATGATCCCTTTAACTCTGCACCAATCAATAAGCCTTTACCCCGGATATCATTAAATAAATTATACTTTTCATTAAGTAGTGATAGGTGATGTGTAAATTTATTATGCTTCCTAGGTATCTCCGCTAGTAGCTGTTCATCATTGATGATATTAAATGCCTCAAGCGCCACAGAACAAGCTAATGGGTTACCCCCATAGGTGCTACCGTGGCTGCCAAAGCTAAAACTATCGGCAACTTTATTAGATGCCAGCGTAGCGCCAATAGGAAAGCCAGCACCGAGCGCTTTGGCTGTTGTAAGAATATCCGGTATGACGCCAGTATACATATACGCATACAAATAACCTGTGCGGCCCATACCTGTCTGAACCTCATCAAAGATCAGCAAAGCATTGTGCTGATTACAAAGCGCTCTAGCACCTTCAAGAAAAGCTAAAGTTGCAGGCTTAACACCCCCTTCTCCTTGAATAGGCTCAATGACAACCGCACATATTTTATCAGAAATGCATTGCTCAAGACTATCAAGATCATTAAATGGCACATGCCTTATACCTTCAGGTAAAGGTGCAAACCCTTCTCTGTACTTTGGTTGCCCACCTACCGCAACGCTAAACAGAGAGCGGCCATGGAAACTACTATTACAGGCTATAATCTCATTTTTTTCTGCGCCAACGGTGTCAAAGGCATATTTTCTGGCTAATTTAAATGCCGCTTCATTGGCCTCAGTCCCAGAGTTGCAAAAAAATACCTTGTCAGCAAAAGTGCTCTGAGTAAGTCGTTGGGCTAATTTTAGTGCTGGCTCATTGGTAAATACATTACTCAGATGCCAAAGTTTATTGCTTTGATTTTGTAAGGCATTAACAAGATCAGGATGACAATGACCTAGTGCGCTTACAGCAATACCACCTGCAAAGTCTATATACTCATTACCCATCTGGTCCCAGATACGCGAACCCTTTCCCCGAACAGGTATCATAGCTTGCGGTGCATAATTTGGCATCATGACGTTGTCAAAAGTTTCTCTTTTTACTAAGTATTCATCCATAGACTTATACCTGTATTGTAAATTTTATCCATTATTAGATAATTCTATAGCTATTTATTTAACACCGGCGACATAGAATTTAGATTCCTCGCCGCATATTGCTGTTTTTGCATAAAAGCATTATGTTTCTGCTGAGATATCATAAGTGTGCACAAGCGTAGAGAGTTTCTCTTTTTATTACTGTAGGAAAAGGGAGTAGTCTTGCATGTATAGAGTCGTTGATAACAAATATAGCCGCCCTTTGCGATTTGCTTTTTTATTATTACCTAACTTTTCGCTTATCAGTTTTTCATCCGCACTTGAACCATTACATAAAGCTAATAACCTGCTTGGAAAAACGACTTATGTTTTACATATGCTTTCTGTAGATGGGCAACCTGTGCGTAGCTCTTCTTCAGTAAATATCCATGTTCAAGGAAAGCTGGATAAAATGACTGACTTCGATGTGCTATTTATCTGCGGTTCCAACTTAGAAGGTGCAGACCAAAATGGTCACCATGGTATTGCGACGTGGTTGCAGCAGTTTGCAAACACATCAATTGCCCTTGGCGGTATTGCCAGTGGAACAAATATTTTGGCTAGCGCTGGGCTACTAAATGGTTACCGTGTAACCTGCGATGCATTAAATTTGGAAAAACGTTACCCAAAAATAGTTTTTTCGCACAGTTCGTTTGAACTGGATAAGCAACGTTATACCTGTAGTGGAGGAACAGCATCAATGGATATGATGCTTGCACTTATTGGTAAACAGCATGGAAGCCATTTAGCCGTTACAGTATCAGAGCTTGTGGTAAAAGATTGGCAAGGAAAACTGCTAACAGGAAAGGCTTCCATGAATGACTGCTGGATGAAAGCTGAATCAGACCCTAAAATCAAAGAGGCCCTTGATCTAATGATATCTAATATTGAAGAACCTCTCGGTACTGATGAACTGGCCTGCCATGTAGGTATTTCAAGGCGGCAGCTTGAGCGTATTTTTAGAAGAATTTTAAAAACAGCGCCATCAAAATACTATTTGCGATTGCGACTAGAAGAAGCCCGCAGATTATTACGCAATAGCCGCTCTTCTATTGTTCAGGTTGCATTAGCAACTGGTTTTTCTAACCCTTCTCATTTTAGTACGGCCTATCGCAATCATTTTCAAGTAACGCCTAGAGCGGAGCGTCAGCAATCTAGAGGTAATGGCACCAATAAGTTTAGAGAATATTTACCCATTTAATTAATCAAAACTTTAGATTTCTTATACCTAAAATATTAATCAAAATATTCCAAATATCTTATTTTTATTTCATATTATATTGTTATTTTAAAATTTTTGTTGTATTTCTCTGCCTAAGGTAAAGAAAATTTCTTACTACTGTATAATCTTATAACTTTATGTATCTGTTGAAAAAAACCTATAGAAATCAATTATTAACACCTATATTATTGCCACCAATTTGTTGCCTGGTAAAAAAATAAATTGCTGTGTTAAGACTAAACTTTTTTCCTTATCTATAAATAATATTTGCAATACATGCTAACTGCTGTACTAGATTAACTAGCTAGATACCTTAAAAAGTCTATCGTCGTTAGAAAATACAATTGATATTATGAGTAACCCTTTGGGGTGGTGTTACTTCATATAGAAGACCGCAGCGTTAAAGAATAGCCAGCTATTTTCCCACACCTTTTGTTAATAAATTAAAGTTAAACGCTATCATATTTTAGGGGTTAATATGCAAATATCTATTAATAATAAAATACTTCTTGCTTCGGCTGTTGGACTTACTCTTCAGGCGGGTCTTGTTCAGGCGGGGGGTATAGCCGTAAATGAAAATTCTGCTAGCTCTATGGGAACAGCCTATGCTGGCCGTGCTTCTGACCCTGAAGATGCTTCTATCGGTGCTGTTAATCCCGCAGGTATTGCTTTTCTAGATAAACGGCAAGTTACACTAGGTTCTACGGTTATCTCGAAGGGTGGAAATTTTGAGAATGGTTCCTATACTCATAGCAATATTCCTCCCAGCTCTCCAAATAGTAAAGACTTCCTAAAAACAACTGTTGTTCCTTTTGGTCACTTCGCAACGCCAGTTAGTGATAAATTTTCCTTCGGTCTAGATGCTTATGCACCATTTGGCATGAACCTTAATTATGATGACAAGTTTGCTGGACGCTATTTTGGTGAGAAGACCTCCATCAAAAATTTTAACTTGCAAAGCACTTTTGCATATAAAATTCAAGATAACCTATCTATTGGGCTCGGTGTAGGTGTTTCTTACTTAAGTGGTACACTGACTCAAAAACTATATCAGAATATGCCCGTTATTCCGGATGCCAATAATATTAATGCCTCAATTAAAGGAGATGCCTACGCCATGATATGGAATGTTGGTGCCTTGTGGCGACCAACAAATAAGACTGCCTTCGGTCTAGCTTATCATGCCGCTACAAAATTTAATCTTTCAGGCGATATTTCCGCCAACAACATTAACGTTGGACCTGTAAATATAGGTTTTAGGCATAAAGCCGAGCTAGACATTACTATGCCCGAAACAGTTATGCTAAGTGCAACGCATCACATTAATGATAAATGGACAGTCATGGCTGATGCGACTTGGACAGGTTGGGATAAATTAGATCATCTCTATATTTCTGATGAAGAGGCTAATGCAGTTGAAAATGGCTCCAATTATTTAGCTTTGAATTGGCGAAATACTTGGCAAGGGGCTTTAGGTGCTGCTTACACAATAAACAGCCAGTGGATGTTGAAAGCAGGCTATATGTTTGATCAGTCTCCCGTTACCAATGAAAATCGTACGGTGCGAGCCCCTGATGCTAACCGTAACTGGTTTACTGTCGGAGCTAAATGGAATGCAAGCAAGGATCTCACATTCGATATGGCCGCTGCTTATGTTCTGGTGCAAGATGGTACTGTTAATGAAGGAGCATATAACCCAGATGGTACGCCTAATCCAGACTATGGCAGAATAACCGGTGATTATGTAAATGAGTCTGTTTGGCTTTTTTCTGCACAGGCAACCTATCGTTTCTAATTGTAAGCGTGTTGCTTATGATAAAAAAAACCGCTGCGGTGAAGAGCGGTTTTTTTCTTTTAGCCAACACTGCTCCTTAGCGAGTCAACTGTTGTCTTGTTGGTCTCGAGTAAAAACCCATCGCTCATCTGATGACATATTGACATTAAAGTAATAACCGCCGTAGTCAAAGTCTTTTAGTTGTTCTGCTTTTTTTATTTTATTGTCAATTGTATAACGACACATTAGCCCCCTGGCCTTTTTGGCATAAAAACTAATAATTTTGTACTGCCCTTTTTTCCAGTCCATAAAAGTGGGGGTGATAATGTTAGCATTGAGTATTTTTGGATTGATTGATTTAAAATATTCAGTAGATGCAAGGTTGACCAATGTATTGCTACCTTGGTTGGCAAGTGTCTCATTAAGCTTATTAGTAATAATATCGCCCCAAAAACTGTAAAGGTCTTTCCCCCTAGCATTCTCTAGCTTTGTTCCCATTTCTAGGCGATAAGCTTGCATTAAATCCAGAGGGCGCAAAAGCCCATAAAGACCAGATAAAATACGAAGATGTTTTTGTGCAAATACCCGTTGCGTTTTGTTTAGTGTGCCGGCATCTAGTCCAATATAAACATCCCCTGTAAATGCCAATACAGCCTGTTTAGCATTATTCGTAGTACTGCTTAGAGACCAAGCTTGATAACGCGCTGCATTAAGCTGAGCCAATTTATCGCTGATATTCATAAGCGAACTAAGCTGAGCCGGACTAAAACGCTTCAGTGTATTGATAAGCAGCATTGAATGTTCAATAAGATCTGGTGTGCTGTACTCAATGGCCTTAACCGGGGCATCGTAGTTAAGGGATTTTGCAGGAGAAATAACAAGCAGCATTCTCTATCCTTTTTAATATCTGATTCGAAATACTGTTATATAAATAGCTCATATGGTTAAGAGCCAGCTTAACTTTATTGAAGGACGACTATCCTATCATAATGACCCATGTACACACTGTTATACCAATCGTGGTTTCTAACTACCCTAAAGAGCATGGGCAGCCGGACTCCAGAATAGGCAGGAATGAAGAGCAATAAACCTATTGCGAAGTATTTCAATACAGTGCTAGCATTCAGACGGTCAGCGCTATTGCATAGCTAGGAAAGATAAAGGGTATTCGTTATTCGAAAAATAGACTGTTTTGCTACATAAAATATGGTTGCGCTCGAAAATAGTCAGATGACAGACTTTATATCGCAACTGTCTAAGGAAAGTATATTTAAGGATATTAATCCTAGGCTAATAAAGGTGTATATAACAGAGGCTATTTATAATTGCAGATATTGATACATGCACTGTCAATGTGCCCAATTAACCTTTCCAAAACAGGCCAAACAAAAAAATAAACTGAAAATATAAGGACGTTTATTAGAAAGTAAACGTGGTTGCGGGAGCCGGATTTGAACCGACGACCTTCGGGTTATGAGCCCGACGAGCTACCAGACTGCTCCATCCCGCGACTATGCTTAGTCATAATAAATACAAGGTGTTACCTCTGTTACTGACTAAGTGATAGCTGCATTATAGAGAGCTCAGTTATAAAGTCAATACATTTCTCATGTGACTCAACTCCACTATGGCCCATGGCCTAACCTCCCAGTAAGTTAACTATGCTAACCCACCTGTTAGTTAACACCATGCTTTTTAGCGATATATTACGAATGTTCTTTAATATCAAAACAACGCAAAGGAGCAATACATATGAATGGAAATATATCTAATCTCGATCAGGCCTTATTACTCAGCGTCTATGATGAAGTCACAAAGAGAATAGCTAATCAAGAACTTAAGCTTGATAAAACTTCTGCTAAAACTCCTTTTTTATTCAGTACAAATGGTATGGTTTACGGCATACAAAATGAGGAAGTCAAACTAATGGTTAATACTGATGCCAATAGGGAGGCGGCCTGTTCATTTTACAAAAATTTGCGAAGCGTAATAAACCAGCAGGAACAACAAACGCTAGATGAACGAACGGTCAGTGCAAACATTTCAGATACTAGGCCGATACCTAAACCAAGAACCTCTTTGAGGCATAAACAAAAAGCCGCTACAAGCCGTTCAGAGACTAAACCCAAAACCATTATAAGCCAAGCTGCTATGCCACCTATTGCAGCAGCACAGTCGCATACAAGCAGCCAACCATCAAAATTTCATCTTGAGAAGGGGTATTTTGTTGGTAGTGATCAATATGATGATACTTCAACGATAAACAATGCAACCCATCCGGAGCTATTTACGCTTTTAACTGCCAAGCACACCCTCGATAACATCTTTAAAAACCCTGCCACAAGTCAGGGTAATAAGTTTATGTTCGAGCACAACCATGTGTATACTATCTACTTAAAGATTCTTAATATGCTTAGCGATAAGCGTTCTAACTTAAACGCGTTGGCGGCGGAATTTAATACTGCTAGCCAAGATAGAAAAAAAGAAATAGCGGTTAAGATAGGCACAGAATGCGCAATATTACAGAAAAAAAGCCAAGATTTCATGTGTAGCAATAAAGAAATCTATTATCAGATCACTGGCTCCGAGAGGACTGATCCTACCAAACCAATTAGGTTTTCAGGACCTTTGGCTTCTATAGATAAAGACGCATTCCAGCAAAGTATTTTAAATGCGAAGCAACATCATGAAGACGTGTCTAAATTCCTGGGTAAATTGCAACAGACTTTGCAGATAACTAACGCAACGAATGGCGGTTACTCTAATCAGGAAACACAAGCCAGTTTTCAAAAACTTAGCCAGATGGAAAGCGGATCAGCGAGGGCTAGAATTAATGAAAAGTACGCAGAGGCCAAAGAGAATGAAAAAAACGTTATTGATATTTTCATGGATGTAATGACCCAAAATAAACTCGTTAATATAAGAACAGGGGATTTATTGATACCTAACGAAGTTTATGAAAACAATGAGGATTATGAAGCCTTTAAGCATTACGCCCTACAATTGATGAACTCATATTATAAGATCGAAGCATACAAAGGACAAGCGCCACACAGCCAAGATGATAAGACTTGTCGAGATATAGCAGAAACAATTGTGGAAAACATATGTCAACTTCAGGCAGTGATCAATAATAACGCAAAGCACCCGTAGGGTGCGCTGCAATTGTCATGAAACCTATACTGTAGTGTGATTATCAAGGATAACTTACGGACTAATAGCCAAGAAACTTTGCTGTTCAGTGTAATAGTCCGTAGCGACCTAGATTCGAGATAATATCTATCAATCTATTTCAACAATCCCTGCCAATAAATTTACCATAAAATTTGACTTAAAAAAGTGATGCTACCTCCTATAGCTTTATCCAGAAAATAGTTTAAAAACGTCATATGACGTATTTTTTATTTTAAAAATTTATTACCAAGGTTAAGAGTAATGAAAGGATCAAAAATAAAACGACAAAGGATATCTTTATTGCTCAAGAATCGACTCTTCAAGACTGGGAGAAAGGGTTTAATTAAAAAATATCATAGTAACAGAAAGCAAAATAAGTGAATGAAATGATAGTAAGTTATTCCTTAGTTAACAGTTATAGCTTTTGATTTATTAGGTAATTATTTTAGGTGTTTTCTTGATTGACTCTGTATCCTTTGTAAAATGTTTTGGTCGTTTATCAATCAACAAAATAGCTCTTCCGTCATATTGATATTATCACTTTCTATTGAGTGGGTAAAAATCACTGTTTACATGAGCCGGCGAGCATGTTGGCGGCATGCCATGATTATCCCAATGCACTAAAAAATCAGAGATAAATGCTGCCAAGCTTTACGGCTGGGGATATCTCGTATTCACCGAAAGCTACTACAATAGAAAACAAAACAGTGCTTTGGTTTATGTCATCCCTGAGCAACACAAGTTACAGAAAACTGCATAGGTATCCACTTTTAGAGCACCAGATCACTATATTGGTTAATACTTAATTAATACAAATTTAAATGTAAATGGTTATCCTTTAATTTTTTTTGCCTTATACTACCAACCATTTTCTTATGGTACTTCTGTGCTTCATGCTAGTAGCCAGAAGAACTAGCAATATATTTCTACCATGCTCCGATTGCATCAACATATTCGAGAGCTTGTGCAGGTAAAGAAGATGACAACAACACTGGGTAAGCTCAGCGAGGGCGACAGAGGCATAGTTGAAGGTTTTTTTGGGGGCGGTGGTGATTATCGGCGCAAATTGCTAGCTATGGGGTTAACGCCAAAAACGACATTTCGCATCTGTCGAGTAGCTCCTCTGGGCGATCCGATACAAATTGAACTAAGAGGGTTTCAACTGAGCATCCGCCGCGATGAAGCCGCTATTATTAAGGTTAGCAGTATATGAAAGATTATTGCATTGCCCTTGTTGGCAACCCAAATAGCGGTAAAACCACCCTTTTTAATGCATTGACTGGCGCCAGCCTACGAGTAGGCAATTGGCCAGGCGTTACCGTAGAAAAACGAAGTGGCCAATACCATTCCAACCATCAAACGATAGAAGTCGTTGACCTACCAGGAACATATTGTCTGGATGCTATGAGTGATGATTTGTCTATTGATGAACAAATTGCTCAAGAATATATTTTAGAGTCAAAACCTGACCTGATAGTTAATATCATTGATGCCTCTAACCTGGAACGTAATCTGTATCTTACGACGCAATTGTTAGATATGCAGCCGCCTATGGTCATCGTACTCAATATGATGGATGTCGCTACTGAAAAAGGCGTTATTATTGATGTTAAAGCACTCTCTAATAAACTAAAGTGCCCTGTATTATCGACCGTTGCTAACAAAGAACGCAACGCCAAAACATTTAAACAAGAATTAGACAAATACCTGCTAGACAAAAATCAGTGCTTAGACTTTACACCAACCCGCTCTATCTCCTTTGACCAAAAGATAGAAGATAGTCTGGCTAAATTATATTCATCGTTAAAAAAAATAACCGATAGTGATGCCAGTTTACGCTGGAGAAGCTTACAATTACTAAGAGGTGATACCTCATATCAACCGTTTTTCCCTGCTCCGTTACAGGCTGAAGGAGAAATTCAGCGCACTTCCTTAGAAGAAAAGCTTCAGTATGACATAGATATTCTAATTGCAAATGGCCGCTACAACGCCATAGCTGAAATAGCAACTAGCTGCGTGAAAAAAAAGGGAGAGAGCAGTCGGCAGTTTACCAAATGGATTGATCGCATTGTCGTCAATAAGGTGCTTGGTTTGCCTATATTCTTTGGCGTGATGTACCTAATGTTTATGTTTTCTATGAATTTTGGTGGTGCTTTTATAGACTTTTTTGGCGGCGTGACCGGTGCCATATTCGTCAATGGCGCAGGTGCTATCTTCAATGCTTTAGGTGCACCTCCATGGTTGGTTTCAGTATTAGCCGACGGTGTAGGTGCCGGCATCCAAACAACAGCTACATTTATTCCTCAAATAGGTTGCCTATTTTTGTTTCTTTCTTTACTGGAAGACTCAGGGTATATGGCGCGTGCTGCATTTATTATGGATCGAGCCATGCGGGTATTAGGGCTCCCTGGAAAAGCTTTTGTTCCGATGATTGTTGGATTTGGTTGTAATGTTCCTTCGATGATGGCAACCAGAACAATGGATAGCGAGAAAGATCGATTGCTTACCATGGTCATGGCACCATTTATGTCTTGTAGCGCAAGACTTCCTGTGTATACCTTATTTGTAGCTGCATTTTTCCCCAAAAACGGCCAAAATATTGTATTCATACTTTATCTGATTGGTATCATTGCAGCAATATTTACTGGCTTTATGCTGAAGTCTACGTTGCTTATAAGCCGTAGCTCACCTTTTATTATGGAACTGCCTGATTACCATTTGCCTTCCATGAAACACATGTTATTACGTACTTGGGATCGTTTAAGATCATTCCTTATGCGTGCAGGCAAGGTCATTGTTGTGGTTGTCGTTATTCTTAATACGCTTAATGCTATTGGTACTGATGGTAGCTTTGGGCACCAAGATACATCCAATTCTATGTTGAGTAAAATTGGCCAAACCATTACGCCAATTTTTCACCCTATGGGAATGACTCCAGAGAATTGGCCTGCTGCTGTGGGCGTCTTTACCGGCTTATTAGCTAAAGAAACCGTTGTTGGTACGTTGAATGCCATGTATCACTCAATTGCTGTGACTAAAAATAACAGTGCAAATAAAAGTGAGCCACCTTTTCATTTTTGGCAAGCTATTCAGGCGGCATGGGCAACAGTTCCGACAAATCTTGCTGCAATGGTGGATACTTTCTCCAACCCCATTGGTATTGATATAGGGGATATCTCCAACCTGCATACTGTCACTAAAACTCAGGGAGTTAATATGGATATTATCTCTGTGATGCACAGCGTGTTTCCAAATACAGCAGCAGTTATTGCTTATCTGCTATTTATTTTACTTTATGTACCTTGCGTTTCAGTGCTTGGCGCTGTGTATAGAGAAGCGTCTTTGCGCTGGGCTGTGTTTATTTCTGCTTGGACCTGTGGCTTAGCCTATGCCGTTGCTACTATTTATTATCAATTGTCGATATTTAGCACTCAACCATTAGCTAGTTTAAGCTGGGTTAGTGGCGTATTGGCCATCATGATGATTATTTTCTTGATCATGAGAAAAAGGGGCATGACCTCCTTTGAAAAGCAAATAGCATTCACCTGATAACACACTAAAACCGTGATCAGCAGCATAAAAATAAGGAAGCTTTATTGCAATAGCCTTCATGACAAGTACCTCGGTGCTACTTAAAGGCCGTTATCTTACGCCATGGAGGGCTATTGCGAGGAGCTCAAAAGCAGTATTAGTGTTCAGATAGTCAGCACAATAGCTTAGTTAAAAACGATGACCGGTATAACAAGCCGCTTCAAAGTCACTTACTGCCTAACCGGCTCTTACTCACTGTAACGGGAGCGTCATTTGTATTTATTCTATGAGTCCAAGCCTCTGCTAAGTTCCATTTTAACAACACTCTTCTTCGTGTGACCTTACTTCCAATGCTTTGTGCCACTTTTGTTTTCTTATAGGCAACCCTACGCACTTTCTGTATTTTACGCCTAAAATCATCGTGCGGTATACCATGAACACTGGAATGTATAGAACGCTTACAAGGAAAATAGCGTTCATTATCATAGTCTTCCATCTCTTCGAGTTCTTCTGCTTCCTCAAACTCCTCAGGAAGCTCCTCACAGCATAGAGGGTCAGTCATTGATATTATTGCCTTCTCGTTATACAGCCAGACGGAAAAAAGTAAAGTATAGCTAAGGCTCACCAAAGAAATGAAACTATCTAAATATCAAATTGATATTAAAAAACCTGAAAAACTAACTAATCTTACTATCTTCGCATTTGTACGAACACCACTGTAGAGCGTACTAAAAACGTATGCGTAAACCTCATTAAAAAAACCAACATTACTCAGGAGAAGGCCGCGTGCATGATGGTAGCAAACAAAAGCGCTTAAGCCCAATGCAACCCCTTTTAATAGCTGTATTGCTTGGCCTAGGGTGTGCTTGGCTTAATTGCCCTATTATCAATCAGCTAAGTGAAGTGCTATCCGAGTTATTTATTCGCCTTTTAAAGTTGGTTAGCCTGCCTATTATCTTTTTTTCCCTGCTTGCAACACTTTCAGGTATGAGCAGTATGCGCCATATGCGGATATTTGGAGGCGTGGTTCTTAAATACACATTACTAACGACACTCTCTGCGGCAGGTTTGGCATTATTACTTTATATTCTTATTAACCCCGCCAACGGGCCCAGCATACTGATAACAAAAAGTGATGATATACCCGAAAAGATTAATTATTGGCAGCATATCTTAAATACCGTGCCTTCAAATATTATTGAACCTTTTTATCAGAATAATTCCACAGCCGTGCTTTTGCTGGCGCTTCTTTTGAGCACTGCGGTTATTTCACTAAAAACACCTCACAAAGCTACATTACAACAGTTATTTGAAAGCTTGTTTGCCGCAATAATGCAAATGACACGTCTTATTATGAAATTAATTCCACTGGCTGTCTGGGGCTTTATTACGCAGTTTGCTCAGGAATTAAAAAGTCAGTCCGTATTACAAGGTTTGCCCCTGTACTTACTTTGCATTCTGTTAGCTAATATTATCCAGGCTATGGCTGTTCTTCCCATACTACTGAAAATGAACGGCCTTTCCCCTTGGAAAGCCGTTAAGGCCATGTGGCCTGCTCTTACCATCGCCTTTTTTTCAAAATCATCAAGCGCAGCGCTAGCTTCAGCTGTTGATTGTGCTGAAAATCGACTCGGCGTTGACAAACAGATTGCTCGATTCAGTATGCCTTTGTGTATTACGGTTAACATGAATGCCTGCGCTGCTTTTATTTTGATTACAGTGCTCTTTGTTTCCCAGAGCCATGGCGTTCATTACTCAGCATTGGAGTTAGTAGGGTGGATATTTATTGCAACCGTTGCAGCTATAGGTAATGCAAGTGTACCTATGGGGTGTTATATGCTTTCCAGCGCCTTTCTTTCCACCATGGGCGTCCCATTGCCGCTTCTGGCTATCATTTTACCGTTCTATGCATTAATTGATATGTTAGAAAGTGCGATTAACGTCTGGTCAGATGCTTGCGTAACAGCCGTAGCAGCTCAACATCTTCACAAAACAACCAATAGCCAGCCTGAAAATAATACCCATCGTGTTTTCTAGCTACCGTAATGAGCATGGGCAGCTGGACTCGAGAATAAAACGGAATAACGAGTAATACCAAGACTATTGCGAGGAATTCCAACGCAGTGTTGATGTTGAGATAGTCAGTGCAATAATGCCGTTAAAAAAGATGATGGGTATTACGCGAATTCATTGGGATAAGTACGCCTAGTAGAAAAGGTATTTGGCTTTTGGCGTACCTAGCTACCAGAATGTTAACACTTCCTGCCCTGTCTGCAGCAGTGCCCTCTACCTGACTCTATCGCCAATGCATCGAAGGCTAAATTAAGCTCAGGCCAAGCGGGTCTTTTTTTCTGCGATTGAAGGCTGTAAACCAAGCGTTTTGTGTCTGTTCATCCACATCACAACAATTCATCCTTAAAATAATGCTCATTAACTGCGTAGTCCGCATTGCGTCCCGGTAAGGCTCCAATTGTTCAAGTTCTGCATTTCCCAATTCCGAAAAACC
>JAQYUY010000015.1 GCA_028728195.1 Endozoicomonas sp. (ex Botrylloides leachii)
ATCATTTAGTTCTTGGCGGCCCAATGATGGGCTTTAGTCTTGATAATACGGCTATTCCTGTTATTAAAACAACGAATTGCTATATTGCAGCCACTAAAAAAGAATTTCCCCCAGCGACACAGGCACAACCCTGTATTCGTTGTGGTATTTGTGCAGAAGTTTGCCCCTGCTCACTACTGCCACAACAATTGTTGTGGCATGCCCAAGATAAAAACCATGAACGGTTACTTCACCATAATTTATTTGATTGCATTGAATGCGGTGCATGTTCTTTTGTATGCCCCAGCAGTATTCCTCTGGTACAGTACTACCGGGCCTCCAAAAGTGCCATTAGAGACCAAGAACTAAAGCATGAAAAATCTGAACGTTCTCGCCAACGTTTTGAGTTTCGACAAGAAAGACTTCAACGTGAGCAAGCCGAAAAAGCAGCTCGCCGTAAGGCCAATGCCAAGCGTACCGCACAGCTAAAAGCTGCCCAGACCGTTAACCCTGAGGTTAATGGCACGATTGATAATGATCCCGTTAAGGCTGCCATTGCTAGAGCGAAAGCTAAACAAACAGCCACCCGTGAACCCACGTCGGTCCAATCTGTTTTATCACCTCATCACAGAGAACTGAATATTCAGCTAGCTACAGCAAAAGCCCAGCTCAAAAAAGCAGAACGTATGATCACGCAGGCAGATTCGCCTGATCAAGCATTCATTAATAAACAGCAAGCCAACATCACGATGCTGAAAAATCAAATAGCACAATTACAATGTGATATGAATACATTGCCCACTGTTGATTCTGCATCGAAAAAAAAACTGGCCCCAGAAACTAAAAAGTTAAAGGTTGCACAAGCGCTGGCAAAAGCCGCTTTGGTTAAAGCTGAAAAAGCCTGGGTAGCCGCTCAGGAAAATGGCGGCGATGATCTCAATGTCTTACAAAAAAACCTTGAACATTGCCAAACCACATTGAATGCATTGACAGAACAGCTAACCGCAGAAGCTGTTCACAAGCCCAAGCGTATCCTGACGATTGATATCAGTGATACCTCCCTTCAAGCCCATCAGAGGGATACTGAAGGAAAAACAATTACTGCTAAGCAAGCTATAGCGCAGCATCAGAACGAAGACGTTAATAGCTGAGCTTTATAACGGATATCAAGATGACCTTGGTTAGACAAACATCGCCTCATACCATAGGTGCCAATCGCACTCAAACAATCATGAAGCTGGTATTACTGGCGGCTCTTCCTGGGCTGGCAGTACAAACATTCTATTTTGGTTGGGGCTCATTGATTAATGTAGTATGGTGCAGTTTGGTTGCCTTGGGCTCTGAAGCCATCGTATTAAAACTTAGGCAACGTCCGATCAGTTTCTATTTAAATGACTATAGCGTTATTGTTACTGCTTTTTTAATAGGTGTTTCAGTGCCTCCGCTTGCACCTTGGTGGCTAACGCTGATTGGCACAGCTTTTGCCGTTATTATCGGCAAGCATCTGTATGGAGGATTGGGTCAAAATCCTTTTAATCCGGCTATGTTGGCCTATGTTCTTTTATTGATTTCCTATCCACAGGAAATGACCAGCTGGCTACCACCTGCCGGCGTTGAAGGAAGTCTCGCTAATCTAACACCTTGGTTAAGTTTTATCAGCGCACTGACGACTATTTTTCCACTAGGTTCCGGTATCCATGTCGATGCCATCAGTATGGCAACAGCCCTAGATACTTTGCGGGAAAATAAAACACTGACGATGCCACAACTGTGGGCAAGCAAGCCTATCTTTGAATACTTTGCCGGTCGTGGATGGCTTTGGGTTAACATTGCTTATCTGCTAGGCGGCCTGTTTATGCTTTATAAGCGTTTATTCACTTGGCATGGTCCGGCGGGCATGTTGGCTGCAATGACAATAATGTCGTTTTTATTTTCAGGGGGTACTGGCCCAAGCAGTCATGGTTCAACGCTGTTTCATTTGTTCAGTGGAGCAACGATGCTGGGTGCTTTCTTTATTATTACCGATCCAGTCAGCGGTGCAACCAGCAACAAAGGACGCCTGCTATTTGGTATGGGTGTTGGCATATTGGTCTATATAATCCGTGCTTGGGGTGGCTATCCAGACGGTGTTGCCTTTGCTGTATTATTAATGAATATGGCTGCTCCCACCCTTGACTACTATACCCAACCCCGTACTTATGGTCATAAAAAGGCTCATAAAGGGTTGCCCACAAAGCCAAAATAACGCAGTTCAATAAACAATATGAGTAAAAATACAGAAACAACACCGACTACGGCAATACGTCAACTGTTAACAATTATCAGCAAAAATAGTGTCAACCTTGGCCTGTTTTCTATTCTAACCGTAGGTCTAATTTCTCTAACCTATGTTCTGACAGAGAGCCGAATTAATCAACAGATGCGTGACTTTGAAGCCAGAGCGCTCAAAGAGGTAGTACCTAATCATATGCATGATAATATACTGCTTGATACAACCATTAGTTTGCCACCATCGAAGCTGCTGTCAACACAGAAAGTGCGTACAGGATATGTTGCTTGTAAAAAAGGCAAGCCTGTTGCTGTTATACTGCCGACTATTGCACCCGATGGTTACAGTGGTCGTATTGATTTGCTTGTTGGTATTAAAGCAGATGGCACACTTACAGGTGTTAGAGTAGTTAGTGAAAAAGAGACGCCTGGCTTAGGTGATAAAATTGAAACCAGTGTATCTAATTGGATTTTCAGCTTTACTGGAAAATCCATCGGTAATCCAGATCCTAAAGGATGGGCCGTTAAAAAAGATGGCGGCATCTTTGATCAGTTTACCGGAGCTACCATTACGCCCAGAGCTGTTGTTGGAGCTATTTACCGTTCGCTTGAATACTTCAGGGAAAACAAAAACACGCTGCTGAATAAAAACCAGATAAAACAGATACATCATAATGACTAATAGCAATCCGTCCTCTAAAAGTGAAGCTGCTGAAGTTATTCTTCAAGGCTTGTGGAAGAACAACCCCGCATTGGTTCAATTACTTGGCTTATGCCCTCTGCTAGGTGTATCTAATTCTGTTGTGAACGCTCTTGGCTTAGGCTTAGCCACTATGCTGGTGGTTATGGGTTCCAATGTTGCCGTGTCTTTGATCCGTCATCAGGTCAGTGATGCGATCAGGTTACCCGTGTTTGTCATGATTATTGCGTCTTTTACAACCTGCATTGAGTTATTAATGCAAGCTTATACGTACGAACTCTATCGTATTTTGGGTATTTTTATTCCTTTGATTGTGACCAACTGCATTATTCTAGGACGAGCAGATGGCTTTGCTGCAAAAAATCCCGTGCACCTTTCAGCACTTGATGGCTTTATGATGGGCGCAGGGTTTGCTTTGGTACTGGTTCTTCTAGGAGCGCTAAGAGAATTGATCGGCCAAGGAACGCTATTTGCTAAAATGAATTTACTCTTTGGCCCTATTGCTCAAAACTGGACCATTACAGTTTTTGCCAACTATAAACAATTTCTCTTTGCCATATTACCACCGGGCGCTTTTGTTTTTATGGGCTTGCTTATTGCTATCAAGAATATTCTTGATCAGCGAGCAGCAAAGAAAAAAATAGCTATAAGTCCCACTTTTGAACCTGGCAGCAAGCGGGTTCGCACCACAGGGTAACGCAACTGATTCAGGCTTTTGATAAACATGCCTGAATTGCTACTGACCATATCTATAACTATAGATAGCCAAAAGCTTGTAGTTATTTCTAGCTCAATCATCATTCAATAAAGTTAATTCTTTTAAAATCAGAAATCTATGTACGGGTCAACCAGAACAGGATGCTTTTGATTGAGATGTCTATCGACATGTCATCCTGTTTGAAATCTTACTCAAACTACACGTGTACACAGGTAAAAATGAACAAATAGCACTAAATAATTCTAAGAAAAAATCGTGGGGGAATAATTAATGTCACCCATTCACGCGATAGGCTTCGTGCAAGCATTAGCAAAGTTAGTAAATCTTTCATAAAAGGTCAATATGCCCAGGGACTAAGTGGAAGCAAAAATATTGCTGCTGAAGCGGCCCGTAATGTGTTCGCCTATTTAAAAAGCTGGCCATTATCTTTCCAAAAAAAAATATTCATGGATGGGTCTTACCAGTATTTGACGCTCAAGCCTACATGAAAATAGCCGATGACCCTATTTAATAAGGGTGTTCAGGCTAAAGCATATGCGTTTTGAACTGGGTGATAATTACTGTTTACGCAGTTTCCTTTATGGCGATGCGATCTTGCTTGTCAAGCACGGTAATAATGAGAACATCGCAAAATATTTGCGAGATAGCTTCCCTCATCCTTACACCATAGAGCATGCTCGTGCTTGGGTTAAGTATGTTAAAGAGCATGAGGCTGATACCCGTTTTGCGGTTACTTATCGCGACGAGGCCATAGGCGAAATCGGGTTTGTGCGTCAACCTGATATTCACCGATTTTCAGCAGAAATAGGTTATTGGCTTTCAGAAGAGCACTGGGGTAAAGGCATCATGTCTAAAGCGGTTTCAGCCATTAGTCAATATGCTTTTGAACAACATGGCATGGTCAGATTGTTTGCTGATGTGGTTGAGTACAATAAAGGTTCCAGAAAATTGTTAGCTAAATGTGGGTATCAACTTGAAGGTGTTCTTCCAAAACATATCTATAAAAGTGGTCAGTTTTACAATCAATATATTTATGGACTTGTAAGGTAAATGATTTAAAACACTTCTTTTCTTTTCTTTTGTCTTTTTATACACAAAGCTATTTTGCTGATCAAAAAATAAACATGTTATTTTTATCGCTATAAACGTAAGGTTTTATAATTTATTCATCTACTTGTCCAATGAGTTATCCACAGCTCTAGTGGACAGTGTAAATTTTTCTTTACAAATAACCAAGTTAACTAACTTATCTGTTGTTATTGAATTCATGCCCTGTATGGCTCACTCTGCCCTGGTAATGTTTTCTGCTCAGGCAATGATAGATTTTCACATATCAAATATACCCAAGTGAATTCAAGATGCTCATTTTTCTTCCAAGCTTACTCCTTAAAATGAAGGGTTATAGCTGAATAAACGCGAGCATCTTGAAAGCGTTTGAGTATAAACCCTTAAAGCAAAATTCATCCTAAGTTTGGGGCAAGTTATGAATACGATGATTGATGTATTTTCTACGCAAGCAGAGCAGCTTTATGAATGAGGTAGGCCAATCAGATCGCCTTGATTATTCAACACAGATAATCAGGTTGTGTATCAATAAAGTTGGTAGAACTCTCTTGATATAAACTCGCCAATGACTTTGTCATGGATTTCCTCTGACTTTGAAAAGCAAATCGTCCGCCTGACTAAACGCTTAATACGTGTT
>JAQYUY010000150.1 GCA_028728195.1 Endozoicomonas sp. (ex Botrylloides leachii)
ATCATGCGCCACTGACACCCGCTTTTGAGTAGATAGAGTACAGCGCAAAACACATCATAAAGGTCGATGGTACGAGGCTTCGTTTTCTTGCGAGCACTTTCAAGGATCGGAAGAATAGGTTTAAACTGTTCACGAGTGATATCGCTGGGGTACTTTTGTCTCATTCGATGAATTATCAAGGAAAATCAAGATCATGAACAGCTTCTAAATAATATTTCCAAAGAAATAGCGAAATTTAGGTTAAGGTATTGTACCTGCTAACCTATCGTAATTTTGTCCTACTTTTAGTGTCAAACCTGTGCAATAACACTATTCAAAAAACTACCTACCGTAATTCTGCCCTGCTTTTAGTGTCAAACCTGTGCAATAGCACTATTCAAAAAGCTACCTACTGTAATTCTGCCCTGCTTTTAGTGTCAAACCTGTGCAATAGCACTATCCAAAAAGCTACCCACCGTAAATTTGTCCTACTTTTAGTGTCAAACCTGTGCAATAGCACTATTCAAAAAGCTACCTACCGTAATTCTGCCCTGCTTTTAGTGTCAAACCTGTGCAATAGCACTATTCAAAAAGCTACCCACCGTAATTCTGCCCTGCTTTTAGTGTCAAACCTGTGCAATAGCACTATTCAAAAAGCTACCTACCGTAATTCTGCCCTGCTTTTAGTGTCAAACCTGTGCAATAGCACTATCCAAAAAGCTACCTACCGTAATTCTGCCCTGCTTTTAGTGTCAAACCTGTGCAATAGCACTATCCAAAAAGCTACCCACCGTAAATTTGTCCTACTTTGAGTGTCAAACCTGTGTAATAGAGGCTATATACTGGTCAACTAGAACCGGACACTTTTTTTTGAGATTTCTGTCGATACTTCATCCTGCCTGACTTCCTTGATAATAAATTTCATATTTAATTGGAGAGCGATCCTCATTTGCCGTATGCAATCTATGAAGGTTGTAGTACTTCATGTATGCCACAACATCTTTTTCCATATGCTCCCGCGTAGGTTGAGCTACCTTAAAAATCCAGTCATGCTTTAAGCTCCCAAAAAACCGCTCAACTACCGCATTGTCCCAACACGCTCCAACGTCACCCATGCTTGCACGAATACCATAGCCAGACAGCAGTTTTCGGTATCGCTTACTGGTATACTGCGATCCTCTATCACTATGAAAAACTAAGCCTTTAGGTGGCTGACGAGTATTGTAAGCTTTCATCATAGCCGCACTAACCAGAGCCGTTGTCATCCTTTTATCAATGTGCCACCCAATGATACGACGAGAGAATAGATCCATCACAATTGCAAGGTACATCCAGCCTTCAGCTGTTTTTAAATAGGTCACATCACCAGCCCAAACCTGATTTGGCCCTGCGGGGTTAAAATTCTGATTGAGTAGATTGTCAGCAACAGCATCGCTGTGTTTCCGTTTCGTAGTCAGCTTATAGGCTAAGCGCTGCCTGACTTTTAGACCTAGCTGACTCATTAATCTCCTAACCCTGTAACGGCCTATCTGAAAGCCTTCTTTGCGCAGAGCCTTCACCATGGTTCGGCTTCCCAAGCTCTTCCTGCTTTGCTTGAAGAGCTGCTTGATTTGTCTATACAAGTGCAGTGTTTCAACCGTGATGACATTGCTTGGCTGCTTTGACCAGTCATAATAAGCTGAAGTACTCACCTGCATCACTCGACATAACAAGCTAACAGGGTAATCCTTTGACTCAGTCTGAATGAAGTCGAATTTTACTTCATTTCTTTCGCAAAGAAGGCACTGGCCTTTTTTAGAACTTCCCTCTCCATACGGAGTTTTTTTACCTCTTTACGCAGATTCTTAAGCTCTTCACGCTAGTCATCAGTCAATACTTTGCCCTCCTTTAGGGCCAGAATATGATCCTTCCATTTGTAGAGTAAACTAGTAGAAATGCCTAGTGATTTAGCCGCATCAGGCACCGAATAGCCTTGCTCCATTACAAGAGCAACAGCCTCTTCTTTGAACTCTTTTGGATAGTGCTTATAGGGTTTCTTTTGACTCATTGTGACACCTTAACAAGTGATAGAAATTATCTCTTATTAAAGTGTCCGGTTCTATTAGACCAGTACACTACCGAGTGGACCTAAAAAATTAGCTCAGCCCATAAAAATCGGAATAACTGCTCAAAATATTGCAACTTGATCATGTAATGAAGCTCAAAAGCTCGCTAATATCATTGATTGGAACTATCTTTTACAAAGATAAACTTTGGGGATATATGAAGACTGCCGTAAGAAATGTTGAGATACCAGATGGTGTCTTGATCTTTGATGGTATCATGCAGTACAGCTTGTCAGACTGTAGTAGCTTATCCCCCAAGGGAGAGACAAAAATCCATTTTTTTAGGCAGCTATATTTGTTTCTAGTAGATGCAATACAACCGTCTTGAATGATGAAATTTTAGGTTAAAATTTAACCTAAAATAGCTAAATACTGATCCCTATAGATTAAATAGATGAACCCACAACTTATCCACTACCTTATCCGCCGAAGCTGTGGATACTAAAAAATGTTTAAAAACAATACCTTGTTTAATTTAAGTCTATTTGTTAGCTATATTTTCTTTGAAAAAGAATAGCTGCTGCTGTTTTTGTTTTTAGATAAAAGGGATGCCTTTGAAGGCGATGTATTCAGCTATTGCCCCAAACAACAGGCCAAACCCAAAAACCAAGACAGGGATCGTATATGAGCGTGTTTCCCTTTTAGACTGTACAAATCTGTCTCGTTCGGCGATTAGGCTTCCTATCTGTTCCCTCATGATTGTTTGTAGTTTTTCCTCGCCTTTTTTGAACTCTTGGGCCATGGCCTTTCTGCTAAGCTCTAGTGTTTTTTCTATTATTTTTTCAGCTGATTTCTGAGTTTCATCTTGCCACTGAGCACTGGTTTCTTTGATCGATTTATCAAAAAGCTTTGAAGCGTTTTCGTAACTTTTTTGGACTTGCTTCGCAAGATCTTTACTCAATAAGTCATTGGACGTGAATATGGTTAACAGCGGATCATCATGATCAAGAAGGATCTTATTTTTCTCAGCTATTTCGTTTATGAAGGTTTGCTTTGCTGTCATGATGCCTGCTTACCATGCAAATGTAGTTATTTAGTCCTTAGGAGGATATACCCTAAAATAGTGAGATTTAACTAAATAGATCGTCTAACTGCTGCCATATTTCTCGTTTTGTCATCTTCAGTCGCTGTTTGTTCATAATGTGAACTTTTGGATCAGCTATGGCTTCGTCAAACGTTAGTTTTGCTTTCTGCATGTTTTCAATATCAAGCCCAAAGGTTTCTCTTGTTTTTTGAGTGATTGTTATCATGCCAGCGATGCATTTTTGGTTGTTTTTGTAGACTTTCATATCTTCAAATGACTGACCGCTATAGAATATTTTACCAAAGAATTCGTTTAACCAGACAACCAGTTTAGCCTGTTCTCCAAACTGCTGAGCCAGTGAATTTAAGCCACTTGCGGTGTCTCTTAGTGCTTGTCCGCCGACAATGATCGTATGAATATAGATTGTTTTTCCTGCATCATTGAGTGCGGTGAAAACACCATTTTCTAAAAGATAGTTAGACAGAGGCATAAAAGATGCTGCCCCATTATCAATAACAAAATTACTTTCCGTATCAGAAAATATCTCTGTGATAAGGTGGTCGAATTGACGCTCATTTATTTTGGCATTTTCTAATAGGTCTATTTTTTTGACGTCCAGTGCGCTGTATTGAGAAAAGGTTTTATTAATCGGATCAGTATCAAAGCATTTGATGGATGGGCTTTTTTCTTTTTGGTATTGTGCCAAAAGTGAGGCAATATAACTTTTTCCGACGCCGCCCTTACCCTGTAAAATAAAATGGATTGTACTCATAACGGGTCCTTATTAATTATGTGTTGACCTCAAAATAATTCTTTATCAGGCGGTGGGGTATCTGGGTGATAAAAAATTTTTTTCGTTGATGTTTTATTTTTAAGGTTATTGGCTTGTTTTTTTTCCGTGTATTCACGGCTTGGTTGTTCGATTGTCTTTTTTCGGATATAAGATCTTACGCAAAAAGTAAAATGCTGATAAGTCATGTCCAACTGATTTTCCGTGCGCAATAGTTCCCAAATAGCCATGACTGAATAACCGCCTTCTAACGCCTCTTCAATCTGATTTTTCAGGGCGAGGAATTTCATTTTTTTGCTTCCTCTACGCTCTGGGGTTTTGCTTAGTTTTTCTAGGATTGATTCCATAGGGATATCCTGAGTGTTAAAAGCCTTATCTCTTTTACTTTATGAAGATTTATTATTAATTAACATTCCGTAATTCGTTGTACAAGCTAGTAAAAATACCTATTAATAAGTAAGCTTATATCTTGTTATAGCAAGTTAAAACCAGTGATAGCTGAATAGCCATAGAGAGCCTTATATTCGATATATTAGGAGTATCTCGTAAGAAATAGCATTTTATAGCTGTTTATTTAATTAGGTATAACTCCTTAATTTTAATAAATAAACCTTAATGTTATATAAGGGTATAACAGAAATTTGTATGGCTTGAGTTCAGGGGCAAGATAGGTGAAGTTAGCTAACCCCCAAGGGGATTACCTAACTTCACCGCCTTTATTCGCACTTCGTGCTCAACAGGTCTTGCTCTGCGAGGCCAAACGGCTACCGCCGTTATCATAAGAAGAAAGGGGGAAGGTTCAATGCAGCCTGAAGTCCTAGAAAAGAAGCCCACTCGGAAGTCAAGCACCCATCTTCGAGTCCCTGTTCTTCCAAAAGAGGCAGATGTTATTAAAGCACATGCAGCTCAGGTTAATTTATCTGTTGCGGCCTACCTTCGACAACTTGGTTTAGGTTATGAACCAAAAAGTACTATTGACCGCGCATTGATTGCCGAGCTTGCCAAAATTAATGCAGATCAAGGGCGATTGGGCGGGCTTTTAAAAATGTGGTTATCTAACAAAGAACGTTTATTGGGATTTGATGGAGAAAAAACAAAAGCCACCCTTAAAGCTGTGCTTGAAAAAATAGAAAAAAATCAAACGCTGTTATTGGAGATTGCGCAGAAAGCAAAATAATTACGCGTTGATTTTGATGGGGTATCGCTTCCAATGATTGTTAAAAAAATAGGGAGAAAAGCGGGTGCAAAAAGTAGTTATTCTGATTTAATAAAATACCTTATTGATGATAAAGGCATTAAAGAACGTGTTGGCGCTATTAAAATAACGCATTGCCACAGTGAATCGCTAGATTGGGCTGTTCGTGAAATTGAGGCGGTACAGCAGCAAAATACTCGCGCTAAAAGCGATAAAACCTACCATTTATTGTTTAGCTTTGCTCCAGGTGAGCATGTCGCTACTGATACGCTTGAAGTGATAGAGAATCGATTATGCGGTGTGCTTGGTTTTAGTGATTACCAGCGGGTGAGCGTCGCTCATGGTGATACAGATGCCCTGCATGTTCATATTGCAATCAATAAAATTCATCCTAAACGGTTAACGCTTCATGAGCCTTATTTGGCGTATAAGACCCTATCTAAAGAAGCTGCCAAGATAGAAAGGGAATATACGTTACAAGTGCTTAATAGAGGGCAAGGTATTTCTTTAGGAGAGAGTCTGGCCGCTGACATGGAACATCACTCAGGCACAGAAAGTCTGGTTAGTTGGATGAAGCGTGAATGTTTGAATGACTTGCAGGCGGCAGATAGTTGGGAGGCATTTCAAGGCATATTATCCAATCATAAACTGTTTATAAAAAAACAGGGCAATGGCTTTGTATTTGTTGCTCAGGAAACCAGTACTATCGTTAAGGCCAGTTCGGTATCTCGCTTACTGTCTAAGCAGGCACTTGAAAAGCGTCTGGGGGGATTTCAAGAAGTATCTAGCTTACAGGAGGCGACAACTAAAAAAAGCTATCAGCAACGTCCATTGCAGCCTGATACCACGGCTCTTTATCTCAGCTACAAAGAAGAAAACGCCATTCATAAACAGCAGCGTCAACAACAGATCAGTGCAGCACGGTCAAAAAAAAATAAGTTGATAGCAGAAGCCAAGGAAGCTGGGAGACTAAAACGGCTAGCCATTAAGTTGATGGCAGGTAGAGGTTTGGGAAAACGAGCGTTATATCTACTAGCTTCTCGAACACTAAAAGCGAAGGTATCCCAAATCAATAATGAATATCACCAAAGTCTGCAGCAGATTAATAAAAAAAACACTGCTCTTGCTTGGGCTGATTGGCTTAAAAAAGAGTCAGATCAGGGTAATGCGGCGGCACTTGAAGCATTACGTCATCGAAAGCAAAGCCATACTAAAGTTGACTCACTTTCCGGAGATGGACAGAAAAGTAACATCAGTCTTGCGATGAAACCAGAACGTACGACTAAAAGTGGCACAGTGTTATATCGATCTGGGGAAATAACCATACGGGATACGGGTCAGCTGGTAACAGCGACACACTGGAACGATTTGGCTATCAAATCAGCATTAACGGTAGTGACTAATAATTACGGAGGGTCTGTTGTGGTTAATGGCTCACCAGCCTTTCAAAAGCGGATTGTTACCTCAGTGGTTAAGCAGAATATCTCTGTCACGTTTAAAGCCCCTTATCTAGAGAAACTACGCCTTTCTTTACGCCAAAAAAAGGAAAATAGCGATGACCGACCCCAAGAACGAGCTGGACGAGCTAGACGATCTAGTAGAAGAAGCCTTGGCTGTGATGGAGCAGCAAGAGGAGACAAAGAGTTCTCTATTCGAGCTAGGAGAATCAACAAGCCCCGTGTTGCAAGAATTGGAACCCAGCCGCCGCCCGCAAGCCAGAACCGTTTGCGAGAGTTGCCCCAACTCGGTGTGGTTCAGCTCACCAACCGAAGTGAAGTGTTATTGTCGGGTCATGTTTCTAGTCACATGGAGCAGCAAAGAACCCAGTCAAATAACATCATGCGACGGGATGCTGATAGAGCAAGAACGATAACCCCTGAACAAGCAGTACAAAACTACGTTAAGGAAAGGGAAGAAAAGCGTCAATCAGGTATTGCTATACTTCCCCATAAAGCATTTGTGCCTAATGATAAGGGCAAAGGTCTTTTCCAAGGGGTTCGCCGTGTTTTTGGTCAGACTATGGCCTTGGTAAAAAAAGACAATGCTATTTTAGTTGTCCCACTGACGCAATACGGTGAAAAGCGGATCAAGTCACTGAAGAAGGGGGAGCCTGTTAGCCTTGATAGATCCGGTAAAGTGTTGTCTAGGAGTCGTGGGCGATAAGTGTGTCCAGAGGGTATTTGGCCTGTGACACCAAAGCGCTAGTGTTTTAATACTTTCTGTCTAGTTTGCAACAGTGCCCAAACAGCTCTTACAACTGAAGCAATTTTTTTAAAAGTGACTACACTGTTCATTACTGTAATCAAAGGTGGCGTAACCCAGCCCCGTTTGACCGCAGCCGAGTACTCTGTTGATGCTTTGCTCGACTACAGGCCGCAGGGGACTTCTCTTTTGTAGTAAGTTCCACCAAAGTTTTCCGGTTTAAAGTAGGGGTTTTAGTTTTGATAGAGTGATAATAAGGCTAAAGTACGTTTTTTATAAAAGGAGACAGGGTATCTTAGAGGTTAGTCGATCTCCATAAGAAGTAACCCTGATTATATTTGAGTAAATTTTTTCTATTGCTAGGTTTGGTTAGTCAGTTAGCTGTTGCTGTTGCTGGTATTGGTGAAATAAAAGTTATTAATTGTCATACTAATGGTATTTATATGTTTTGCGAGGAACTGGGATATCATAATAAAAAAAAGGAAGGGATAGAAAAAATAAAAGAGTTTCTGATGCAAGATGCTGAGCAATATAATAATCCTTCTATTGTTGCTATTAATGAGGATGGAGAAAAACCAACTTACTGTATATTGAATAATGCTTCAAGCGCAAAGAAGGCAATTCAGGTCGTTTTAAATAGTTCGATAATTGGTTGTAAATATGCAGGCATTCTAACAGTGGATTCAAATAATGATATTCAATATGATGTGATAATCTCATTGAAGATTGATCATAAGGATAATGAATTTAATCTTATGTTTAATGAAGAACGGTTTCCAGCAGAAGAAGATACTTCGAATATTTGTTATTTATGTGAGAAATGCTCCCAAAATTTTTACACTTTAAATGCTCTCAATGAGCACAAAATCAAATGTAAAAAAAGAAAACATACTGAATCTGATGATAATGAGATCCTCCAAAAAAAGAAAAAAACCACAAGAAAATCCTTTCAATGCGATTATAAGGACTGTCACTATTCAACCACTACCAGCAGTCATCTGAAAA
>JAQYUY010000151.1 GCA_028728195.1 Endozoicomonas sp. (ex Botrylloides leachii)
AGATATTGATGATAAACTCTTCTACAGGCATGACCGATACCGTCTGGATAGTGGTTCGCACTTCTATTTTAGGCGGTATTCATGCCTTTCTGGCTAGATTATTAAAAGTCACACATCAGGTTAGTATACCTTGTATATACACCTTGATTTCACCCGCTTAGTTGCTTTGAGCAATAACCTAAACTCACTAGCTTTTTGTTACGTTGCAACTGCCATGTAGCAAAATCTTCTGCCAATATTATATTCCCTTGGTAATAACGTTGCGCTTCTAGCTTTAGCAATTCAACACTCTCTTCCTCTGGTTTAGCATTAAGGCGATAACGCCCACTGAAATGAGTCAGAATAAGATGAGGCAATGCTGCAAGGGTCGCAGCCTTTGCAACCTGCTTTGCTGTACTGTGCATCCACTGCGACCCTACCTGCTTACGTGCAGCCTCAGTAAACGTTGCCTCATGGACCAAGATGTCAGCTTCGGCTAATACGTGACTCAGTAGCTTAGGTTGATCATTATCGCCACCCACAACTACCACACGTTTTTTGGGTGGCAAGGCTAACACTTGTTCAGGAAAAATCACCTGCCCATCACTACCCTTAATAGCCTCCCCTCGCTGTAACTGCCCCCATAATGGACCTTGGGGTATACCTAAAGCTGCCATTTTATTTTCATTTAATCTAGGGGGTACAGCTTGTTCAGAAAATCGGTAGGCAAAACTAGGAACACGGTGAGATAAACCATGGGACGTGACGGTTACATCATTATCACAATAACTAAATTCACAGTGGTCACTCCTGATAAAAATGAGCTCAAATGGACAATCCTGAGTTGATATGGCAAATGCCTGTCGAATAAATAATTCAACACCTTCAGGTGCACAAATGGTGAGTGGATCTTTACGTCCTTGCATTACAGCAGCACTTAATAAGCCCGGCAAACCAAAGATATGATCACCATGAACATGGGTAATAAAAATAGCCTTCAATCGTGACAGTGTGTAACGGCAATGTAGTAAGCGATGCTGTGTTGCTTCACCGCAATCAACCAAATACCAACTACGACTGTCATCCAGAGCCACGGCTAACGCTGTAACATTTCTTTCAGTGGTTGGCGCTCCCGCTGATGTCCCTAGGAATGTCAGTCTCATACTTATCTACCCTTTATTGCCTTAGTAGCTTTTGCAACAGAACATAAACAAGCTCTTAATGCATACACTCGCAGGATTTTCATCCAAAATAAAGGCATACTGCAAGTAAACTAGCCATGCGTATTGTGATGACCAAACTATGAATCTTCCTGCCTTAATCTTTGCCACATTTACCTTGCTTGTTTTTCCCATTATCACAGTATCAGCCCAACCTCAGTCAGAGCAATCAGCTAAAACTGAGTTAAAGGCACTCGATAACATGATTTCTGAGCTGCAAGATAGTCTCAAAAAGCTTAATCGCAAAAGAACCTCTACGGAGCAGAAGTTAAGTCAAACCGAGCAAGCCATTCATACCCTGCAACGAGATATTTATGCCATAGAAAAACAGATTAAAAACAGTCATCACACCATAGCTAAACTTGAACGCAGGCAACAAGTGCTAACTAAAAAAAAGCAACGCCAAAAAATATTAATTGCCACCAGTCTTCGCTCTATATACCAAACAAGTGGTGATAATCGACTAAAATTAATACTCAACCAAGAAGATCCTGAATTACTTTCTCGTCAGCTTGTATACTTTGATTATCTTCAGCAAGCACAGTTAAAAAACCTAAAAGCTTTTCAATCGACCATTGCTGAACTAAAGGCCAATGTTGCAGAGAAGCACAGCATTAATGAAATACTGCAATCAAAACACCGTGATCTGAAACAAAAACAAGAAGCACTCAATAAACAACGCGCTGAGCGAAAAAAATTAATTGCTGTATTGCAGTTACAATATCGCAAAAATAGCACCAAACTTGGTGATATTGAAAACCAACGCACTGAACTTGAAGGTATTCTTGCCCAGTTAAAAAGTAAAAATAGCCTTAGCAATACTCCAATAAATAAAATGAGAGGCAATTTGCCTTGGCCAATAAAAGGCAAGCTGCTCTCTCGCTTTAACGAAAATATAGCTAATACAAAAATACGCTGGCAAGGTATCCGTATAGCTGCTAGAAAAGGGCAAAAAGTTAAAGCGGTATATGATGGCAGGGTAGTGTTTGCCAACCGGTTGCGAGGGTATGGTCAATTAATTATTCTTGATCATGGCAAAGGGTATCTTACCTTATATGCCCACAATCAGCTGTTACTTAAACAGGTAGGTGGCATGGCGTTAGCTGGGGAGCCTATTGCGCTTGCAGGCACCTCTGGCGGTCAAACAGCTCCAGGATTGTATTTTGAAATTCGATACAAGGGCAAGGCCCAAGACCCTTTGAAATGGCTCCATCACTGATAATCATACATGGATCTGACTTTCCTAAAAAACGCAATAATAACTTCACCATTAACCATTTCTTAATTGATTAAAAATAGTAGTAGACAGGTTGTTTAATTCGGTCCTGCAATATGCATGCAGCTGCCTGTCGTTTCGATGATGCTATCAACTCCCTTTGGCTTTTTGTAGGTGAAGCTTTGTTGATGTAGCCATTTATCCAGACCTGACACGCTATATGTCATAACTCAAGGCTAAAAAATGTACGCATAAGTTGATGATTATAGACGTATGTGTGCCCTGAGATATGTTCAATCAGTTGTTCGGTTTATTCATCGTTCAGATGACTACCGCGGCCCCATTTTCTAGTTTGAGCTTTTCCTTTTTTAAAATTCACTCTTCCTCAGAGTTTGGTCATCGCAAGTATTGACCAACCTTCAGATCTCAGAAAATAACTTTTACGCGGCGCACTTACTAGCATCCCATGACGTTTTATATCGAGATTCCAATGCTGATTTTTGCTGAAGTACAAGCTCGAATGTTGGCATCTGCATAGGCAGTAAAAAAATAACTGAAAAATCAATCATTTCCAATGGTTAAGAGTATGGGCCATTCCAGTTTCATTGATATCAACCGATACATTACCAAGGGCCATATTTGGCCTGATTTACAATAAAATTGTGCAGGAGCATACATGGCCACAACCACTCCATTTCACCGGCTAATATGGATAATGCTGGTGATGATCCTAAGTTATCCTATCTCAGGATCAGCTGATAGCCCGAGTGTTGGCAAAGGAGCTGCACAGGTCAAACTGCTAAAGCAGGCACCTCAAAAAGAACAAGGCAAACTACCACTGGATGAATTGAGAATCTTTACAGAAGTTATGCAAAGGATAAAGTCCGCCTATGTAGAAGAGGTAGATGATAAAACCCTACTAGATTCAGCAATTAAAGGTATGCTTAGTGAGCTTGATCCGCATTCTGCCTACCTCAAACCAAAAGAATATAAAGAATTGGAAATAAATACTTCCGGAGAATTTAGCGGTTTGGGTATGGAAGTGACCATGCAGGATGGCTACGTGAAAGTTGTCACTCCGATTGATGATACGCCTGCTTACAAAGCAGGAGTTAAGGCTGGTGACTTAATCATTAAATTAGATAATTCACCAGTTAAAGGGATGACGCTAATGCAAGCAGTAGAAAAAATGCGAGGAAAACTCGGTGAGCCAATTAAATTAACCATTACTCGATATAACAAAGCAAGGCCGATTAACCTCATTATAAAACGTGACATAATAAAAGTTCAAAGCGTTAAAAGAAAAACCCTTGAAGAGGGATACGGCTATATTAGACTTAGTCAATTTCAATCCAACACAGATAAAGAGCTGATTAAAAATCTAAAACAACTAAAGGAAGATCAAAAAGATCATAACCTAAAAGGTTTAGTTCTTGACCTTAGAAATAATCCCGGCGGTGTTCTCCAGTCAGCCGTTCGTGTTGCGGATGCTTTTTTGAAAAAAGGGTTGATTGTGTATACTCAAGGACGTATAAGTGACGCTGAATTCCGCTTCAATGCAACCCCCTCCAACCCCGCTGGCAATGTTCCGTTGGTAGTATTAATTAATGGTGGCTCTGCGTCAGCGTCTGAAATTGTGGCTGGTGCTTTGCAGGATCACCATCGTGCAATAATTATTGGTAGTACGTCATTTGGTAAAGGATCGGTACAAAGCGTGCTACCTCTGAGCGTTGATAAAGAACGCGGTTTAAAACTAACTACCGCCTTGTACTATACGCCAAATGGACGTTCTATTCAGGCCGAAGGCATTAAGCCAGATATTGTTCTGAGTCCAGTTAAAATAACACCCCTTGAAAATGAAGATACTCACTATAAAGAAGCTGATTTAAAAGGTCATCTTAGCAATAACCCAAGAGTCTTTAACCGCACGAAAAAGGACAGCAAAGGAAAAATTGAGCGTGATAGGAAAGAAAACCAGACGCGCATTCTAGAAGAAGATTACCCGTTAACTCAAGCATTAAACGTAGTTAAAGGTATGTATTTAGCAACCCTTTCAACACCACCGCACCCTTCTGCTGTTACTGCTAGCAATGCTAATAAGAAATAGTTCATGCCGGTTTGCTAGAGGGTTGTTTCTAATTTTTTGAGGCAGCCTCTAAGCCAATGATTGAAATTAGTCACAATCTCTGAACTGTTACCAGGTTATGACAAAAGAAAAATAAACTATTCAATTTAAAATGGAATTTAAATGAAGACAATCTTTATAATATTAATCATATTTACTTCTAATATATACGCAAGCTATATCGACTGGAACTCAAAAAAAGGGAAAGAAATGTTTAGAAGGTCGATTAGTAATGATTTTTTTGAGCTTGCTAATCATTTCATTGCTCAGCCAAATGGCATTGTATGTGGCCCAACAACAATGTCTATTGTCTTAAATGCGTTGTTTCAAAAAGATAATGTCATTAATCAGAGAACGGAGATGAATGGGATATTTAAATTTTCAGGGGATTATAATCCAACACTAAAAAAGTATACTCCATATAATGTTATAAATGAAAAAAATTCAAATATTAAAAGCTGGGAAATAATTTATGGAAAAAAAATAAAAGGGAAATCGGATTGGGGCTTGCAGCTAAGACAACTTCATAAGCTATTTCTTAGCTATGATGTTAGCAGTAAAATTTATGTGGTTAAAAATATAAAAAAAGATATTAATGAATTTAAAAGAAATGCAATTAAAGTGCTAGAAAATCAAAATGATTTTATTGTAGTAAATTATAGGAGAAGTGAAGTAAATCAAAAGGGAAGTGGCCATATTTCACCTATCGCTTCTTATGATAAACAAACTGACTCTTTTTTAGTTATGGATGTGAACCCAACTAAATACCCATGGGCTTGGATTAAAGCCAAAGATTTAATTAAATCAATGGGAACATTTGATACAAATGAAAACAGAGGATATTTAATTATCACAAAGAAGTAATACCTGTCGTAGTTTCTAATTACCTTAATGAGTATGGGCAGCTAGACTCAATAACAATTAATAGCAGGGCTATTTCGAGGAGCTGCAGGGCAGTCGCTCTTTTAAAAAGAAGAGTCACATGAAAGATCAATAAAGATACGTATTTATACTAAAATAGACTATTTCATTGATCTTTCTCCTATGACAAGAGACCGATAGCCCTCTAGAATTCAGTGTCATAATTTATAACATGAGTAAGTACTATGGTAAAAGTTATTGAAACGCCAGATGCGCCCCCTGCGATTGGACCTTATTCACAAGGTATTCAGTTTGGCAATATGTTAATCACCTCGGGTCAGATTCCTATAGAACCAGAGTCTGGTAGCTTATCTGAAGATATTAAAGATCAGGCACATCAGTGTCTAAAAAATATAAAAGCGGTGCTGGAAGCCTCTGGCTATACCATGAATCATGTACGTAAAGCTACTGTATTTGTCAAAGACATGAATGATTTCACTGATATCAACGAAGTATACAAGCAGTATTTTTCTATGCCCTATCCAGCTCGTAGCCTTGTTGAGGTGGCTCGGTTACCAAAAGATGTAAAAATCGAAATAGAAGTTATTGCCAGCAAAGACTAATACCGGAGTATAACTGCTCTTCATCAGGGCTTTGACTTAACTATGTTATTCGCAGGCCATCCAAACCGAGTATGGCGTTGGAGCGCCTCGAAATAGCCCTATTACTCGCCATTTTGCCTTGTTCTGGGCTCCGGCGGCTGATACTCATTACGATAGTTAGCAAACAAGATTTGTATGGGCATACTGGATACGGGTATGCAATATCCTGCATATAATCCGGCGTCAAGGCTTACCGTCTTTACCTTTTAAACCGGTCTGAAAAAATACAATTTTAGACCGGCTCATCAGGTTAATAATTCACTTAACTTACTTGAAGGGAAGTGTTTTTTTAATTAAACATGGTTTGGGTGCAGATTCAACTTTTATGTAGCTTTCATGGCTTCTTTCATTTCTGTGCGAATATTATCGGACTGGGGGCCAAAAATAGCTTGCATATTGTGTCCCACCACAACGATAGCCGTTGCGCCAAGTTCTTTGATAGTAGCTTGGTCAACGTCTTCAGGTTTGTTTACAGTGACCCTTAATCGGGTAATACAGGCGTCAAGATTTTTAATATTTCCTTTCCCACCGAAAGCAGAAATAAGCTTATGTGCTAGATCAGTAGATATCACAAGTTTCTTGGTGCTTTCATCATCATCTTCTCGTCCAGGTGTTTTTAAGTCGAGTACAGTGATAAGCACTCTGAATACCGTGTAGTAAACAATGCCATAAATAATGCCTAGATAAATTAGCCACAGTGGCTTAGTAGCAATACTGTAATAAAGGATGTAATCAATCAAGCCATTGGAAAACGACATGGCCATTTTAATGCCAAGATAATTAGTAATGGCAAAAGCCAAGCCGGCTAATATGGCATGTATGACGTATAAAATAGGTGCAACAAAGAGAAAAGAAAACTCAATAGGTTCTGTAATGCCTGTTAATAAGGATGTTAATGCAGCAGAGAGCATGATGCCGCCAACTAGCTTTTTATTTTCAGGTTTTGCGCTGTGCCAGATAGCTAAAGCCGCTGCTGGAAGGCCAAACATCTTGAATAAATAGCCTCCAGCTAAAAATCCTGCGGTGGGGTCTCCAGCGAAAAAGCGAGGGATATCACCGGTGTATACTTTACCGCTAGCGCTGATAAATTTACCCATTTCCATTTGAAAAGGCACATTCCAAATATGATGCAGCCCAAAGGGAAGCAGTGCTCTTTCTACAACACCGTAAACAAAACCGGCCATTACGGGGTCTTTTGTTACCGCCCATTGGGAAAAATGGTCAATGCCGTGTTGTATCGGCGGCCAGATAAAGCTAAGGACAATACCTGCAAAGATGCCTACAATGCCTGTGGCGATAGGTACAAAGCGCTTACCCGCAAAAAAACCGAGATACTCTGGCAGTTTTATTTTATAAAATTTATTGAACATAATGGAGGCGATAACACCGGAAATAATACCGCCAAAGACGCCTGTATCAATGGTGTTAATGCCCATCATGGATGATGTCTTAATATGCAGCAGCGTTGCCATCACCCCCATGGTGCCGAGCATAACCACATAGCCAACAACAGCAGCTACAGATGAGACACCGTCATTTTCCGTAAGGCCAATGGCTGTACCTATGGCAAAGATAATGGGAAGATTGCTAAAAACAGAGCCGCCTGCCTGGGCCATGATATGTGATATAACCGCAGGGATAAATGAAAATTCCGCCGTGCCAACACCAAGTAAAATACCGGCTATCGGCAATACAGCAACCGGCAGCATTAATGCTCGGCCAATTTTCTGTAATGTACCAAAGGCATTTTTTAGCATAAAGGATACTCCATAAAGGAAAATAAGATAAGAAAAGGGCGTATAACAAATGGGGAAAAATCATAAGTTATCAAGCGAACAATTGCATTGAGCTTTAGATTAAAATGCGTTTTTATTTGTATTTTTTCTTGTGGATTTGGTAATCATTAGAAAATAAACGCAAGCTAATTAATTGCTTAATGTAAATAGATTGAATAAGTAAGATCATCCCAATACAAGGGTTGTGATATCAAACTATTTTAAGCTATTTATAAATTTTAGGCACCCATACTATCATGGTGGCAGTGAGTTGCAATAGCCTCTCAAGGTTGCCATAGTCAGCACGTTATTTAATGTACTGGTCAACTAGAACCGGACACTTTTGTTTGAGATTTCTGTCGATACTTCATCCTGCCTGACTTCCTTGATAATAAATTTCATATTCAATTGGAGAGCGATCCTCATTTGCCGT
>JAQYUY010000152.1 GCA_028728195.1 Endozoicomonas sp. (ex Botrylloides leachii)
AGTCGTGTAGCTCGGAAGCTGCTGGGCATCACTGTTGGCATTTACTTGAACATTCAAGCTGGGCGTGAGCCTATGCAGTTTGCGCCTATGCTCTCAATTTAAAGTCACACATCAGGTTATATTCTTATAAATATATTTAATCTTAATTCCTAAATAAATTTATTTTGTCGTTTAGCATAAGATATTTATACCAGTCATTTTTTTAACTACCGTAATGAGCCTTCTAGACTCCAGAACAAGATGTAATGACGAGTAATAGCAGGCAGGACTATTGCTCAGAATTTCAATGCAATGCTAGTATTCAAATGGCCAGTGCAATGGCGTAGTTAGAAAAGATGATTGGTATTATAGGTAAAACTGCCCCAGTGTATCTATTTTTTCAAATCAGATACGGTATACTTGATAATCTACCCAGCAAAAACATGCACCACAACCTGTATGGACAGGTGAGTATGTGTATGTCTTGGCCTGTTTAGTTTAATACATTATGTAAAAATAATAGGGTTAGCCCACCGCTTGCCCAATACTTAACAGGAAGCCAACTTTTTAGCTATCCACTCTCTCACCTCATTATTAACTTCAGCAGAGCCTTTACCATTTGTTGTCATGGGTTTACCAATAAACACCTGAATAGAGCCCGGCGTTTTTATCCATCGATTATTAGGCCAGTATTTTCCTGCATTGTGAGCAATAGGTAAAATATCTACATTAGCAGAACATGCCAATCCCGAGCCACCTCTTGAAAATTTACCTAGCTCCCCATTAGGGTTTCGAGTTCCTTCAGGAAAAATAAGTACTGGAATATCATTATCTAAAAGCGCTTTACCTTGCGTTCTCACTAGTTTTATCGCCTCTCGTGGATCACTTCGATTGATTGTTATCGGTTTGATTGCTCGCAGTGCCCAACCAAAAAAAGGGATATTTAGTAACTCTCGCTTTAACACTTGGTTTTGTGGTGTGACTAGTGTCTGTAGAAAAAACGTTTCCCAGCTACTCTGGTGATTGCTAATAATAACGCAGGGCCTTTCAGGTATGTTTTCAAACCCATGAACCTGCCAACGAACACCGCAAATCCAACGGCATAAATAAATGGCCCCAAGACTCCAATTTTTCGCCAATAATTGATGCCTTTTCTTGTAGGGAACAAAATTAATAATCAACAGTATTAGTGTTGGATAAAACATAGTCCACAGCGCAAAACAAAAGTAGAATGCCGCAGTTCTAACTATTTGCAATATAAATAGCATTAAAAACCTATCTTGATAATGTAGTTACAGAATTCAGCAAGATTATCAAAAACTAAAGTGTCCTCTAACCCTTCACCCTTGGTGAGGGCTTGCAAGCCTTTACCCGTTTTTACTAAGGCTGTTTTACAGCCTGCCTTTTTTCCTGACTGAATATCTTTTAAGGTATCACCGACAAACCAGCTATTTTCTGGCTGAACATTTAGTTCTTTTAAAATAGTCATTGGCATGCCTGGTTTTGGCTTTCTACAGGCACAACCATCATCAGGGTGATGTGGGCAGAATTGTATTGAGCTAATTTTTCCTCCAGCATGATCCACAAGCTGGATCATTTTTTCATGCATATCGGTAAGCTCTTTTTCAGAAAATAAGCCTCTGGCAAGCCCTGACTGGTTTGTGGCAATAGCAACCAAGTAGCCTGACTGAGTCAGATTAGCCATAGCGTCTATGCTGCCTGAAATAGGTTGCCATTCTTCAGCAGATTTGACATAGAGATCAGAGTCTTCATTAATGACTCCATCTCTATCCATAATAATGAGTTTATTCATTAGGTAGTGGTATGAGCTTTCATGTTTTCTGCAGTTCTTTTATTCAAAAGAAGCGCTAAAGGTAAAATTAGCATATGTAAAAATCAACCTTTTCGGTCTAGCAAAAGTACCTTATAACAACACCCAGCTATTATGTAGCAACTTTTCTTCGATAGGAAAATTGCTTAAAAATAGCCGCACCTAGTTATGCGGCCTATTGATATAGCTTATAATTAAACGACACATATCTCAAAAATTTCAGTCTTGTTTGTAAACTACTGAAGGCAGCTATACTTATACATAACTTAAAAAAAGACGTCATACTGAATATTATGAACAGCTTTTTAAGCTTTTTGTAACAAAGAAATATCTGCAACATGAAGGAAAAGACTGCGTAGCTGTTTTAACAAGGCATACCGATTAAGCTTTACCGCTTGATTATCTGAATTCACCAGCACTTTATCAAAAAAGATATCCACAGGATCTTTCAGGTCAACTAACGATTCCATTGCCACGGCATAACGGCCCTGATCTAGTAGAGGTCTTATCTCTTCTTTCTTGGATATCAGCGCGTTTTTTAAATTCACCTCTTCTACTTCTTTAAGAAGACTTTCGTCAATGATATCAGGAATAACAAAATCTCCAGCCTTTGCCATAATATTTGAAACGCGTTTATTCGCTGAAGAAAGTGATTTTGCCTCTTTCATTTCATAAAAACGACAAACAGCTTTTATTCTCTGATCAAAATCAAGCGGTCTAGATGGGCTTAATGCTTTAACAGCGTTAATCACCTCGGCTGCAACACCTTTTTCTTGATAAGATGCATCAAATCTTTCCATAATATAGGCGAACACTGCCGTTTCAATCTTTTTATGTTCGCTTAATTCTATAGCTGCGCTCTTATACACTTCAGCGGCTTTCTTAATGAGATTCCTTAAATCAAGGTTTAACTTCTTTTCAACAATGATACGTAGCACACCAATGCTTGCACGCCTAAGAGCAAAAGGATCTTTACTGCCCGTCGGTAAAAGGCCAACACCAAAAATACCTACAATCGTATCAATTTTATCCGCAATAGCTAGAGCTGACCCTGTTATACTAAAGGGAAGATCATCGCCAGAAAACCGAGGCATGTACTGCTCATTGATAGCGGTACACACTTCAGGTTCTTCGCCATCATGTTTAGCATAGTATTGCCCCATAATTCCTTGCAATTCAGGAAACTCTAGAACCATTTCAGAAACAAGATCTGACTTTGACAACCTTCCTGCTTTTTCTGCCACATGGCCATTGCTACCTTCTTGCTCAGCAATCCACTTAGCTAATACTGCAATACGTTCGGTTTTATCAAAAATTGAGCCAAGTTTAGACTGAAACACTATTAATTTAAGTTCTTCTCTACGTTGTTTAAGAGTTATTTTTTTATCTTTTTCAAAAAAGAATTTAGCATCAGACAGTCGTGGTCTAATGACTCGCTCGTTTCCTAGTATCTCTTGTTTCGGCTCTCGACTTTTTATGTTAGACACAGTAATAAAGTGTGGCTTAAGAGAACCCTTTTCATCAATAACATGAAAATATTTTTGGTGCTCTTTCATGGTTGATATCAATGCTTGATCCGGAACAGAAAGAAACGTTTCATCAAAATGACCGGAAAGTGCCACAGGCCATTCTACCAGAGCAGTAACTTCGTCCAGCAAGTCATTACAGATAACAGCTGTGCCTTTTAACTTTTCAGCCTCAAGCATCACTTGAGAGCGTATAATATCTCTACGATAACTAAAGTCAGCTATCACATAACCTTCTGTCTTGAGAATCTGTTGATAATCAGCTGGGCTATTTATAGTAATCGACTGGTTAGCATGAAAACGATGACCAAAGGACTGCTTTCCTGCCTGCAAGCCAAGAATATTGCAGTCAACTATTTTGTTACCTAGCAACATGACAAGCCAGTGAACTGGGCGTACAAACTCATCGCGGTGGGCACCCCAACGCATCCGCTTAGGTATGGGTAGGTTACTCAATGATTGCGAAACCATTTCTGCTAATAACGAGTAAGTCTCTACGCCTTGCTTAGTATAACGATACCCGAGCCGCGTCCCCTTTGGGGTTTTCACAGGCTCTAATTTATCAATACTAATGCCACAAGACTTGGCAAACCCTACCACTGCCTTTTCTGGAGCATCTACTGCAGGACCCAGCCGCTCTATTGTCTGACTTGGCTGAGCGGTTTCCAATCTTTTAATCAATAGTGCAAGACGTCGAGGTGTCGCAAATGATTGATGTGCACCATAACCGATTTGGGCAGCATCTAACCTTGATAGAATACCATCTGTAAATGCTGCAGAGAGTTTTTTAAGCGCTTTTGGAGGTAACTCTTCTGTTCCTAACTCAACCAAAAAATCTTGGGTATTCATTCATTTTCCGCCTTTACTAACTGGTTCATAAATATTTCTCTGTTTGCATCATCAGCTAGCGGAAAGCCCATTTTTCGTCGAGTATTTAAGTACGCTTTTGCTACAGCGCGTGCCAGTGTTCTAACTTTAAGGATATAGTGCTGTCTTTCAGTAACAGAAACAGCGTGTCTTGCATCCAGTAAATTAAATGTGTGAGAAGCTTTCAAAACAAATTCATATGCAGGTAAGGGTAAATCAAGCTCTATCAAACCATGAGCTTGCTGCTCAGTGAAATCAAACTGCTGAAAAAGCGCCTCAGTATCAGCATACTCAAAATTGAAGGTAGACATTTCAACTTCATTCTGGTGATAAATATCACCATAAGTCACTTTACCTTGAGGCCCTTTAGCCCAAACTAGATCGTAGACGTTATCAACATCCTGTAAATACATTGCCAAGCGTTCGAGACCATAGGTAATTTCACCTGTTACAGGAAAGCATTCTAGGCCACCAGCTTGTTGAAAATAAGTAAACTGTGTTACTTCCATTCCATTCATCCAGACTTCCCACCCTAACCCCCAAGCACCGAGCGTAGGTGACTCCCAATTATCTTCAACGAAGCGAATATCATGCACCAAAGGATCAATACCAAGCGCTTTCAACGACTCTAAATAAAGCGTTTGAATATTATTAGGCGATGGTTTCATAACCACTTGAAACTGATAATAATGCTGTAACCGATTTGGGTTTTCCCCGTAACGACCGTCAGTAGGGCGCCTACAAGGCTGAACATAGGCTGAATTCCAGTTCTCAGGCCCTATAGCACGAAGGAAGGTGGCTGGATGAAAAGTGCCAGCGCCAACCTCCATATCAAGAGGTTGCATAATTACACAGCCCTGGCGACCCCAGTACTGTTGAAGGGCTAGAATCAATCCCTGAAAAGTATTAATATCAGGCGTACTTTGACAAGTCACTACTTTACCTTTTAGAGGCTTTGAATAAAAAAAGACCGAATTCAGAATAAACAGAAAGGATTATACCTATTTCTATCTAAGAGTATAAGCCTGTGGATAAGATGTGGGCTTCTGTGGATAATACTGTGTACTTTAGTTTATTTTTTTATTGCAGAGAAAGCGCTACTCTGTAATACACAGGCTGTATGAAATATTATTTATAATATTGTACGTTTTTTTATAGCTTTTATGCTGCCAAATCCCATTTTGATAAATCTAGCCGGTGAGTTATTTCGTAAGTTGTTTGTTCTACCTCAAAAATTTCTATCCCTTTTTTTGGAGATTTTATGTAAAGAAGATAGCTACTATTTATAGCATCACATTGATTATTTAGCTCAACCCAAAACTCACAAGTACCACCCAGATAGCCATCTATATCATGTTCTCGGTAGAAAAAAAACAAGTCATTTTTTACTTGGTCTTTAATTGCTTTAAGCAAAGTATTCTGGCTTAATTTTTTAGCCTTAACAGGTTCAAACATGCTGCTTTTCTTTTCTTGAAACCCTGCCTGTCTATAATGTCTTAAGATTGCACTTTGTCGAATATTGCTTGGTTCTTCATTCCAATTAAGCAGTTGATTTTTACCCCCAGACTTAGACTTCCACGCTTTAAGTTCTGTTGTTTTTAGTGGATCAAAGGTTAACTTATTATCAGCGTAAGCAACTATAACTGAATCCTGGTCTGGCTGCTCTTTTTTCCAAAAACGGCTGTTATGTCGGAATGACAATAACACGCCTTCCATGGGGGCGCCTTTGGCTAAGTAATTATTTCCATATTGCTCAATTTTCATTGTTCCTTTTGGGCAATCTTCTCGGATAGCCATAGCTGAATAGGCTGTTAAAGGGCAGCTCTCATTAAGCTGAGTTAGGATAATGCCATAGTTATTATTTTTTATAAGCAAAGCAGGCATTTCTTTAATATAAATGGTTCTTCCGCGGGCTCGAATGGTTTCTGCAAATGCTGCTGCATCATCAAATGATGCATAAAGGCAATTATTGGTATATGTCTGCCTCTGAGACTCATTCCATATTTTTTTCCCATGAAAACAATTATATATTTTAATTACCTCAATACTTTTTAGTGTTGTTTTCTTTAATTCTTCAGCATCATAAGCACTATGTGTTACATCAAATAATATAAGTGATTTTTTGTTGTCCATAATATGCAGCCTTATTATTTTTAGCAGTTATCACGCTAATTACACCTTATTTTTGGCCTTGTTATATACACGATGAAAATAAAGAAGTTTGATTAATCAGACAATAATAACATCATGGCCTTTCTTTAAACTTAGACGATTAGAAAATGCTTATACTCAGAATCTAGAGATATTTATGCTTCGGTTCATAGGATATCATTGATTTTTTTGGCGATAATTATCATGAGCTACTAATACTCCCATGCTAAAATAACGCCCTGAAATCCCAAGAGGCATCAAAAGAACCCTAATCCAACCTGAAAAAGGTGTTCGACTTCATTAATTCGTTTCTTGTTAGTAAGGAATAATATGATGTGATCTCCTGATTCAATCCGCGTGCTATCATGGGCAATCATTACTTTATCATTCCGTACCACAGCGCCAATGGTCGTACCTTGCGGCAGCTCTATTTGTGAAATACTTCTTCCAACTACTCTAGATGTATTTTCATCTCCATGAGCTATTGCCTCCATCGCCTCAGCAGCTCCTCTACGGAGTGAGTGAACATTTACTACATCACCTTTTCGAACATGCTTTAAAAGACTTCCGGTAGTGATTTGTTGCGGCGAAATAGCAATATCAATCTCTCCTCCTTGCACAAGATCAACATAAGCAGGGTTATTGATCAGCGCCATAACCTTTCTGGCACCAAGACGCTTAGCTAGCATAGCCGCCATAACATTGGCTTCATCATCGTTGGTTAACGCGCAGAAAATATCTGTTTCTGCAATATTTTCTGCAACTAATAACTCCTTGTCTGAAGCATTGCCATTAAAAACCATTGCTCTACTGAGTGACTCAGATAGAAATTGGCAACGATGCATATTGCGTTCAATAATTTTTACGGCATAATCGTCTTCAATTGCTTGAGCAAGTCTTAAACCAATATTGCCGCCCCCAGCAATAAGAATACGTTTACAGTCATCATCAAGACGCTGTAATTCGCTCATCACTGCTCTGATATGTCGTTTATCTGCAATGAAAAAAACTTCATCATCCACTTCAATAACTGTTGTGCCCTTTGGCATAATGGCTCGACCACGCCTAAAGATAGCTGCCACTCGGGTATCAATACCCGGCATATGCTCCCTGATATAACGTAATTCCTGCCCAACCAAAGGCCCACCATAATAAGCCTTCATCGCAACCAACTGAGCTCGTCCATTGGCAAAATCAACCACCTGTAATGCTCCAGGTCGCTCTAATAGCCTTTTAATGTAATTGGTTACCACCTGCTCTGGACTAATTAGCACATCAATAGGTAAAGCATCATCATTAAACAGACGGCTTTTGCTAAGATAGGCTGCTTGACGAATCCGGGCTATTTTTGAAGGTGTGTGAAACAAAGTGTAAGCAACCTGACAAGCAATCATGTTGACTTCATCGCTGTTTGTCACAGCTACCAGCATGTCAGCTTCGTCGGCTCCGGCCTGCTTTAATACAGCAGGGAATGAGGCCATCCCCTGAATAGTACGGATATCAATTTTATCTTGCAGTTCACGAAGTCGCATACCATCGGTATCTACAACAGTAATGTCATTTTCTTCGCTGGCAAGGTTTTCTGCAAGCGTACCACCTACCTGACCAGCACCAAGAATAATTATTTTCATCGTCACTTATTCGGTTATAGTGGCTGATTTTTGGATCAAGCTATAGAAAAAGCCATCACCCCTACTGGGAAAAATCTGCTTGCCGTAGCCTGTATCATACCCCCAGTTGCCATGAATTTTCTGCAATGCAGCATTAGTATGCCTTGCTAAAAATGCTTTGATTTGCTGGTGATTTTCCTGAGGCATAATAGAGCAAGTGACATAAAGCAAGGTACCACCAGGGTTCAGCAAACACCATATTCGGTCAAGCAGCTTTTCTTGAAGCTGAGCAAGGGTCATAATATCCGAAGCTCTTCTCAATAATTTAATATCGGGATGCCTTCGAATAACACCCGTTGCCGAGCAAGGAGCATCAAGCAAAATGTGATCATAAGCTTTGCCATCCCACCATGTCTCAGGCTGTGTTGCATCACCACAAATAACAGAGGCTGAGAGGTTTAGTCGCTCAAGATTCTCTTTGACACGAATCAATCTTGTTTCGTCATGGTCTACCGCATGAAGCTCAATGTTTTCAATTTGCTCTAGCAGATGGCAAGTTTTACCGCCTGGGGCACAGCAGGCATCTAGCACTCTGTCGCCAGGCTTTGCTGGCAGCAAAACACCTGCAAGCTGCGCAGACTCATCTTGAACACTAACGACACCTTGAGAAAATAGTGGAAGCAAATTTACTGATACCGGTGCATTAAGCGTTAAGCATTGAGGTGAAACAGGTGATTGGCTTGCCTCAATGCAGTTGTCTAGCAGTTTTTTCAGATAACGACCTCGGCTCATCTGGAGGCTATTTACCCTAAGACTCATAGGAGGCTGTTGATTGTTAGCTGCTATAATCTGTTGCCAATGTTCAGGCCATGCCGAACGTAAAGCCTCCACCAACCAGTGAGGGTGCGCTGTGGCGCAGTTTTGGTCGGTGAGCTCCAGCGCATGCAATTTATCCCTTTGTCGTTGTGCATTGCGAAGCACACCATTCACCAAACCTCTCGCCCAAGCTTTTCCCAAGCTTCGAGTAGCCTGGACGGTTTCCCCAATAGCGGCATGGGGAGGAATCCGAGTATAGAACAACTGATAAAAACCAACCAATATTAAGCTGTTTAAATCTTTCTCTTTAGCTTTTAATGGTTTGCCCATTAAAAACGTTAACCATGCCTGAAATTTCAGATAGTTACGTAACGTTCCATAACAAAGCTCTGCTAATAATGCCTGATCACGGCCAGATAAGAGCGCTTGCTGTCGAGGAAGCGCTGTGCTTAATGACTCACCACCAGTGACGCTTGTTATCACATTGGCGGCAGCCAGACGAACAGAAGATTGTTTAGCCATAAAGTATTAGTGTTGTTTTAACTGAATTTTTTACCTGTAGTAAAACAGGCCTTTCGGCTATTAAGTAAGTCTTTTACCGACATAATTCTGGTCGATGGTGGCTGGACATGAGTAACTCTTAAAACACCCTCACCACAAGCAATGTCAAATCCTTCTTTGTCCGCTTTTATCAACGTACCAGGTGCTTCATTACTACTATAGTCAGCCTTTACTGCCTGATAGACTTTGACTACTTGTTCATTCATAACCATCCTTGCAATAGGCCAAGGATTAAAAGCACGTACTAGGCACTCTAACTCAACAGCGGTTTTTTTCCAATCTAACTGCGCTTCTTCTTTGCTTAACTTGTGAGCATAACAAGCATTAGCGTTGTCTTGTTTTTCTGATCCAATACTACCAATGGCTATCATATCAAGGGCTTTAATCAGTGCGGGCTTACCTATCTCAATGAGCCGGTCATGAAGATCTGATGCGTTATCTGTTGGAAAGATAGGACAACAAGCCTTAGTCAGCATATCGCCAGTATCAAGCCCTGAATCCATTTGCATAATGGTTATACCAGAGCTTGTATCTCCTGCGGCTAATGCTCGTTGAATAGGCGCTGCACCGCGCCAACGAGGCAAAATAGACCCATGTACATTTATACAGCCAAATGTTGGTCTATCCAGAATAGACTGAGGCAATATGAGTCCATAAGCAACGACCACCATCAGGTCTGCATTTAGTTTGGCTAATAATTGTTGCTGTTCCTTACCTTTTAGAGAAAGAGGCTGGTAAACCGGCAAGTTATATTGTAAGGCCAACGCTTTAACAGGGCTCGGCTTGAGCTGTCTTCCCCGACCAGCAGGCCGGTCAGGTTGGGTATAAGTAGCGATGATTTCATGCTGACTATCTAGAATAGCCTGCATATGCTCTTTAGCAAAAATTGGTGTCCCGGCAAAAATAAGACGAAGGCTTTTCATTGATAATGCACTACTAACTACTATTGACTAACGACTAAATTAAACCCCATTTCCAGCAAAATTCTAATAACGAATAGCGCTGCGCTATAAAGAGGACTTATACCCATCATTTTTTAAACTATTCTATTGTGCTGATCACCCAAACACCAGCACTGCATTGAAGCTCCTTGCAATAGCGTAGTTAAAAGCATGATGGGTATTATTAAAAAATAACCTGCTAGATAAGGCTAACTTATCGAACCAGTAAAGCAAGCCAACAGCGTAAGCAATTAATCAGGTCAGATCCATACAAGCAATAAGCATTTTGGAGAAAAAAACAACCTTTCATATGCAATATAAAACATGTCAGTTTCGTTATACCCTCAAACGCTTGTTCTTTTCCAGCTTCTTCCTGATGCGATCCTGCTTTAGGCGAGATAGATAGTCAACAAATAGTTTACCTTCGAGATGATCAAGCTCATGCTGCACACAGACTGACGCCAAACCATCTAAATCCATTGAGTATTCTTCACCTTGCTCGTTTAGAGCAATTAATTTGATTTTTTCTATACGGTCTAGCGTTTCGTAAAATCCGGGTATGGACAAACACCCTTCTTTAATTTCGGACTTTTCGGTTGAAAGACCTTCAAAGCGGGGGTTAATCAAAACAATAGGGGAGTGCCTCTCTTCAGACATATCCATTACAACAATACGCTGATGGATATTCACTTGAGTAGCAGCCAGACCAATTCCTTTAGCTGCATACATGGTTTCCAACATGTCATTGACAATTCGGCGAATATCTTCATTCACCTCTGCTACAGGTTGTGCAATATTACGAAGCCTAGGGTCGGGGTATTCAAGAATTTCCAATATAGCCATCAGTGATATTCAACTCTTATGCATGATCTCATATAGCAATATCCTAACACGTCCGACCTCATTAAATCAGGATGATTAGATAACTCAAAAGTCTTTCCATTTTGGTAGGCACGATCTAATCAGTGACAGCATAGGTTATCTTTACCTGCCATGCAGTTTTATCTTGATTGTTGCTATAGTGTTCTATCGATTCATTTCATCTTTATTTCGCAGAGATTACAGAAAAAACCAAAAACGGTACAGTCATACTTTTTTTGGTTTTACGGCCCCAGACTGGATAGAGTTTCTCTCCATTTATTCAGAAACATCAATGATGGTCGAGGAAATAAGATAGGCTATTTTCTCTTTATGCGTCGCAATAACAGGATGGAAAGGTCATGGGAAGGCTGCTTTTAACTTTTATGCTACTTGCTACTCCTTTGATAAATGCAGCCTCAGAAAAAGAACCTCTCATCAAAGAAGGCGTCGTAAAGAGTTACACCATAAAGAAGGGAGACAGCCTTTGGAAAGTCGCTGAACACTTCCTCAACAGCCCTTGGCGCTGGAATGAGTTATGGCAGGCCAACCCGCAGATAAAAAAACCTGATCTTATTTATCCAGGTGATGTGGTGAGCTTGATTTACATTGATGACAAACCGAAGCTAACACTCTCATATCGCGCAGGAGCACGTCAAACAATAAAACTACGCCCCAAAATAAGAACCGTGCCCATTGATGAATCCATATCCGCTATTCCACTAAGCGCTATTAATAAATTTCTTAAAGAAGATCGGGTTATCTCTCTTGATACCGAACTAATAAGAGCACCTTATATTTTTTCAATGTCAAACAACCGTATTGCAGCTAGTACCGGTGACAAAGTATATGCCAGAGGGCACCTATTTAACGAAACAGCTCAACATGAAATTATTCGTCGAGGGGAAAAGATTAAAGATCCACTAACCGGACAAATTTTAGGCGTTATTGGGTATAAGGTTGCAGATGCTAAACTGCTTGGGTTTAACAAAGGTATTGCTTCTATTGAGGTGCTTAACGCTAAGATGCCTGTGAAAAAAGGTGACCGAGTTCTTGCTAAAGACACTTTTGTGCCTGCTGACACATTCTCTCCCAAGCGACCTATTGAATCTGTTGTAGGTAAAGTACTTGCTGTAATTAACGGAGGAAGAAAAGCAGGTAAGCATGATACCGTTGTTGTTGATCTTGGCCTTCGCAACAGCATCGAAGCTGGTGACATATTAGTAGTCAAAGAGTCCACAAAAGCAAGAGACCCCCTAACCAGAAAGCAAGTAAGACTACCCCCTAGAAATATTGGGGTGGTAATGATTTATAGACCTTTTGACAGTCTAAGCTATGGTATTGTCATGTCCACCAAGGAAGATTTACAGGTGGGAGATTACTTAACAAATCCTTTATAAAAATATTATGAGCAAATCTAAAAATCAAAATGACATGCCTGAGTCTGCATCTGGTTGGACTGCAATTGAACCTTGGATGAGATTATCACTTATACCAGGTTTGGGTATTACTAGGCTGCAAAGGCTACTTGCCCAGTTTGGCACACCTGAAAAAATCTTAGCCGCATCAGAAAAAGAGCTAGCTAAGGGCATTCCTGAAAAGGTAGCCCAAACCATTGTAAAAGAGCAAGATAGCCATGATATTAAACAAAAACTAAACACTGCTAGAGGTTGGCAGAATGCTAGTAATGCTCATCATATTCTCTGTCCTGACTCTCGGCTCTATCCAATACAACTAAAAGAGCTACCAGATCCACCTGCTGTTTTATATGTATTAGGTAACCCCGTTCTATTATCAGAGCCACAAATAGCAGTTGTGGGTAGCAGAAGACCAACCCCTCAGGGGCGCACAATGGCAACAGAAATGGCAAGCCAGTTGACCCGCAGTGGCTTTGTAGTTACCAGCGGCATGGCTATGGGCATTGATGGAGCAGCTCATCAAGGGGCAATTGCCAGTTATGGCGATACTATTGCCGTACTTGGCACAGGCATTGACCAAATTTACCCACGCTCTCATCGGTCACTCTACGCTTCTATTATCCAACAAGGTGCCATTGTCAGCGAATACGCTATCGGTACTGCACCCAAACCTGCCAATTTTCCACGTCGCAACCGCATAATCTCAGGATTATCTCTGGGAGTCTTAGTGGTAGAAGCCGCCCTACAAAGCGGTTCTCTCATATCCGCCCGATTAGCTGCTGAGCAAGGAAAAGAGGTTTTTGCTATGCCAAGCTCTGTTATGAATCCAATGGCTAAAGGCTGTCATCAACTAATTAAAGAAGGCGCTGTCCTGGTAGAAACGGTAGACGATATTCTTGCTGAACTAAAACCCCAAGTAGAGCAGATTTTACTTAAAACAGATAACAAAGCACCTAGTTTTGAAGACATTAATCCAGTTCAACAAAAAATTCTCTCTGCTATGGGGTATGATGTGATAAATCCTGATCTTTTATGTTCCTTGTGCGCTATGTCTTACAGCGAACTTTCTGTATTGCTAACCAATATGGAGTTAAACGGGATGATTGAAGCCGTCCCTGGCGGATATATACGAATTTCCTAATAGGCTTATTTTGTAATCATCAGCTTGGCTTTATTCCCATCAGGAAATGCCTATCACAGGCATGCCGAATAAACTTTTGACCTCTATGAGGTCTTTTGTGCTGTGATGTACTTTACCTAAATAATACTGCTTATGCGCCAGATAAGGGCTATGATGCAGGAAAAAAGAATGAACTACATGCTTTTGCGCCAGATAAGGGCTATGATGCAGGAAAAAAGAATGAACTACATGCTTTTGCTGTGATCCCACAGCGGTGGATTATCAAGCGTACATTTGTTTGCATAGAAAGCTGCTGACATTTATCGAAAATAATGAGCGCAAATTGAAGACTTGTGTTCAGTTTACGCATTTAGCATTCATGATACTATTGTTTAGAATGTTATGAATAGCTTCTTACATTATTGAGCATTTTTTTCCTCAGTGGGAGAGGTAAAAATTCCCCCAACTCCTTCCGTTTCATACAGATACCACACTCCTAGAGTATTGTCCGAATAGAACAATACCACCCGACCATCAGGCAATGCTGTGATTGTCTTCACCGCGCAGGTAGGAGCTACCGGCCTTTCTAAGCCGTATTCCGCCACACCCCTATTGTTAAATGATGTGATTGTCTTCACCTTACCTGTATAAACTTTCAGCGTTGCTACGCATTGCTCCCCATCCAGTTTAGTTAGATCCCATACTTTCACTATATTGTCCGAAGAATACGACATCAGCCGACCATCAAGCAATGCTGTGACTGCATTCACTGAGTCGGTATGACCTTCCAGCGTTGCTACGCATTGCTCCCCATCCGGTTTAGTCTGATCGCACACTTTCAGGGTATTGTCAGGAAAGCATGTCACGAAACAACCGTTAGACAATAGTGTTACTCTCTTCAGTATGCTGGTATAACCTTTCAGCGTTGCTACGCATTGTTTCTTATCAGAGTTAGTCGGATCGTCCGAAGAAAACGATAATAGCCAACCGTCAGGCAATAGTATGACGCTCTCCAGTATAAAGGCATTATTTGTGAGCAGACTATCAGAGGGTACCATAGTTAAACGCTGTGAGTCGCTATTATCTTCCAACGTTTCTACGCATTGCTCCCCATCCGGTTTAGTCGGGTCCCACGTTTTCCTAATATTGTCCGAAGAAAACGATAACAGCAGACCGTTAGACCATGCTATGACTGCATTCACTGAGTCGGTATGACCTTCCAGCGTTGCTATGCATTGCTTCCCCTTCGGTTTAGTTGGATCCCATAATTTCAGGGTCTTGTCAGAAGAGCACGACACCAGCAGGCCGTTAGACCATGCTATGACTGCATTCACTGAGTCGGTATGACCTTCCAGCGTTGCTATGCATTGTTTCCCCTTCGGTTTAGTTGGATCCCATAATTTCAGGGTCTTGTCAGAAGAGCACGACACCAGCAGGCCTTTAGAGCATGCTATGACTGCATTCACTGAACCAGTATGACCTTTTAGCTTTAGCGGTTGATAATCTTTCAGTGACTTCAGGTGTTGATTGCTTTTCCATCGGTGGTAAGCAAGACGAGATAAAGGTTCATCAATGTCATAATCTGGGATAGAAGATATCTCTATGTTTTCAATTGCCTTACGATACGCATCTTTATTAGCGTCATAATATTTTTTAGATAGTGCTTCCAGCCTTTTATTTAAATCAATTTGTTCTCTGAAACTTCTACCGGTATTAGATAATGCAATCAAGTCGTCAAAATTAAGGAAATTCGCTATACGCAAAATTACTTCATAGGGTAGTGAGTCTAAATTAGCAGTTAACTGGTAATTTTGATTCTTATTTTTTCCTTCACCCAACAGCCCTGCGTATACGTAAGTAGAAGAAACAAAATGACAAAGAAGGCAGAAGAATAGACAACGCTTAGTTAAAATTTTTAACACCGGTATAACACTCTAAAACAGCTTGTTTTTAAGAAGAAATCTATTTCGTAGTCTGCAGTTAAAAAGTGCTGGGTTACGCTACCTTTGACCGCAATGACGAGAAGTATAGTCAAGGGTAAAAAACTTGCTTCCATTGTAAGTACTGTTTGTACAAGCTGGCTGACTAATGGGCGCTACCCAGAAAGCTCTACTGCTTAGGGGGACGTTCTCAATTAAGCTAGCCAAATTAAGTAAGGTATTTAAACAAAATCAGCTATCAGTCAGGGCGCAAGTAGTCTTGTCAAAAAATGAAAGAAAATAGTCAGAGTATAATTATTGATGAATTGAATCCGTTGATAGTGCTCATAGGATATGAACTCATCAATCACTTTATCGTGCAATTCGACCGAGTTCGAAAATTTAGATTATTACACTCTATCTGCAGGGTAAATAATTTGCCAAACACATGGTTATCGTTCATCAACATCACAGAGAATATCCGCTCTGGTATTTTCGAAGGGCTGCGTTACTGAGTGGAGCGATAGTTTTTTAAGTGAGAGATAACTGTTGTTGAGCTGATTTTCAAAAGACACCTAATATCCCTCACGTAAGCCCTCATGGCCATACCAACGGTGCATTTAGGGCACCTAGTAGGTTGGCTTCATAGATATACTTGAACTGAAAGCTTTTTTTACACTTCCTGCATAGATGGCGCTGATGTCCACTTGTTGCTTTTCCATTTTTAACGACACCTTTAGTTTGACTAACTATGGATACAAGCAATCTGGACTGAAGCAATGATAATTCCAAGAGAAATTTTTGAACATAGCAGATCAACTGGTTTTAATCATCACCCACATTTTCTTAATCAAAACGGTTTAATTATGGGCAGAAGCTTACCAAAGAAAGCAACTATACACTCTTATTAATTATTTGGCTACCTGCGATTTTAATTTAGCATTAACAAAAACCTCTTGATAATTACAACAAAGCTGTGCAAAGCCAATTATGATTATAAAAATATTATATTTTTTATATATATGTTTTTGTATTGTTAATACTTTTAATATAAGAGGCGCTACTTTCTGTGAATAACTACGGTCACAGCTGAATTACCAAGGCATTGAGCCTGTGTACTTAGTTGTAGAAAATCAGTTAGTAGCCTGTTGTTTTTCTGAGTATTATTTGGGGGTAAGAGAAAATGTTATCCCCATAAAAATTATCCCCTAGTTTATGCACAATTAATTAAGAGGGTTTTACCGTAGATATCCACATAGTTATACCTAATTCTTCAGCCACCCTTATCTTTTTTATTTTACCCACAGGAAATAAAGCTAATCGTTTTTAAGTGTGTGGATAATTTTTCTGTGTGGATAACTTTGAAAAGAAAGGATACAATAACTGGGTTATCTGTCTATCATTACGCTGTGCTGAAGATCAATAGAAATACTTCCGCCTTAATTATATCCAGGAGAGAGTCTGTGCCCCTTGAGTTTTGGCAAAAATGCGTGAATCTTCTCCAAGATGAGCTATCTTCACAACAGTTCAATACTTGGATTCGGCCTTTGAAAGTAATGGGAGATGACCACGATATTTGCCTTTTAGCCCCTAATCGTTTTGTTGCTGATTGGGTAAAGGAAAAATTTTTGCCTAGAATTGAGGAGATTCTTGAGGATATTGCAGATGCTGATAATGGGCAGGCGCCTGCGGTTGCTCTTGCTGTTTCTAATAGAAGACCAAGGTCTTTAAGCAAAAGAACGACACCTGTAAATAGAACGCCTGTTGAGCCATTAAAAACTGATAAAGAAAACGCCGCTGGTTTTGATAATAAAAAACAAAAAAATGAAAAACAAATAACTTTGTCGTCTTTAAATGAAGAGGTTAATAGAGTAAAACCTAAAGAAAAAACAGATAAAAAAAATAGTAAAAAATTAAACCCATTAAAAAAAGAATTAGGGATAGAAGAAGAGAAAGAAATCCAAGAAAAACCAGTAATAGAAGTGCCTTCTAGACAAATAGAAGTCGAAGGATCTATAAATCACAATAGCTCTTTAAATACACAATTTACATTTGAAACATTTGTTGAAGGTAAGTCAAATCAATTAGCTTTGGCCGCTGCACGACAAGTGTCTGAAAATCCTGGGGCTTCATATAATCCTTTATTTTTATACGGCGGTGTTGGTTTAGGTAAAACACATCTAATGCATGCTGTTGGTAACTCTCTTGTAAGAAAAAATAGAACTGCTACTGTCGTTTATTTGCACTCTGAGAGATTTGTGGCGGATATGGTTAAAGCATTACAGCTTAACGCTATAAATGATTTTAAACGGTATTATAGGTCAGTTGACGCCTTGTTGATAGACGATATCCAATTTTTTGCTAAAAAAGAGCGCTCCCAAGAAGAGTTTTTCCACACATTTAATGCGTTGCTTGAGGGTGGTCAGCAAATGATATTGACTTGTGATAGGTATCCAAAGGAGATAAGCGGCGTTGAAGAGCGCTTGAAGTCTCGTTTTGGTTGGGGGTTAACTGTTGCGGTAGAACCCCCAGAGCTTGAAACCCGTGTTGCTATTTTAATGAAAAAAGCAAGCCAGCAAAAAGTTGATCTGCCTCATGAAGCGGCTTTTTTTATTGCTCAGAGAATCCGCTCTAATGTTCGTGAGTTAGAGGGTGCTTTAAAGAGAGTGATAGCGAGCGCGCATTTCATGGGTAGAAAAATTGATATCGATCTTATTCGTGAGTCACTTAAAGACCTATTAGCCCTCCAAGATAAGCAGGTGAGTATTGACAATATTCAAAGAACGGTTGCTGAATACTATAAAATAAAAATTTCTGATATTTTGTCAAAACGTAGAAGCCGCTCTGTGGCTAGACCTCGTCAAATAGCTATGGCTTTATCGAAAGAGCTAACCAGTCATAGCCTTCCTGAAATAGGGGATGCTTATGGTGGTCGTGACCATACAACAGTTTTGCATGCCTGCCGCAAAGTAAAAGAGCTAGTAGGTGCTGATAATGAGATCCGCAGTGACTATAAGAATTTGTTAAGATCGTTAACCAGCTGATAGCAATGGCTGAAGGTATATTGATTTTAAGGAAGGATATTCCATTTCCTTCTTATCTAATTGAGAGAAAGGATAACGATGAAATTTACCATTAATAGGGAAGCACTGCTAAAACCTCTACAGTTAGTTGTTGGGGTTGTTGAGCGTAGGCAAACACTTCCTGTGTTGTCCAATGTTCTTATGGTGGTGGATGGCGATCAGCTATCTCTTACAGGTACTGACTTAGAGGTTGAGTTAGTAGGTCGGGTTGCTATTGAAGAGATATCCGACAATGGCGAGATTACTGTTCCGGCAAGAAAACTGATGGATATTTGTAAATCTTTACCAGAGAATGCCCAAATTCAATTTTCTACCGATAACCAACGGATGAAACTTAAAAGTGGGCGGTCGCGTTTTACGTTGTCTTCTTTGCCAGCCAGTGACTTTCCTAGTATTGATGAAGAAGCAGATTCTTTAGTTTTTAGTATCGGACAGAAACGTTTGCGACGGCTAATTGATAGAACAGCTTTTGCAATGGCGCAACAAGACGTTCGTTACTATTTAAATGGCATGTTGTTAGAGGTCAATCAGAACAGTTTGCGAGCTGTTGCTACGGATGGGCATCGTTTGGCAATGTGTTCGGTAGAGGCTGATATTAACCAGCAGAATAAGCATCAAGTGATTGTACCCAGAAAGGGTATTTTAGAAATGGCTCGGTTGATGACAGAAGGTGATGAAGTTGTTCATGTATCGCTTGGTGCAAGCCATATTCGTGCAAAAACCGGTGATTTTATCTTTACTTCCAAATTGGTTGATGGAAAATTTCCAGATTATGACCGAGTGCTGCCAAGAGGGGGGGATAAGGTAGTTGTAAGTGATCGTCAGGAGTTGAGGCAGGTTTTTCAGAGAGCATCTATTTTATCTAACGAGAAATACCGAGGCATCCGCTTGATTCTTTCTGAAGGCTTACTAAAAGTAATAGCTAATAATCCTGAGCAAGAAGAAGCTGAAGAAGAGATAAATCTACCTTATAGCGGCGAAGATATTGAAATGGGTTTTAATGTTAGTTATTTACTTGATGTATTGTCGGTTTTATCAGAAGACTCTATCAAAATAACCCTTTCAGACCCTAATAGCAGTGCACTGCTGGAGGAAGGCTCTGATCACGGTGACTCAATGTATGTTGTTATGCCTATGAGATTATAATACGCCACTGACTTTTTCGTATCAGGGAATGAATCGGTTTCTTTAAGTCAGGAGATCATCTGTCCTTAATTGGGTGAAGGTATCAGGTTTTTCTTTAATAGTCTTTTTAGGCTAGGGTTTTAACCCCTGTTTATCGGCGATATTACTGGGCAGTGAAGCATTATGATTATTCAGAAATTGAATATTACCAATATCAGGAATATTGAGAGCATTTCTTTTCAACCTTCACCGGCTATTAATTTGTTTTTTGGTTTAAACGGTAGTGGTAAGACCAGTTTGCTTGAAGCTGTTCATATATTGGGTTTGGCAAGATCTTTTCAAACATCAAAAATAAAGCCCGTAATTCGGGCTGGTGCTGAAAAATATACTATTTTTGGTTTAATTGAATCTTTCCACGACAGTATTCCCTTATCGGTAGGTGTCTCTCGAAGAATAAATGATAGTACACCAAAAATAAAAATAGCTAATGAGGCGACTAAGTCTTCATCTGAGTTGGCAGTACTCATTCCAATACAAGTTATAAATCCTGCTGCTTTCAAGTTATTAGAAGGGTCTCCCAAGCTAAGAAGAGGGTTTATTGATTGGGGAGTGTTTCACGTGGAACATCGCCAGTTTTTTCCTTCATGGAAGAAAATGCAAAAAGCATTAAAGCAGCGCAATAGCTTGTTACGGCAAGGTAAAATAGCGGATTCTGAGTTGTCTGTTTGGAGTCATAGCTTTATAGAATCAGCGTCATTGGTTGATGAGTTAAGGCGGAATTATATTGATCGGTTACAACCGTATTTTTATAAAATGCTTGAAGCGCTTTGCGATCTGAAGGATATCAGTATTAGCTATTATCGAGGCTGGGATAAAGAGCAGTCGCTAGAGGTTGTTTTAAAAAATGGATTAGAGCGGGATGTTCAATCAGGCTATACCCATGCTGGACCACAAAGAGCAGACCTTAGAATACGCGCAGGGAAGCATAATGCTCTTGACTTATTATCTCGCGGGCAAATGAAGCTTGTTATCGCTGCATTGAAGTTGGCTCAAGGCTGTCTCTTATCAGACATAACAGGTAATAACTGCATTTTCCTTGTAGATGACCTTACATCTGAACTAGATACACCCCATAGGAAGGCATTTTGCTGCCTATTACAACAAATAAAAAGTCAGGTATTTATTACCTGTATTGAAAAAGAGTTATTAGCTGAGTTTTTGTTGCCCAATATAGAATGCAAAATGTTTCACGTGAAACAGGGGCAAATTAAATTAATTGATAGCCCTGTGCCGGCAATACGCCAGGCTAACTCGTTGGAGATAGAATATGAGTGAACAGAATTATGATGCATCGAATATCAAAGTTCTGAAAGGTCTTGATGCAGTAAGAAAGCGGCCAGGCATGTATATTGGTGATACAGATGATGGTACAGGTCTGCATCACATGGTCTTTGAGGTTGTGGATAATGCTATTGACGAAGCGCTGGCTGGCCATTGTGATAAAATTGAAGTTATTATCCATCCAGATGAGTCCATCACTGTTAGAGATAATGGACGTGGCATTCCCGTAGATATTCATGAAGAAGAAGGTGTATCTGCTGCTGAAGTCATTATGACCATATTACATGCTGGTGGTAAGTTTGATGATAATACATATAAAGTATCTGGCGGCCTGCATGGTGTGGGTGTATCAGTAGTTAATGCTTTATCAAAAGAATTAAAGCTTACCATTCGTAGAAAAGGGGAGGTTCATCAGCAAACTTATTTACATGGTATTCCACAAGCATCAATGAAGGTAATTGGCAATACTGAGACTACAGGCACAGAATTGCACTTTTGTCCGGCAGAAGAAACATTCTCTAATATTCAATTTAGTTACGACATTCTTGCTAAAAGGTTAAGAGAATTATCCTTTTTGAATTCAGGGGTTTATATTAAGCTCATTGATGAACGAAGCGGAAAAACGGATGATTTTCGTTATGAAGGGGGATTAAGAGCTTTTGTTGAATACTTAAACAAAAATAAAAATACAATAAATAAAGTATTTCACTTCACAATGATCCGCCCTGATGGTGTTGGTGTTGAGGCAGCGCTGCAATGGAATGATGGTTTTCAGGAGAGCATTTATTGCTTTACTAACAATATTCCACAGAGAGACGGAGGCACCCATTTAGCAGGGTTCCGAGGGGCATTAACTCGAAACTTGAACAGCTATATTGAAAAAGAAGGTATCTTTAAGAATCAAAAAGTATCAACATCTGGAGACGATGCAAGAGAGGGATTAACAGCAATCGTTTCTGTAAAAGTTCCGGACCCTAAGTTTTCTTCTCAGACAAAAGATAAGCTCGTGTCTTCAGAGGTAAAGACGGCGGTCGATCAGGAGATGAGCAAGCATTTTGCAGACTTTTTGCTAGAAAACCCCCATGAAGCAAAAGCGATTGTTAATAAAATGCTAGATGCTGCCAGAGCGCGTGAAGCAGCAAGAAAAGCGAGGGAAATGACCCGTCGTAAGGGCGCTTTGGATATTGCTGGTTTACCCGGCAAGTTGGCAGATTGCCAAGAGAAAGACCCCGGCTTATCTGAGCTTTATATAGTCGAGGGTGACTCAGCAGGAGGGTCTGCCAAGCAGGGGAGAAATAGAAGAACTCAGGCTATTTTGCCGCTAAAAGGTAAAATATTAAATGTTGAGAAAGCTCGTTTTGATAAGATGCTCTCTTCTGTAGAGGTAGGCACGCTGATTACAGCATTAGGCTGCGGTATTGGGCGACAAGAATTTAATATAGAAAAGCTTCGTTATCATAATATTATTATTATGACAGATGCTGATGTTGATGGTTCTCATATTCGAACACTGCTATTGACCTTCTTTTTTAGGCAAATGCCTGAGTTAATTGAGAGTGGTTATATTTATATTGCTCAGCCACCACTTTATAAGGTAAAGCGTGGCAAGCAAGAGCAGTATTTAAAAGATGATAAAGCCTTAGATGATTACCTAACACAATCTGCTTTAGAAAATGCTAGTTTGCATGTAAATCCAGATGCACCGGGTATTGCTGATACTCAGTTAGAAGGTATTGTTAGAGATTATAAAGCCGTTATAGCGATCATAGAACGTCTATCCCGTTTATATTCTAAAGATATCCTAAAAGAAATGATTTATATGCCAGCAGTATCTGAAGCTGAGCTTAAAAATGAAAATTATATGAAGCAGTGGCTGGATAAGTTAGTTAGCCGTTTAGAAAGTTTAAAGTTATCTGGCTCATCAATGAAGTTTGATTTGCAAGAAAATAAAGAACTGAATATATGGCTTCCTAAGGTCACGGTGATTGCCCATGGTTTGCCTTATGAATGCCTATGGGGTATTGATTTCTTTTCTTCGGCAGATTACCGGTCTATTGTCAAGCTTGGGCAGCAATTACAAGGGCTTTTAGAGGCTGGGGCATATATCCAGAAAGGCGAGAGAAAAAATAATATCACTAGCTTTGAAGAAGGTTTGAGCTGGTTAATGAATGAATCAACCAAACGTCATTATATTCAGCGTTATAAAGGGTTGGGTGAAATGAATCCCGATCAATTATGGGAAACGACAATGGATCCTGATACTAGGCGTATGTTAAGAGTAACGATTGAAGATGCTATTGCAGCTGATCAGATATTTCATACCTTGATGGGAGATCATGTTGAGCCTCGTCGAGCATTTATCGAAGGCAATGCATTGAAAGCGGCTAATCTTGATATTTGAGTAGAGTCATACAATTAAGCAGTACAAGCATTGTACTGCTTGATAATTTTTGTGTCGTATAGTTAGTAATCAGGTAAGTGAGTAAACAAATGTCTTTTGATTATAAAATAATTATCAAGCAGGAATTAGAAGAAGCTGCCAAAGTGCTTAGCCTCTTTCTTGATGATGAGAATAATATTGAGGCCATAGACAGTGCAGCTAGTTTAATTGCAGAATCATTTAAGGCTGGCGGGAAAGTAATTTCTTGTGGTAATGGTGGTTCTCATTGTGATGCCATGCATTTTGCAGAAGAGCTAACGGGGCGTTATAGAGATAACCGGCCTGCTTATCCAGCTATTGCTATTTCTGACCCAAGCCACTTGTCTTGTGTTTCGAATGACTTTGGTTATGATGCGGTATTTTCTCGTTATATTGAAGGGCTGGGGCAGCAAGGGGATGTGCTGCTAGGTATTAGCACCAGTGGTAATTCTACTAACATTATTAAAGCAGCAGCATTAGCAAAAGAAAAAGGCATGAAAGTGGTATTACTCTCTGGAAAAGATGGCGGAAAAATGGCCGGCATGTCAGATGTTGAAATTAGAGTGCCTCACTTTGGCTATGCTGACCGAATTCAAGAAGTGCATATTAAAGTTATTCATATAATGATTCAGTTGATAGAAAAACATATGGAAAATATAGCAAAATAACATTGTTATAGTACGTCACACGACGTGTTTCCTGGTTTTCAAGAATAGACTCTTACAGGGAGATTTAATAAAACCAGAAAAACACGTCGGCAGTCGTTTTTTTGTAACATAATATTCCTATCCGAGCTGGTTGTGAGAAAAATTCTCAAACACACTGAAAAATAATAAAGACAACAACCGGTTTGTTATCCCCTCGATTTACTCGTAGAATGCTGAACTCATCGAAAATTACCCAAGGATTGACATGGTTCAGCAGCATCAACAAGCGCTCCAAAAGCAACTTTGGAACATCGCCAACACCTTACGGGGCAATATGTCCGCCGACGATTTTCGTGATTACATCCTTGGGCTGATCTTCTATAAATACCTGTCCGATAAACTGCATCGCTATTGCGATCACCTGTTGAAAGAAGACCGCCTATCCTTTATTGATGCGGCGAACAACGAAGAGCTACTGAACGACCTGCGGGACGAATGCGTTGAAAACCTCGGTTACTTCATTGCGCCAAACCAATTGTTTTCTGACTTAGCGGCGCGAGGCGTAAAGTCTGAATTTATTTTGGATGAGTTAGCCCGAGTGCTCAATGATATCGAACAATCCACAACAGCGGCGGATTCAGCCGACGACTTTAACGGCCTATTTGAAGAACTCGACCTCAACTCAAGCAAACTGGGCAAAAACCCCGACCAGCGTAACAAACTCATTAGCCAAGTGTTGGTGCACCTGAACAACATCGACTTTCAAATCGACAACACCGAAATCGACCTACTGGGCGACGCTTACGAGTACCTGATTGGTCAATTTGCTTCCGGCGCGGGCAAAAAAGCGGGGGAATTCTATACCCCTCAGCAGGTGAGTAAAATTCTGGCTAAGTTGGTCACTCAAGCAGGCAGCGTCACCTCGGTCTACGACCCCACCTGTGGTTCAGGCTCGTTGTTGTTGCGTGTCGCGCGGGAATCCAACAACCCCAATCTTGAGTTTTTTGGTCAAGAGCAAAACCCAAGCACCTACAACCTTGCTCGCATGAACATGCTGATGCACGGGGTGCGTTATGATAAGTTCGACCTTAAAAACGACGATACCCTAGAACACCCTATGCATAAGGGAAAACGCTTTGATGCCGTGGTCGCGAATCCACCGTTCTCGGCGAAATGGAGCGCCAACGAAATGCTCTTGAACGATGAGCGTTTTGCTGACTACGGCAAGCTTGCCCCTAAATCGAAGGCCGATTTTGCCTTTGTTTTACACATGACTCATCAATTGAATAACACGGGGACGTTGGCGGTGGTGGTGCCCCACGGTATTTTGTTCCGTGGTGCGGCGGAGGGGCATATTCGCAAGCATTTAATCGAGAATAAGAATTATCTGGATGCGGTGATTGGGTTACCGGCGGGTATTTTCTTCGGCACAGGTATTCCAACTTGTATTTTGGTGTTTAAAAAGCAACGCCCGCACTCGGAGAATGTGTTGTTCATCGACGCGTCGAATCATTTCGAGAAAGGCAAAGCTCAGAATTATCTTCGTGAAGAAGATGTGGCGCGTATTGTTGAGGCTTATGGGCAACGTGAATCCGTAGAGAAGTTTGCCCATGTAGCGGCGATGGCAGAGATTGCCGAGAACGATTATAACCTGAACATTCCCCGTTATGTGGATACCTTCGAGGAAGAAGAGCCGGTGGATTTGGATGCGGTGGCGAGTGAGTTGGTGGCGTTGGAGAGTAAGATGCAGTCGGTTGATGCGGATATTGCTGAGTTTTGTGCTCAGTTGAATATTAAAGCGCCGTTTTGACCAAAACAGTAACTCCCAATTTACGCTTCCCCGAATTCGAGTCTCCGCTAAAACAATCAACTTTAGGTGACGTTATTCAAACACTTGAGAGTGGTGTTAGTGTCAATGCCGAGGATTCAACTCCGGCTGAAGATCAAAAAGGAATATTGAAAACGAGCGCGGTCATAAGAGGCAACTTTCTACCTGTCGAATCAAAAGTAATTGTTGATGTGGATGAAGCTGATCGCGCTTCACTAAATCCTAAACAAGATACAGTCATAATCAGTCGGATGAACACCCCAGCTCTCGTGGGAGAGAGTGGTTATGTTGATCAAGACTATCCACTGTTATTCGTACCTGATCGTTTATGGATGGCGAGTACAAATGACGACAACTCAACAAAATGGCTCAGCCTTCTTATAATATCCCCACGTGCTAGATATCAAATATCTTCTAAAGCCACGGGGACGAGCAACTCGATGAAGAATATCTCAAAGCCGAGCTTTCTCAGTATCGATGCATGGGTGCCAGAGCTCCCAGAACAACAAAAAATCGCCGCCTTCCTCTCCAAAGTCGATGAAAAAATCGTGCTGCTGACCGAGAAGAAAGACAAGCTCACCGAGTACAAGAAAGGGGTGATGCAGCAGTTGTTCAATGGTCGATGGGAGACGTCGAAATCGGACCCAACCCGCACCACCTTCATTCCACCCACCCTACGCTTCAAAGCCGACGATGGCAGCGAGTTTCCCGCTTGGGAGGAGAAGCAAGGTGGAGAATTGTTCGAGACTATTTCTAACAAAAATCATAATTCTGATCTACCAGTGCTAGCTATCACTCAAAATCAGGGGGCTATTCCACGTGATTTGATTAACTATAAAATTAGCGTTGAACAGAAGTCTGTCTCGTCATACAAAGTTGTTGAAAAAGGAGATTTCATTATTTCTCTTCGTTCATTTCAAGGCGGAATTGAATATTCTAGATATACAGGTATCTGTAGTCCTGCATACGTGGTATTGCGTCCTAGATTGGAGGTAGAAGATGACTTTTATAAGCATTACCTAAAAACGTACCCTTTCATCATCGAAATGCAGAAGCGTCTTGAGGGAATTCGAGATGGCAAAATCATTAGCTATAAGTACTTCTCAGAGATAAAGATTCCTTGCCCACCAGTTGCAGAGCAAGTAAAAATTAATAATTTTCTTAAAGCTACAGAATTGAAGATTAGCATCATCTCCAATGAATTAGACTCCGCTAGACAATGGAAAAAAGGCCTACTCCAACAAATGTTCGTCTAAGAAAATCACCCAAAAAAAGGGAGTCCGATGAGCACACAATCCGAACAGCAACTCGAAAACAACCTGATAGCCCAACTTGCGCAAAACGGCTTTGAGCGGGTCACCATTCACCGTATCGATGATCTTAAAGCCAACCTGAAAGTGCAGCTTGAGCGTGTGAACAATATGGCCTTGACGAATCGAGAATTCGACCATGTGCTGATTAAGCTTGAAAAAGGCTCGCTCTTTGATAAATCCAAACGTTTGAGCCAGCGCCTCGATGTGGTTCACGACAATGGCGAGGTGAGTTACCTATCGCTTTTGTTTGATGACCCCGCAAAAAATCACTTTCAAGTTACCCATCAAATCACCCTAAAAGGCACCTACGAGAACCGCTACGATGTTACGATTCTTGTGAACGGCTTGCCCTTGGCGCAAATTGAATTAAAACGCCGAGGCTTGGAGATGACCGAGGCTTTTCATCAGATCAAACGCTACACCAAACACAGCTACCACGCCGAAGGCGGGTTGTTTCACTATATTCAGTTGTTTGTTATCTCCAACGGCGTGAACACAAAATACTTCTCTAACAACAGAGAGTTGTCGTTTAAGCAAACCTTCCACTGGACCGATGTGAATAACCACAAGTTCAACGAGCTGACCCAGTTTGCCGAGGCTTTTCTCACCCGTGAGCACCTCACCAAAATGCTCAGCCGTTACATTGTGCAAAACGAAGCGGGCAAGTTTTTGATGGTGCTGCGGCCTTACCAGTTCTATGCGGTGGAGGCGATGATCAACCAAGTCGCCACGACCGATAAGAACGGCTACATTTGGCACACTACAGGCAGCGGCAAAACCTTAACCAGCTTTAAAGCAGCGCAAATCGTATCAACTTACGACACCGTCGACCGTGTGGTGTTTGTCGTCGACCGAAAAGATTTGGATTACCAAACGGCAAAAGAATTTAATGCCTTCTCGAAGGGCTGTGTCGACAGCACGGCCAATACCCAAAGTTTGCTGAAGCAGTTTCATCAAACATCGAAGCACAGTGCGAGCCCTCCGGATGCCTTACCTCCTGTGGCTGAAAACCAGTCGATCGACAGCCACTCGCTTAATCGCATCCATAAGTTAACGGTCACGACCATTCAAAAACTCAATAATCTGATCACCAACCCACGGTTTAAAGAGCACATCCGCCCGAGTGCCCACGAACGCATTGTGTTTATTTTTGATGAGTGCCATCGCAGCCAGTTTGGCGAGACCCATCAGAATATTATTGATTTCTTCAAAAATGCCCAATTGTTTGGATTTACCGGCACACCGATTTTTGCTGAAAATGCGACCTCCAAGAAAGTGAAAGATCGCGGCAGCCAAAAGCGCACCACGAAAGATTTGTTTGGTGAGCGCCTGCACAGCTATGTGATTGTCGATGCCATTCGTGATGATAATGTGTTGCCCTTTGCGATTGAGTACTACGGGCGTTTATCCCATAAAGACACCGGCCAAGACGTTGAGGTATCGAGCATTGACGTTGCGGAATTTTTCAGCTCACCGGAGCGCATTCGTAAGGTGTGTGAGCATATTGTGCGCGTTCATCCCTCAAAAACCAAGGGCAAATTCAATAGTCTGCTGTGTGTGGCCAGCCTACCGGATTTAGTGACGTATTACGAAACCCTCAAGGCACTGAAACGCGAAGGCGTGCACGACCTTAAATGGGCAACGATCTTTAGCTATGGGGTGAACGAAGATAAGGACTATGAGAGCAAAGGCAAAACCGTACACAGCCGCGACAAGCTCGAAGAATACATTGCCGATTATAACCGTACCTTCGGCACCGCCTATTCAACTAAAGATACCGACAGTTTCTACAATTACTACAAAGACATCGCCAAGCGCACCAAAGACGGCGAAATTGACATTCTATTAGTGATCAATATGTTCCTCACCGGCTTTGATGCCCCAGGGATGAATACCATTTATGTGGATAAGAATTTGCAGTACCACGGTTTGGTGCAAGCCTTCTCTCGAACAAACCGTTTAAATGGTACGGTGAAATCCCACGGTAATGTCGTGTGTTATCGTAACCTGAAAACCCAGGCGGACGATGCGTTTAGATTATTCTCAAACAAACAACCGATTGAAGCGGTTGAAATCCCTGATCTCAGCACCCTTGAAGACGATTTTCACAAAGCACTCGACGCTTTAAAAACCATCGCACCGACGGTTCAGAGCGTTGACGAGCTGCCCGATGAAGACGCGCTTGCGTTGTTTATCAAACAATTTCGCATACTCATGCGACTAAAGAATCAGCTCGAAACCTTCTCGGATTTTGCGATTGAAGATTTGGGGATGGATGAACAAGAATTTGTCGATTACGCCTCGAAGTACAGTGATTTATCGCGAAAAATAAAGGGCAACCCTAGCGAGAAAGCGTCTATTGTTCAGAATATTGATTTTGAGTTGGAGTTACTGCAAAGCGACCACATAAACGTCAGCTATATTCGCCAGCTCTTGCAAACGCTTGCGGAGGAAGAAAACCCCAAAGCCAGAGAGCAGAAATGTCAAGTGGTCGCCAACCTCTTGGCCAGCGAACCCGAACTGCACAGCAAGCGTGAATTGATCGAAGGCTTTATTGCACAATCCATGGAAGGGTTGAATGGCGAACAGTTTGATGCCTATGTTGAGCGCCATAAGCAACGCGCTTTTAATCATTTAATTTCTGAAGAGCAGTTAGACCCTGATAAATTTAAAGTCATGCTCAATCATATCGAACAAGGTTGGGGTGTTGACAAATTTAAAGGCGATGATTTTGCTAAGCTAACAACTCAAAAAATGACTTTTCAAACAAGAAGAAGAGAAGTCATACCCAGAATTACCGAGCGTGTTAAGGCATTTGTTGACACGTTTGTGACTGGGTTTTAATAAGCGTTGGGTCTTCTGCCAGCAAAAAAAATAATGGGTATTCGTACTTTTAAAACAAAATCCCATCAATACAAACTCACCCTAATATTAATTTTTTAGGTTGGTATGACGGCGGTATTGAAGAGGGTACTGAAATTTCAAATAATAAAATTAAGTTTCCAGAGGAACCTTAATTTTATTTACCTATTTTTTTCCGAATAGCTTGCAATGTTCTTAATTGCGCTGCCGCCTCTGCCAATTGCGCCGCACAGCGGGAATAGTCAAATTCACCACTTTGATTAGCCATTTGTTGCTGAGCTAGGCGTTTGGCTTCTTGTGCTGCCATTTCGTTCATGTCATCTGCACGCAATGCGGTATCTGCCAAGACTTTTATTTGGTCAGGCTGTACTTCCAGAAAGCCACCTGAAATATAGAACACATCTTCATTTCCCCCTTGAAGAATAAGGCGAATTGGTCCAGGGCTTAGCTCGGTAAGCAGCGGCGCATGACCTGGTGTAATACCCAGATCACCCATAGAGCCAGTAGCGATTATCATTTCAACAAGACCTGAAAAAATTTCTTCTTCAGCACTGACGATATCGCAGTGTACGGTCATTGCCATATTCTTGGTTACTCCTTCTGGTCATCAGATTAAGCTGTATGAAGATTAATCTGATGCATAGACAGTTACAGGGTTTTAGCTTTTTCTACAGCCTCATCAATAGAGCCAACCATATAAAATGCTTGCTCTGGTAAGCTATCATACTCACCGTCTAAAA
>JAQYUY010000153.1 GCA_028728195.1 Endozoicomonas sp. (ex Botrylloides leachii)
TTGTCCAATAATTAGGGCAAGTGCTTCTTGTTTGAACTCTATAGATGAGCGTTTGCTATATCCTTAGTAAGTAAAAAATAATCCTTTATTACAATGCCTAATTTTATTAGATTACTGTATTAAAGATAACAGCTATGGCCTAGTTGCATTTTTTTAGCAGTGATGTTGTAACCCTTTATTTTTAAAGGTGCTTATGAGTGCCTAGAACTAGTAGCAAATGAAGAGCGCACCTTTAGCTCCGTGCATATAATAGCTCCTAGCAAGGCTACTAATCCTGGGGTGATCCACCCCATACCTTGGTCAAATAAAGGCAGGTGGTGGCTTAACCAAGTGACAACGTCTTTTGGCAACCAGCCTGTTGCATTAATTCCGTCAATCACTCCGAAACATAAGGCTGTTGAGCAAACTATGTAGTTAACCTTTTTTGGGTTAGTTAACCAACGACGCAAGATAGCTGTAGCAATAACAGCGATGGTCACTGGATAAAAACCAACAATAACAGGTAAAGTAATACCAATCAGTTTATTCAGTCCAATCGTAGAGATAATGGCAGAACAGATAGAAATAAATACAACATATCGACCATAGCTTATTTTAGGCCTAACCTTATGAAAATATTCTGCCCCTGCTGCGGCTACACCAATACATGTGGTCATACAAGCTAAAGAAATAACTCCAGCTAATATAATCAGTCCAAACTTGCCAAATAAGCCAGAAACATAGGCTGTGAGGATATGACCACCGTTACTGGCATTGGGTGAAATCGTATTACTGGTAGCTCCCAAGTAGAGCATAGCGCTGTAAACAATAATCATACCTATAGCAGCAAGAACGCCTGCAATGGCGATATAAAACGCAACACTTCGTTTAGAACTAACCCCCATGCTTCTGATAGTAACGGCTAAAATCCAGCCAAACCCTAGAGCACCTAAAGCATCCATCGTCAAATAACCTTGAATTAGTCCTTCAGAAAATGCTTGGTGCTGATAAGCATCACGAGCTTGTTGCACTGTTCCCAGAGGGCTAACTAATGTAGCAACAGCAATGGTTATCAAGAGTATTAACAAGGCAGGCGTCATCCATTTGCCTACTGTGATTACTATTTTTTGTGGATTCAATGTCAAAAACATCACTAAAAGCAAGTAGCCAAAAATATAACTATAAAACAGCCACTGGTTTGCACCTACGAAAGGGAAAAAGCCAATCTCATAAGCAACCATCGCTGCACGAGGAATAACAAACGCAGGACCAATAATAATAAATAATAGAACCCAAAATAATTTTTGTACTCGTTCAGGGAAATCCTGCAAAAGATTGTCTGCGCCACCAGCCAGGGAAATAGCAATCAGACCTAGTAGCGTCAGCCCTACATCACCGATAATAAAGCCAAGTCCTGCAATGGGTGTGTTATGACCTGCCATCTGACCAATCATTGGCGGAAAAATAACATTACCTGCCCCCAGAAACATTGAAAATGTCATAAAGCCAAGAGCAATAATATTTGTTTTTCGCATGAGTTAAACTCCTCAACAGTTAATGAATGCTTTGAAAGGAGCCTTGGTTTTTTTGGCGGGTCTGTCAGGAGGTAATAACTAACGACCCAGTTCAAGGGCCGTTCAGTTTTTTAATTAAATCACGGCCCTTAGCTTAGTAGTAGGACTGTGAATAGTTGTAGTTCAACAGAAACAAGACTGCTGCTTTGAGCAACATGCATGTAATCAGTAACCAGTATTTGATATGACATGGTCATGTTTCCGGTGGCTTATTCTAAAGATGGCAGTGATCATACTAAAAAAATATAATAGGATAAAGGTATATAAGAAAAAATTAACCGCACTACAAATTTCTTTTGAAGAACTAAGTGCTTGCCAGCATTTGGATAAACTTACCGTGGTTATATAATACTCGTAACTATTGATACCAGTTGATTTTTTAGACATTTTTTACCTTTATGCGGATGCCAAAATTCGCACTTATACCTCAGCAAAAGCCAGTATTAGAATTTCGGCATAAAACGCCACGAGATGCTCGTGAGTACAAGCGTACAAAGTCCGTTTTGCTGATTTCTAAAGGTTTGTCAATAATTGCGTCTGTTATCCATATGATGCTTTATGGTGTGGGTTATCACGCTTGGAGAAGGTAATGGGTAGGACTAAAAAGCTGAGAATAAAGCTTTATTACATTTTATCGTATAGGCCAAACTTGAGTCCGATCTAGCGCTTTTGGAGTACTTTCTGGGTGTTACTCTGCTAGAAATAGGGCTTGATTAGTGAGCAGAATTAACGATAATTTCTAGAGGTTAAATCCTGCATCTTGAATTCACGTGGGTATAATACACTTCACAGCTTGCAGGCATTATTTAATCGCTGATACATTGCATTGTTTTTAATAGTAAGAGTTAGTCAGTCTATGCAGCGTTATGTTGCCAGTATTCAGTATGATGGTTCTTCTTTTCATGGTTGGCAGCGTCTTAACGCTGGGTTGGCAACTATTCAAGCTGAAATAGAAAAAGCTTTATCTAAGGTAGCTAATCATCCGGTTGATGTTGTCTGTGCTGGGAGAACAGATGCTGGGGTTCATGGTTGTAATCAGATTATTCATTTTGATACCAATGCCGAGCGTACCATGCGTAGCTGGATCTATGGCGCTAATGCTAACTTACCTAATGCTATTTCCGTTAATTGGGTTGTTCCTATCGATAATGATTTTCACGCTCGGTTTTCGGCTCAATGTCGACATTATCGCTATATAATATACAATCATAAAATTCGTCCAAGCCATCTATCTAAAGGGGTAACGTGGACTCATCGTCCATTAGATGAAAAGCGCATGCAACAAGCGGCTGCCTATCTGATAGGTAAGCATAACTTTACTTCGTATCGCTCTGTGCAATGTCAGGCGAAAAACCCTGTCCGTACTATTGTTAAGCTAGATATCAGCCGTCACGGTTATTTAATTGTTATTGATATTCAGGCCAATGCTTTTTTGCATCATATGGTGCGTAATATTGCAGGGGTGCTAATGGCTATAGGTTGTGGAAAACGGGAGCCAGAATGGGCAAAAGCGGTGTTGGATGCACATGATCGCAAAAAAGGTGGTGTGACAGCAGCACCCTGGGGGTTGTATTTTGTCGATGTCAGATACCCTGAAAAGTTTGATCTGCCTACCATTGCTTTAGGACCCTATTTCATAACACCATTAATGAGTCAATAAAATATTTTCCAATATTAATCACTCAAGTTATGTTGTGCTAGCACATATAATATCTGTCCAATTGAATAAATGACTAAATATTGCAGCCAACGGAAGCATGCTACGTAACTTTAGTTAATAAGTATAACCTATCGCCGATAAATGTATTGTTTCTCCTATGTTTGAGGAAAAGCGATATGCCAATACGAATTTTAGGCCAGCATTTAGATGCTAAGCATCGTTCTAATTTTCTTAATCCTCAGCATCAACAAAAAAAGCAGGTAGCCCAAGGGCCGATTAGAGCAACTAATCTAGAGAGGGTAATACCTGAGGCTGAAAAGCAAAATGAAAGCACAGAAGTGTTTGTTAATCGTTCTGTTGAGCATGTTGATAATAATTCAATAAAGAGTCTGCCTGTATTGCAGCATAACTTTCGTCAGGCGATGAACAATTTAAATCATACCTGTGCGGGTTTGATGCTAGTACACATGGCGCCTCACTACCCTAGTTTAATTGGGTTGCCCGGATTATATTATCAGCCGGGAAGTAACAAAGAGCCTATACCAGTAAATTCTACAGGCAGCAATCTTCCAGGCCATGGACTTGTAAGATTGCGCCAATATGGGCATGAATTTATAGTAGCCACAGAAATAGCGCTGGATGCACTCTACTCGAAGATGGCTATGGCTCAATATCAACTTCAGAAGCTTGTGCATGAATTCGCCTTATTTGGCGTGCAGTCTAACATGAGCCAATCGCAGTTACTTCCTCTATTACCTATAGTTACGCAATTGCAACCTATTGCGCTAAAACCCTTTCCCGGTATTCATGAAAAGATAGGGGTACCGGTTACTCCTTGGTTACCTGATCATTTTAATGCATCGTTCAGTGCGGCAGCGATACAAAAACCCATACCATTTACTATGTATTGGAAATTAGGGGTATCTGTAGCGCCTACTATGCCAGCGGCAAGAGGATTTTATTTTATACCTGAAGCGCCCAGAAAAAATATGGTATTCCAAAACCCATTTTCACCCTACTCAGCCTGGGAAAAATGGTGTAGCAATATTCAGAATAAGTCATTGCCCATATTATATCCGACTCTTGATTACAATGATGAAACAATCAGGAAAAAAGACAGTCATGTAATGCCAACAGTACAAAAAGATAAAGGTGAACAAATAACAATAGCCGAACAATGCGGTAAGACAGCTGAAACCTCAGTTGTGAAAAGCAATGCCTTACTTGAACATGGTAGGCAGTTGCTAAAAACAGTTGAAACGAGAGGAGATAAGCTAGAAGGTAAAAAAAATAAGGCGTTCAATAAAGATATTCTGTCTAAGAATAAGGTTATGCAGGAAGATAAGTCTATACAGTTAACAGCGGGTTTCCCAAATGATGGTAATATGTGTTTTGCTAATGCCTCACTAAAAGCAATGCTTGCTGCTTACCCTAAAGCATTTTTTTTAGGGCTAAGGGAAAAAATGAATGATGTTGATGTTAACAGAAAACCTGTATTTGAAGCATTTTTAAGCCTATTTGATGCGCTTGATAATCAAGAAAAAGAAAAAGAAAAAGAAAAAATCAATAATGCTTTACATGATTTCTATAAGGCTTATCAAGAATATAGAGATAAACAACAGGGAGAAGACGGTTATGATAAGAATTTTTTTGATGGAGAACAGCATGATGCTCAAGAATTTATATTAAGCCTTATGGAGGTTTTGGGTATTTCGGAAAATCCTTTATTTTCCTTAAAAATCAATACGATAGTGACAGTTAAGTCAGAAAAAGAACTCGAATTTTCTTATCAGCTAAGTGATAGAGAGACAAAACAGCCTTTTCTATTTATTCATCCAGAAAAAAACCAAGAAAAAATGCTACCGGAAATTGTTAATAACATGGTTCAACCTTTTCCTGTAGAATTTGAATTTACCTTAGGTAATCAAGAACTAAATTTTATCAAAGGTAATAAAGATGAGCTAGAAAAGATACTTGTTTCTAGGAATGATAAACAATCAGATAAAAATAAACCATTATCTATTACACACAAAAAAATCTTTGTAGCTGATACTAAAAAGTTGAGCCATATAGGGTTTCATGTTGTTCCATCTTATTCTAATGAAAATAATAATCCCATTATAAAATTAGCAGAAGAGTCAAAAGCATTACTTGACAAAAATAACGACTATATTAAATTGCCTATTTTTGATAAAGAGTCAGGCAAAGAGGAGCTATTAAAGTTCAAAAGAAAAAGTATCTGTGTGCATAATGGTAGCTGTCTCAATTATAATGGAGGTCATTATATAGCTGCCATTAAATCCAGAGATAAAAGAGAAGGTTTCTGGCAGTGCCATGATGACAATGTAGTGAATGATATAGAAGAGGGCTCACTTAAGGCACAAGGAAAACCTTATCTGATGTTTTATGAAAGGATATGGGATGAATAACCAGAGTTATATTGTTGTAGTATGGTTCAGGATTGATCCCGGTAGTTAATCTTTTTTCAAGAGTGTCTGTCATAATAATTAGCATTAACCCAGTTTAATCTATGCTGATTGTAATATGCATTGCACCAATAATGGTTCTGCCATAATCTAAGGGGCGCTTTAGTTGTAATGAAATTCTTGGTGTGTCTTTGCATTTCTCGCTTATGGACAATGAATGTAGTGAAGCGCTAGGTTTTTTTTTGTAGAGAGGTATAGGGTTTTGATCCACTATTGTTTCAAGTAATACGACGTAGGGTATCATTCTGTTCCCATTTTTTAGGATAAAATCCCCCTCCTGATTATAGCCTTCTGCCGTTATACTGTAGTTGGATAGCCCATTGCTTCTTACGCAAAAGGCAATTGATTTTCTGGTACTGGTTTTTTTTTGTAGCATCGGTTTGTTAATAGGAATTTCATTGTTTGCAGTGACTTTCAGTCTGCAGGAAGTAATCAGTGTTATTGTCATTGACCCACTGGATAGGGCTCCAATGGAGCCTTGCGTGGCTGAGTGAAGCTCGGTTGATGTCAATAACATGAAGCTAAGTATTTTAGTATAAAGAAAATAGCGATTAACCAAGGCTCTTTTTATCAAAATATCCATGTTTACTACCCCATGCCTTACTACGTTCCTTCTTGGAAGTGTAGACATAAATTGGTAGCAGTCAGTGATGTGGCACAGTTATTAGTAATATTTATGTAAGTGTCAAAAAAATGATTGTGCTAGGCATTGCTTAGAGTATATGCAAGGCTATCTAACTAAAAATAAGAATTAGCTATAGCTATAAAAAAGGCAATGATGTAGCTTTTCAGATTATAGTTTATGTTTATTAAGGAAGACGCTTATTTTTCACATGGGTACTGAACAGATTGTAATGAAAAAGATTTTACCTAGAGGTGCATCGAGGAAAAACCAAGTGATTCACCCTAAAAAGCCACTAATCAAGCAGTATTTAATTCTTGGAGCTATTGTCTTGGCCATGATTATGGCTGCAGTGATGCTATTACCTTCAGAACAAGTAGCAGCTAAACGTTCAGAAATTGCCCTCAGCATTGATGATCACCACCCTTTAGATATAAAAACCAGCTTAAAAGCTGCATCTGTTGCAACAAGCGCTAGGGCAGCTCAACCTGAGCTTGATTTAGCTATTATTGATATTGAAAATGAGCTAGGTCGCTGGCATACCTTAGTGATTAAGTCAGGTGATAACTTATCAAGTTTATTTAAACAGCAAGGGCTTGATGCTGGGGTTGTGCATAGTATTGTAAGTACGCCTAAATTGGGAGAAATGCTAGCAAGTGTACGTCCTGGTGAAGGTCTGGAATTTAGGATTAACAAAGATGGGGATCTAACTCAGTTTCGCTATGTGCAATCTAAGCTGAAGAGTATTTTTTTTGCTAAAAAAGATGATGGGTATACAGCTGAGTTGATTACTCTACACCCTCAAACCCGTATTACTTATGCGCAAGCGGATATAAAAAATTCGTTATTTATTGCCAGCCAGCAAGCAGGTTTATCCGATAAATTGACGATGGAGTTAGCGGGTATTTTTGGATGGGATATTGATTTTGTTCAGGATATTCGAAGTGGCGATAGATTTAGCTTAATCTACGAAGAGCGGTATTTGAATGATGAAAAATTAAATAATGGTAATATTCTTGCTGCGACCTTTATCAATCAAGGTAAAAGTTATACAGCTATTAGATATACTGATACTAAGGGAGATACTGGTTATTATTCACCTAATGGGGAAAGCATGAAAAAAGCGTTTCTCAGAACGCCGGTTGATTTTACTCGTATCAGTTCTCGTTTTAATCCTAATCGACTCCACCCTATATTTAAAACGAAACGACCACACCGCGGAGTCGATTACGCAGCTTCAACTAATACACCAATTAAAGCTGCTGGAGATGGCCGAATTAAATTTGCTGGTTGGCAGAGTGGTTATGGCAAAGTTGTTTACATTCAACATCCTAATAATATTGTAACAGTGTATGCTCATCAGAATAAAATTCGTCGAGGTTTAAAAAAAGGGGACACCGTCAAACAGGGGCAAATTATAGGCTACGTAGGGAAAACAGGCTGGGCTACAGGACCTCATTTACATTATGAATTTCGTGTCAATGGGAGACATAGAAACCCTGTTACTGTGAAGCTACCAGATGCATCGCCTATACCAAAAAAGGAAATAGTACGTTTTAAGCGTCACAGCCAAACGATGCTGGCTCAACTAGAAACCGCTTCTACCACCATACTAGCGCAACAATAAAGAGTTATAGCTAATCAGTTATATATGAGGTTTTTGCGGTGTGAACTAAAATCAGCAACCTTCTGAGAGAATATTGCTTATGGTGTATTCTTCTTAACGGCATCCCAGTCGTTTAGATGCATTGACTTATGGGGCTATATCGAGCATAAAACTTTCTTGCCTTTAGCGGCCAGATATAGCACGCGCCATCTAAAAATATGACAATGTCGTTTATGACCTATTCAAATGATTTTATACAGCGTGTACTTAAAGTACAAAAAGATAAAAAGCTGTCTCACAGAGCGACA
>JAQYUY010000154.1 GCA_028728195.1 Endozoicomonas sp. (ex Botrylloides leachii)
CCGTGCCGCTCTGTTAAATCGCTCATTTTTTGGGCAAGTTTTTTTCTTCTATTTCAATAGGTTATAAGTAGACATGTGATAACGTATTTTAGAGCTAATACTTTTATCGAGTTAAATATAACGTGTTTGCTAGTTTGTTGAGAGATACATCATGATCTGCTGCGAAAAGCCGCTAAATGATTCAAGCATAATGATTGGAATCAAGCTATTTAGCCCGAAATAGCCAGCAATATGATCAGCAACTTGCCAGACGGCCTTATCAGCCCCTAAAATAGGGCTCTGATTATATATACCGCTGAATAGTTTGATGCACAGTTTGTCATGCTGATTACCCCTTCAGACTAAAAAGCGGGCATTTTCCCATTGAAATGTGCCGACTCCTTTAATGAACACTACTGACCGCAACACCTCCAGTACAACACCTCTCTGTTATAAAGACGCGGGTGTTGATATTAATGTAGGCAACGCCTTAGTGCACCGCATCAAGTCTATTGCACGTGCCACGCATCGCTCTGAAATAATGGGCGGAATCGGTGGATTTGGTGCGCTGTGTCAAATACCAACAGGTTATACCGAACCTGTTTTGGTGTCGGCTACTGATGGTGTTGGCACTAAACTAAAACTGGCCATGGAGCTGAATTACCACGACGACATTGGCATTGATTTGGTGGCAATGTGCGTTAATGACCTCATCGTATGTGGTGCTGAACCTTTGTTTTTTCTTGACTACTATGCAACAGGTCAGCTTAATATTGATGTTGCTGAGCGTGTTATCAAAGGGATCGGCAAAGGTTGTGAGTTGGCTGGATGTGCACTGGCCGGAGGAGAAACAGCAGAAATGCCAGGCATGTACCATGGAGATGACTATGATCTGGCAGGCTTTTGTGTTGGTGTGGTTGAAAAAAGCAAAATCATTGATGGTTCAAAGGTTTCTCCAGGTGACAAGCTGATAGGATTAAAGTCAAATGGCCCACATGCCAACGGTTACTCTTTGATTCGCAAGGTGCTAGAGGTAACAGACCAGAGTCTAACTAAAAAACTAACAGATAAGTCATTGGCAGAGCTATTGCTAGCGCCGACCCGCATTTATGTTTCATCAATCCTCCAGTTGCAAAAAGAAATTCCTATCCACGCTATGGCGCATATAACTGGAGGTGGTTTATTGGAAAATATTCCTCGAGTGCTTCCCAAAGGCTCACAAGCAGTTATTGATACAAAAAGCTGGGAAATTCCTACTATATTTAAGTGGCTCGAAACATCAGGAAACATTGCAATAGATGAACTCTACCGCACATTTAACTGTGGTGTGGGCATGGTGCTTTGTATTCCCGCGCAACAGGCTACAGCCGCTCTCCAACGATTGATTGATCTCGGTGAAGATGCTTTGATCATCGGTGAAATACATCCGGGGAATAACGAGCAGGTAGTATTCAGTTAATACGCTTTCTTTGGTGCTTACCTCATTGGCTAAAACAGTCTTTGATAATAGCGCCAAACGATTATGCAAACATCAGGCAGCCCGTGAAAAAAAACAACCGTGTCGTTGTGCTTTTGTCAGGTAATGGCTCTAACCTGCAAGCACTTTTGAATCAACAAAGTTCATATAGCTATCGTATTACTGGAGTCATCAGCAATCGCCCTGATGCCTTTGGCTTACAGCGAGCAAAACAAGCAAGCATTCCTGCTTTTGCTATTGACCATACAACTTATGCTTCTAGGGAAAAATATGATCAATGTCTGATCCAACACATTGACTCATTTGAACCTGATCTTGTAGTGCTTGCTGGTTATATGCGTATTCTTTCTGCCGCTTTTGTTTCGCACTACCAGCACCGATTGATTAATATTCACCCTTCTTTGTTGCCTGATTACAAAGGGCTTCACACCCATCGTCGGGTGTTGGAAGACCAGCGACCTCAACATGGTGCTACGGTACATTGTGTTACCGATAAGTTAGATGATGGTAGGATTATTATTCAAGCATCACTGGCTGTAATGCCTCATGATAACGAGGAATCATTACGTTGCAGAGTGCAAAAAATGGAGCACGGCATTTACCCTATGGCTGTTGATTTCTTTACCTCTGGCAGACTAAAAGTCAACAATGAGCAACTTAACCTTGACAATACCCCGCTTGGACAGAAAGGATATCAATTATACGAACAACAATTGATAGATATGTTATGAACACTCATTGCTTACAACCCTTAAGGGTGTATCTGCTCAGAATACAAAGTGCCAGATTAAGCATAATGATTCTCACATTATTGCTGGCTTTTCCTGCTTTTTCAGAAACGTCTGTTCAGATATCAAAAACAGATGAGCCCGAAACTACGGTTAGAAAAAAATCAAAAACAGATATCTTAAAGCCTTACACGGCAGAGCTAACAGGCCATATGAAAGGCATGCCGATGAAGGCATCAGGCAGCCGCAGCTTACAAAAACATACTGATGGTAGCTGGGAGCTTAACTTTGACGCGGGGATTGGTGCCTTTATGGATATAGCTGAACATAGCAGTTTCAATCTATCGCAGGGTCATATCAAACCTGAAGCATACAGTTACAAGCGCTCTGGACTTATTGGTAGCAAAAAAGAAGAAAATGCCCGTTTTGACTGGAAAAAGGCGCAAGTTAACTGGCAAAAAAATAAAAAAAAATGGGCTATTAAATTACAACAAGGTGCTCTGGATAATCTTTCATACCAGACTCAGCTTCGCTTAGACCTAGCTGCAGGTAAAAAAGACCTCAGCTACCTCATCGTAGATGAAGATGAAGTCTACGAGCGCAGTTTCACTAATGAAGGTGAGGAGTTTGTTCAAACGAGTGCGGGCAAGTTAAAAGCCGTAAAAGTCAAAATTAACCGAGATAATGATAAAAGAGAAACCTATATATGGTTTGCTAAAGATTGGGACTATTTTTTTATAAAACTGCTACAAAAAGAAGCTGGCACCGAGTACACCGTCGAAATTAAAAGTGCTAGCATTGATGGTCAGCCAATCAAAGGCATCTAATACCTGCCGTGTGCGAGGAGTTCTATTCAGATGGGCAGGCAATAGCGTATTAGAAAAGGTTATGGTTATAAGCCAAAAAGGCTATCTTGCATGCAGATTAAAGTGCTAGGACATTAGTCGTTTTTCATATAGCATATGCCCTTTACATAAGGGTATCCGTTGTGCAACTACTTCATACCATGCTCCGAGTCGGCAACCTTGAGCGATCCATTGCATTTTATACCGAAATCCTCGGAATGAAGCTGCTCAGAAAACATGACAACATAAAATATAACTATACTCTCGCATTTGTCGGTTATGGAGATGAGTCTGAGCATGCAGTGATTGAGTTAACCTATAATTGGGGTACTGAGGCCTATGACCTTGGTAATGCATTTGGCCATATAGCTATAGGTGTTAATGACCTCTATAGTACCTGTGATACCTTTCGAGATAAGGGGGGTAAAATTACCCGAGAGCCCGGTCCTGTATTAGGTGGGCAAACGGAGATTGCTTTTATTGAAGATCCGGATGGTTATAAAATTGAACTGATTCAGCTAAAAAAACACGGTGGAGACTGAAACGGTTTAACTCCAATCCAAAATCACTTTACCCGATTGACCTGATCCCATAATATCAAAACCTTTCTGAAAGTCATCAACGGGCATTTGGTGCGTAATTACTGGAGAAATATCAAGGCCAGATTGAAGCATGCTGGTCATTTTGTACCAAGTTTCATATATTTCGCGGCCGTAGATGCCTTTGATAGTCAGACCCTTAAAAATAACCTGATTCCAGTCAATCGTGGTATCATTACTTGGAATGCCCAATAACGATACCTTTCCACCATGGTTCATATGCGTCAACATTTGTTGGAATGCATTGCCATTGCCTGACATCTCTAGGCCGACATCAAAGCCTTCAACCATGCCTAGCTCGGTCATTTTATCGGTTAAAGAAGCATCAGCAATATTAACAGCAGCCGTTGCACCCATTTTTCTGGCAAGGTTTAAGCGGTATTCGTTAACATCGGTAATCACCACATGACGCGCTCCCACATGCCGACAAATAGCGGCGGCCATAATGCCAATAGGGCCCGCACCGGTAATGAGTACATCTTCACCGATAAGGTCAAAAGATAAAGCGGTGTGTACCGCATTTCCAAAAGGATCAAAAATCGAAGCAAGGTCATCACTGATATCATCAGGAATAGGAAAAGCATTTACAGCGGGTATACCCAGATACTCGGCAAATGCCCCATCACGGTTAACACCAACACCTACGGTAAAATTACACAGATGGCGGCGCCCAGCGCGGCAGTTACGACAGTGGCCGCAGGTAATATGACCCTCTCCAGAAACACGTTGCCCAAGTTCAAAGCCCCGTACCCCTTCGCCCATTTCAACAATCTCGCCAATAAATTCATGACCGACATGCATTCCTATAGGTATTGTTTTTTGAGACCATTCATCCCAGTTATAAATATGCATATCCGTTCCACAGATGGCTGTTTTACGGATCTTGATTAATACGTCGTTATAGCCAATCTCAGGCATAGGTCGCTCAGCTACCCACATGCCCGGTTCTGGCTTTAGTTTTGCAAGAGTTTTCATTGCGCAGTGACCTTGTCGCTTTTTATACCATTTTTTAGTTAATAATGCCTAATTCACGACCGACTTTGGTAAATGCTGCAATGGCTTCATCAATGTGCGCTTTATTGTGTGCTGCAGACATTTGTGTTCTGATTCGTGCTTGATCTTTAGGCACGACAGGAAAAGAAAAGCTTACCACGTAAATACCTTCTTCGAGCATGCGCTCGGCAAACCTTTCTGCCAAAGAGGCATCGCCGAGCATTATAGGAATAATAGGATGATCATTACCAGTCAGTTTAAAGCCAAGCTTAGTCATTTCTTTACGGAAATAAATAGCGTTATCATTTAGTTTTTTGCGTAGTTGTTTATTAGAGGCGAGCATTTCTAGCACCTTAAGCGATGCAGAGGCAATAGTAGGCGTTAACGTATTAGAAAACAGGTAGGGACGAGAGCGATTTCGCAGCCAGTCAATCAACACTTCGCGACCTGATGTATAGCCACCCGATGCACCGCCTAAGGCTTTGCCCAATGTGCCTGTAATAATGTCAACGCGCTCCATCACTTTGCAGTACTCATGAGTTCCTCGTCCGTGTTCACCAATAAAACCAACCGCATGCGAGTCATCGACCATCACTAAAGCATCGTATTGATCAGCAAGGTCGCATATGCCTTTTAGGTTGGCGATGACGCCATCCATAGAAAATACGCCATCGGTAGCGATGAGTTTATAGCGAGCTCCGTTCGCATCGGCAGCCTTTAAGTTTGCTTCTAAGTCAGCCATATCATTATTAGCGTAACGGTAACGTTTGGCTTTACATAAGCGAACACCATCAATAATGCTGGCATGATTCAACGCATCACTGATAATGGCATCTTCTTGCTCCAGCAGGGTTTCAAATAAGCCACCATTAGCATCAAAACAAGAGGAGTAAAGAATGGTATCCTCCATGTTTAGGAAAGCTGACATGCGTTTTTCTAGTTGTTTATGAACGGATTGCGTTCCGCAAATAAAGCGAACGGATGCCATGCCATAACCGTATTCATCTAGCGCTTTTTTCCCTGCCTCTATCAGCTCGGGTGCATTAGCTAGTCCAAGATAGTTATTAGCACAAAAGTTTAATACCTCTTTCCCAGAGGCAACGCTAATGGTTGCCTGCTGCTGTGACATAATCACATGTTCATTTTTATAAAGGCCATTCTGTTTTAGATCAGCTAGCTTTCTCTGAATACCGGCATAAAACTGCTCGCTCATGCTCACTCCGAAATATATAGGGCGTATTTTTTTACTGTACCTGAAAATTTTTAGTACGGCAGGTCGTTAATCTGCACACAAATAATCAGTAGTTATACGTATAAACAATGGTGCTTGAGTCGGTATTAAAACGCCCATCAATTTAAAAGCATTAAGCATAAACCATACTCAAAATTTTTTAAACAAACGTTATAAAAAGAGCCCATCTATTTTACCATGTCACTTTTTCTTGAAGTTTAGGCAGTACATCAAAGTAAAAATTTTCCCTAAAAAATTATCGAAACATATTAATTACAAACTATACTCAAAATCGTTTGCGTAAACGTTAATGAAAAATACATTGTTTTAGAATAACTAGGATATAGGATGTTAATAAAAAGAGCCCATCTATTTCGTCAATTGATTTTTTTATTTTTATTTTTGGCTATAAATTTCATCTCATTGAATGTTTACTCACACCCTGATGATGAGAAGCCGAATCAGAAAAACATGCTAGAGATGGCTAATCAGATAGAGCAGGTGTATCAGGCAGGTCTGATAAATGATAACGAGATGGACAGTCTGATATATTTTCTGTCGTTACCTTTGGCTGAACTAAAGGAAAAAATGGAGAGCCTGATTGAGGGTAAGCAACATTGGAAAAACCGGATCAGAATTGCTAGTTTTATGTTAGCTAATTATTTAGGTTACAGGAAATATATCCTATATTTTGTTTTATTAAAATTTAGCGGCGCTATCTGTAACAATTTTATTGATCCTTTTAATCTTTTAGGGTTTAAACCGTCTAATGACATAGATGATTGGTTTGAACTGTCTGACTATATAATAGATAATGGTGAGGCGGATACATTACAAAAAGCTGAATTAAAGCAATAACAATATAAGTGGCATTGATTTTTTAAGTCATGAATCAAGTCATAAAGCACTACGAGTTAATAGTGCTGTCGGTTAATGAACTTAACAATGACGTTGCCATGGCTTTCTTTTGATGTGGTCATTCACATAACCTGACAGTTACCGATTTTTCAGGGAGTATCTGTCAGGTCACATTCATGACCTTAAGATTACATTTTTTTCTGTCTATTCGCGTAGTCAATCGCTTATCCATGCATAATCTTATGCCCGTTGCATTTTTAACTACGCTGTTACGTTGATTATCCAAACACCAGTAGTGCGTTGCAATGTTTCGCAGTAGCCCTGCTATTGTTGGTTATTCTATCTTGTGTGGCTTGAAAGATAAAAAGTATAGTGTCGTATTTATAGTGTTAAATATCTTGCCTATGTTGCGAATGCCTTATTGACTCATATTAGATGAATGATATGTTCAGCTGTATTTAGACAGGTCCTAATAGAAGGAAAGATATTACCATAAAAAAAGGATTAGCCATCGGTTATCGATTATGGCCAAATAATATTTTAATAAAAAATTAGTTGGTTTTACCTTGTTATTTTTTCTGTAAATTTTTATTTCATTAAAAGTATGTTGTGTTTTCCATAAATAGTTAAGGAAAATATTTTTTAAAAACAATAATCATACACTATACTCAAAATCGCTTGAGTAAACGTTAATGGAAATATATTTTTTTAAGGTAACTCGGATCTAGTATGTTAATAAAAAGAGCCCACCTGTTTCGTCATGTTGTTTTTTGTGTTTATTTTTTGCTATAAATGTCACCTCATTGAATGTTTATTCAAATCCTAATGATGAGCAATCAACCAAACATCCTATTGCTTCTAAAGATAAGCAGAATCAAAAAAATATGCGAGAGCTGACTGATCAGATAGAACAGGTGTATCAGGCAGGTCTAATAGATGATAGCAAAATGAAATATCTGGTATATCTTCTGTCGTTACCTTTAGCTAGGTTGAAGGAAGAGCTGGAATTTATATATCTAGGTACTAAAGAAAGTCCAGAAATGAAATATCTGGTATATCTTCTATCGGCACCTTTGCCAAAGATTAAGGAAGAACTGGGATTCATATATCTGGATGAAAAAGAAAATATAAAAAATATGTATCTAGAAATTATAAAAGAAAATTTGTTACCAATAGAGCTAAAACATTTGATGATAGCCCTGATAAACTATAATCCAACCCGTATATTGATATTTATATCCATGCATATGATGAATAGTTTTTTATTCGGTTATTGTATTTTTTGTTGTGAATACTATTTCATTGAATGCATATTCTGTTCCTCCTAACAGTCAGGAAACGAGTCAGAAAGTCAAAGATGTAAAAGATAAGGATTCATACATTTCGTTAGATTTAGTGTTTTCTAGTAAAGAGCTGGG
>JAQYUY010000155.1 GCA_028728195.1 Endozoicomonas sp. (ex Botrylloides leachii)
CGTGTAGCTCGGAAGCTGCTGGGCATCACTGTTGGCATTTACTTGAACATTCAAGCTGGGCGTGAGCCTATGCAGTTTGCGCCTATGCTCTCAATTTAAAGTCACACATCAGGTTTTGATAGTAATATCGTTCAAAATATCCATTATGTCGAGATCTTTATCTCGAACAATGGTTATATAAGAAGAAATCCATAGCCTTTTATAAACCCATTAAACTTCAAGATATCTTTTTTTATTGATACTAACCCTTTAAAAAAAGGGCTGTAGTTTAATAGAAATGAGGACCTTGGAATCCTTTGAAGAGAAAATAAAGGTCAATAAGATATAGGTTAGTAAATCACTTTTCCTAATCCTAATAACTGCGCACTAATACCAAGTCCAACAGCTTTTACAGAACGAAGATTGATAGTAAATCGAATCCGCCCAGCTCGCTCTTTTATTTGTATCATACCGCCTTCTTGAGCAAACCCGGCCCTATCACTAACGGATAAAATCGGTTTCTTTTTCAATAATTGTTTGACTTCATCCATGAACTGGTAAACAGAAGAGCCAATATATAAAAGATTGCAGTTCGCAATACTTTGCTCTGTTTTGCTCACTTCTTTCACTTTGATATTGTAACGTTTGGAAGTTTGACCTTCTGTCGTTTTTAGCTGCGTGTATACCGAGCTATCACCTAATACACACAAATTTAGCACATTTCCTTCCGCTATTGTTTCAGACCACTGAATAAAGCGCGTCATTTTAAAAATAATAGCTGCTTTTACTTTATTTGCTGTATCAGATGAAGCTGCTTGTATTGGCAAGGTAACAGCAACCATCAGTAACAATGCAAGAGATTTTAGGCGCTGAATGCTATTTATACGAGTCATATCGACACCCTCCTAAAATTCCCAACGAAGTTGAAGGTAAGCTGACCGCTCTACTTCTGTTTGCATCTGGCCAGTAAAAACCTCATAAAATTGGAGCTGCCGGTTATAAAGCAAATTTTGCCCGACTAAAGATAACTCCAAACCCGGCTTGATCTCTTTGGTCAGTTTAAGGTCAATATTTGTATTAGCTTTTATATTATTTACATCATAATGCGGATCAAGGCGCAGACTGCCTATGTATTTCAGCCAAAAACTAAGATCCCAGCTACTTGATAGTGACATGTGTGAGAATAAATTTGCCGTATGTTTTGCGGCAATACCTTCAACAATCATTTCATTTCTACGGCCATAATCATTTTTCTGCTTACTATCTGCATCAACATTGATATAAGAATAATTTAACCTTATCCGCCACCATTCTTTTACCCTCCAATCAAAACTGAATTCGATACCATGGGTTACTACTTCAAGCGTATTATTTAAAATAGTAGGAAAAATAACTGGACCTGTTTGATTAGCTGCAAACGCAGGCGGGAGGTTAGCAGGATCAAAACAAATTTCAAACGTAGCATTTAACTGAAAAGGCGCCTCACAAATTCCTGAATACTCATAAGCTGTTACATCTTTATAATAATTTACAAACGCTGCTGTATCGATTGAAAATGATGGCATGAATTGTTTTCTAAATCCAAAATCAATTGCTGTCAGCTTTTCAGAGTTAAGATCAGGATTCCCTTGAACACTAAAGAAGGTATCATTCAAAGAATTTCCCTGCTTCAGCTTGCCCATATAACTAATATTATTAATTTTTAATCTTGTTTCAGAAAGAGCTGGCGTTTTAACCGCTCTTGAAATTGCTCCCCAAACCGTTGTTTCTCGATCAGGTGTCCATGAAAACCGGACATTTGGCTGAACCTCTATACCCCCATTCATACTGCTTTGCGCCCTTGCACTAAAAGTAAATTCAAGATCTGGTGTATATTTAAAAGAATCTTGTACAAACAGGCTATAAAGCTCTTCATTGAATGTTCGTTCTTGTACTTTAGTAAAGTTTTGCTCTCGGTCATCAAGATTATACCAATCAACCCGATAATTACCGCCCCAAATAAAGTAATGATTATCCCACCAATCAAAGCTATGCTGAAATTCAATATCCCACGTATCTCTTTTTTCGTTCAATCGCAAGTCATCATTTACATAGAAATCCAAATAACTCTTAAACATCAAAGAGCCATTGTCTAAAGAACGATTAAAGCGGGCTAGAATATTTCCTCCATTCTGAGCACGGTCTGCATTGGTTTTTTGAACAATTTTATGCTGATCAATATCATATACATTATATGGAGGGCGTGTTGAACCTTCGTACAAATCACCCTGAATCGTTATACTATCTTTTTCGCCAATATAACGGTCAAACCGAAATCCGCCTTGATGCATAAACCAGTCATCGTTGGCATTGCTACCATCTCTGTTTTTTTGGGCATTCTGATCAAAACCATGAGCATATGCCCTAATAAAGGTATCTTCATCAATATCTGTGCCATAACGAATAGCACCAGCTTTTCCTTCCGTACCAGCGCTTCCTTTAAGCAAGGTTTTTTGAGTATCTTCAGCATGACGCGTCATGATATTGATTACCCCATTGACAGCATTCGACCCCCATAATGCAGCACCAGGTCCACGTATCACTTCAATACGATCAATGTCATCCATTAATAGATTTTGAATATCCCAGTTAACGCCAGAAAACAAAGGCGCATAGACTGTACGGCCATCAATTAATACCAATAACTTATTGGCAAAAATATAATTAAAACCTCGAGCACTCAATGACCAAGTATTGCCATTAAGTTTAGCAACCTGTACCCCTGGAACCATTCTTAGCGCTTCAGGAATTGAGGTAATCCCAAAAGATCGGATATCATCTTGCGTAATAGTAAATACAGCAGCTGCAGCATCAAATTGACGCTGAGCTCTTCTTGAAACCGAGGTAACCTGCAATGTCATTAATTCTTGCAAACTAAAATCAAGCAACTCCACGGTTGAACCAAAAGTATCCTCGGTTGAAGCACTTGCAATAGATGTGTTTGAAGAGAAAACCGCTAATAACACCGACACGGAGGCCAAAAATCCTTTTTTTACTTTAAATTTCTTCTTTTTCATAGCCGTTAAAAACCTGAGCATGGTGACAATGCTCAACTATCGGCAGTATTCCATTTAACTAAAGTGTTAAGTTTACGGCTTATTAGCGCTTACACATTGATAGCGTATTCAAGAATCTGGAAGCATTAAAAATTATCACGCAGAGTTTCTTGCTACAGCTGAGAAAACAGGACAGCATTTTTAGAAAGAAATCAGCAACAATAAGTTTAAATTCTAGATAGCCTTTAGCGATGTATCTTTTAGCCCACTGATGAATGGCTACATGGAAATCTGAGTATAAGCTGATCACCTGTGCTTGCGCTTTCATGCACCCAACTACTAAATGCATCACCAGCCTTTCTTTCTATTTGAAAAATTAGAGTATTATTACTGCTATCTATCATGTGTATTCGACACTGCCCACTAATACTAGGAGTAACATCAAGCGCCATTAGACAGCTTATATTATCCCGGTGAATAGGAAATCTAGGCGCAATAACGAGCGATAAAACAGTAGATGTTATAGGAGTGAGTGCCACCACGGTTGCGGGCAACTGGTCTCGTTTTGCCAGCCCAACATGTAGATTTTCAATCACCTGGCTTCTACATGCTAGGATATAACCCTGTTCGATTTGGCGACGATTGAGTGTATCTTGACTACCTTTGGGCGGCTGACCTTTTTTCAACCTTAGCAAGCACGAATGACATACTCCAGCTTGACATGAATAAGGTATTTTTATTCCTTTTTTTAACAGCCCATCAAGCAGGTTTTCGCCTTTTTCTAGCCAACAAACATTGCCGAAAACTGTAATTTCTGGCATAACCCACCATCCACAGATTAAAATTTTTTGATACTATCATAGCGCTTTGTAAAGGAAGTGTAGTTTTATTGACCTATTTGATTGTTTTCAACGACCTTGGCTAACACAGAAGAATAACAAACATAATGCCAACCAAGGGCAACTTTGCTAAACAGGTAACCGCTTCACGCTTCATCCTTATTCGTTAAAAGGAGGCGTAAAACCTAACGCACAGCGGTGCTCAGCATTACTAAAGACATGACGAGCATGCGCTACTAATTGTTTATCGCTTAGTTGCTCCAATGACTCAAAGCCAATAATAAGCTGCATCAGCTCATGGTGGTGCTTAGCTATGTATTTTATCAGCATTAAACCAGCTGAGGACTTTCCCTTTCCATGGCTGATGATAAGAATTTCCTGTGCATATTTCAGTGCCTGACAAATTTTTCCATAATATTGCTTATCCTCTGGTACTCTCTGGCCATCATAAGCAGAATGTTTTTGCCTCAAGTGGTGATGATTAATCTCACCGTTATCAGCGGGCTCAAGATGACCTAGCTCAAGATGCGCATCTTCAATACGATAAATTTTAGCTTCGGTGTGATCAATAACCACTGCCATGCGATTTCTTAACATTATACTTTCCCTCGAGTCAGCATTGGCGTTTCAGGTATACAACCCTTACTCATTTCTATCTACGGTTTCCGGTATTTATTTAAGTCGCTACTGCTTATTGGTATTCTTGATAATAACGATTGCTTCTGGCTTTTTGTTCACCTTTCTCGCAGCATAGATTTATTCAACACTGTAAATAGAACGAACCACAGGTATTACTACACACTCTTTGACGTTAATCAAGATGGATCTCTAGAATCTGGTATGGGTTTTTTGAGCATTTTTACGCTGCCCTAGGCAAATTTTTTCATCCAAAGAACCGCCCATGACTTTATTGGTAGCCATTCGATTATAATACCCACGGGGTTTTCTAACTACCGCAATGAGCATGGCAAGCTAAATCTAGAACAGGTGGAATGACGAGCAATAGCGGGGCTATTCTAAGGAACTCCAACGCAGCGCTAGCATTAGGAAGGCCAGCGCATAGCGTAGTTAGAAATGATAATTCGTATAAAATTGCATCTCACAACTCACTTATATAGCGTCGTTGGCTAAATAGCCTTTATAGCAACTAATTTCTCTTTTAAGGTCGATTCAGCTGATCGAGCTTCTTCCAGCTTTATCTTCTCTTTTGCAACAACACTTTCTGGGGCTTTGCCTACAAAGCGCTCATTGCTAAGTTTGCTTTCAAAGCGTTGCACTTCTTTACTTAGCTTTTCAATTTGCTTATTAAGCCGCTTGATCTCTGCCTCTTTATCAATCAAATCTACCATAGGTACTAGCACTTCCATTTCGCCTATCAACTGAGTGCTTGACATCGGTGCTTCAGCATTGTCAGGCAGTATCTTAACATCGCTGAGTTTAGCCATCGACATCAAAAATGCTTTATTTTTTCCTAAGCGATTTTCATCGTTTTTTGAAGTATTACGCAACAAAACGTTAAGCGGTTTTGCTGGACCTAGGTTAAGTTCAGCACGAATAGTACGGATACTAATAATAAAGCTTTTTAGCCATTCAATATCTTGCTCGGCTTGATCATTAATCAATTGGTGCTCAGCTTCTGGAAAGGCTTGCGTCATGATAGTTTCACCATTGATACCTGCCAGCGACTTAATATTTTGCCATATTTCTTCGGAAATATAAGGCATGAAAGGATGCACCATGCGGATGATACTTTCCAATACCCGAACTAATGTCTGACGAGTACCACGTTGACGAGCTTCTGGTGCATGCTCATCCCAGAGTACCGGTTTTGATAGCTCAAGGTACCAAGCACAATACTCATTCCAGATGAAATCATACAAATTCTGAACTGCATGATCGAGGCGAAAATCTGTCATGTTCTTTTCGATTTGGCCAGCTGTACGTTGCAGCTTGGAAAGAATCCAATGGTCAGCTAAAGTAAACTCAATATTACCTCCATTTTGACCACAGTCCTGACCCTGTGTATTTATCAATACATAGTTACTAGCATTCCAGATTTTATTACAAAAGTTTCGGTAGCCTTCCAAACGTTTCATATCCCAATTAATATCACGTCCTGTAGAAGCAAGAGAATACAGTGTGTAACGAAGGGCATCCGTACCATAAGCAGCAATCCCTTCAGGGAAGGTTTTTCGGGTATTCTTCTCGATCTTTTCAGCCAACTGTGGCTGCATCATGTTGCCGGTGCGTTTATTAACCAGAGTTTCCAGATCAATACCGTCAATCATATCCAGTGGATCAAGTACATTACCTTTGGATTTGGACATTTTCTGCCCTTGTTCATCACGGATCAAACCTGTTACGTAGACATTCTTGAAAGGGACTTGTGGCTTGCCCTGATTGTCTTTTATGAGGTGCATGGTCATCATAATCATGCGAGCAACCCAAAAGAAGATAATGTCAAAACCAGTGACTAGTACATCGGTAGGATGAAAGGTCTGCAAACGTTCAGTGTCATCTGGCCAGCCCAAAGTAGCAAAGGTCCAGAGTGCTGAGGAAAACCAAGTGTCCAGAACATCTTCATCCTGAGACAGCTTAATATCTGAACTAAGGTTATATTTAGTTCGTACATCATCCTCACTACGGCCGACATAGACCGTACCTTTTGCATCATACCAAGCTGGAATTCTGTGTCCCCACCAAAGTTGCCGAGAAATACACCAATCCTGAATATTATGCATCCATGAATAATACATATTTTCATACTGCTGTGGCACAAACGTGATGCGACCTTGTTCAACAGCTTCTAATGCGGGCTTAGCTAATGGCTCTGCACGCACAAACCACTGATCTGTCAGTAAAGGCTCAACCACAACGCCAGAACGATCACCGTAAGGTACCGTTAAGTCATGATCTTTTATTTCATCTAACAAACCCGCCGCATCTAAATCAGCAACAATTCGCTTGCGGGCTGAAAAGCGTTCTAGGCCACGATAAACCTCTGGAATATCAGTAACAACGCCATTTATCGGTGTACCGTTATGATCAAATGCCTGAGCCTGGTCACAGATCTCGCCCTTTAATGTCATGATATTGATCATGGGCAAACAGCAACGCTTACTTACTTCATTATCATTAAAATCATGGGCTGGGGTAACTTTTACACAACCGGTGCCTTTTGCCATATCGGCATGGTCATCAGCCACAATTGGAATCCGACGATGAGTCAGTGGCAACATGACATATTTGCCAATTAATGTATTATAACGATGATCTTTAGGGTTAACCGCAACGCCGGTATCTCCTAATATCGTTTCAGGCCGGGTAGTAGCAACAACAATATAGGATTTACCTTCACTGGTTTTCTCGCCATCAGCCAGCGGATAGCGCAAATACCACATATGACCTTTGATTTCTTTATTTTCTACTTCTAGATCAGATATAGCTGTACGGAGCTTTGGATCCCAATTTACCAGACGCTTACCGCGGTAAATTAAGTTATCATCATATAGCCGGATAAAGACCTCCTGTACCGCTTTATAAAAGCCTTCGTCCATGGTAAATCGTTCATAATCCCAATCAACAGATGCACCTAAGCGGCGTAGCTGATGGGTAATTGTATTTCCTGATTTATCTTTCCATTCCCAGATTTTTTTCAGAAATGCTTCTCGACCAAGATCGTGACGAGATTTGTTTTCTTCCAAAGCCAGCTTGCGCTCCACCACCATTTGAGTGGCAATACCCGCATGGTCTGTGCCTACTTGCCACAGCGTGTTTTTACCTTTCATTCGCTGATATCGGATCAAAGCATCCATGATGGCATCTTGAAACGCATGCCCCATATGTAAGCTACCCGTAACATTCGGTGGCGGGATCATAATGCTATAGGGTACTCCTTCTCCTGAAGGGGCAAAGTAGCCTTTTTCTTCCCAGTCTTGATACCGGGTGCGCTCGATAGCACTAGGATTGAACGTCTTTTCCATAAAATTAGCGATATTGTAGGTAAGAAAGATGGCTATTATACTGGCTAATAGTCAGCCAAGCATATAAATTAATAGGAAAATCATTTTTGTTGGTCAAAAAAGACGCATGCTGTCTAGCGCATACCCATATTTATCTTCTCCTATATGGGACTGTTGCATAAAACTGATTTTTCAAAAAAACAGCTTATTTTGATAACACCTGATAATTTTTAGGCAAAATGAGCACTAAATAAGTGCTTACACCTGTTTTTTACAGGCTATTTTTAG
>JAQYUY010000156.1 GCA_028728195.1 Endozoicomonas sp. (ex Botrylloides leachii)
GGATGCTGTCGCTCTGTGAGACAGCTTTTTATCTTTTTGTACTTTAAGTACACGCTGTATAAAATCATTTGAATAGGTCATAAACGACATTGTCATATTTTTAGATGGCGCGTGCTATAGGTAGAATGATTATCAGAGATATTTTATGCGACGACCATTATAGACAGAAATGTATTGAAATATATTTATTTTCCTTTTCCTCCCTTGTTTTAGAAGTCTTTATGTAGAGTAAGAACCACTTCCATTGAATGCGGATTAATACAGCCAGCTGTTGGGTACGAATATGAGTAATATCTTCTAAATAAGCTTCATTGGGTTGCTACCGTTTAAAATTATGGCTTAGCGGGTTTTATGGCGGAGGAGTATTGTTGTGATGCGCAAAACCTTTATTGCATTAACTTTGATTTTTTTAAAAAGAACGTCAATTTACTCTTGACCTATGATGGCGCTTTGTAGAGAATACGCTTCATTCAGGCGTAATACCTGTTTATGGCGAGCCTTGTCGGTACCCTCGCAATGATGATCTGTAAACCCCGCCAGGCCCGGAAGGGAGCAACGGTAGCAGTGATATCATGTGCCGAGGTGTTTGCTGGCAGGGAGCGCCACCTCTTCCATATTTATTTTATATCCCTCTTATCTTTTCCCTTATTTTAAAGATCAACCCCTTGCTGCATTAGAACATAAATGACTTTATTGATAGGCTTACAATTTTGGTTTGGCTAATAAGGAGTGCAACCATTTTATGAGTTATCAGGTTCTTGCACGCAAGTGGCGGCCACGGTCTTTTGCGGAGCTGGTCGGGCAGAAGCATGTGTTGCAAGCATTGATAAATGCTTTGGATAAAAATCGCCTTCATCATGCTTATCTTTTCACGGGTACCCGAGGTGTAGGGAAAACTACTATCGCACGTATTTTTGCCAAGTGCCTTAATTGTGAGCAGGGCGTTAGCGCAACCCCTTGTGGCAAATGTACCGCTTGCCACGAAATCGATGATAGTCGCTTTGTTGATCTGATTGAAGTGGATGCTGCTTCTAAAACAAAAGTGGAAGATACCCGAGAATTACTGAATAACGTGCAGTATGCACCCACACGTGGGCGTTATAAAGTATACCTGATTGATGAAGTGCATATGCTATCCAGTCATAGTTTTAACGCACTTTTAAAAACACTTGAGGAGCCGCCGCCTCATGTAAAATTTTTATTGGCAACCACTGATCCACAGAAGTTGCCTGTTACCGTTTTATCGCGTTGTTTACAGTTTAGCCTTAAGAGCATGACCCCTGAACGTATTGTTGGGCACCTTGAGACAGTTCTAAGTCATGAAAGTATTAGCTATGACGTGCTGGCGCTTTGGCAGTTGGCATTGTCTGCTGATGGCAGTATGCGAGATGCTCTGAGCTTAACAGATCAAGCAATTGCTTTTGGTAATGGCCAGATTACTGAATCTGATGCTCGTGTTATGTTAGGGTCTATTGATAAAGGTCAGGTGATGCGGATGATACAAGCGCTAGCCACTAATAATGCGACTGATATCCTTGCTGCTGTGGCGGAGTTAGCTGACTTTTCACCGGACTATTTTGCTGTGCTTGATGATATGTTATCAGTATTGCACCGTATTGCTGTCGCACAAGCGGTGCCCGATGCGGTTGATAATAGTCAAGGTGACCGTGAGCAGGTGGTTCAGCTAGCTGGGACGATGAAGGCTGAAGATGTTCAGCTATATTATCAAATTGGCCTGATGAGTAAAAAAGACTTACCTTTAGCGCCAGATGCTCGCAGCGGTTTTGAGATGGCTATGCTCCGCATGATGGCTTTTTCTCCAACAGCAGTGCCACTTAGCAATAGCCCTCCCTTGCAAGCGAGTGCGCGCCAATCAACTAATACCCGTGAAAATAGCGCAGCGATGGCGCCACCTATTGACTCAGAACCTGAGCCTGACCCTGACCCTGAAATATCAGGAGAACGGGTAACTGCAATGACTCAGAATATGCAAGAGCAATCAGAATCTGAGATGGTTCCTATTACAGCTTATGGTGAGCCTATGACGCCAGTTTATCCATCAATAGATGATCCATTGAAAGGTCAACCAGTCATAGTCGCTCCATCGGTTATCACTACCGAAAAGGGCTCATCTGTTACATCATCAGCAGGTGTACTAAAAGAAGCTTATATCGATCAAAAATTATCATTGAGCAACCTGAATACTTCGTCTTGGATAGCTATCTTTAATAAGCTGTCTATCGGCGGAGTTACCGGTACTATTGGTTCACATTGTGAATATATTCATCGCGATAAGCAAAATATATACTTGCGTCTTGATGCGGATAAAAGCACGTTATATAACGACACACACCGCAAACGTATCGAAGATGTATTGTCAGATTATTTTGTGTGCTCATTGAAGCTAAGCATTGAGGTGGGCACGATAAAAACCGAAACGCCTGCCCGTTCGCACCAAAAAAAAGTTACAGAGCGCTTTCAGCAAGCCAAGCAATGTATTAATGCAGACCCTGTTATCAATATATTAGTCAAGCAGTTTTCTGGTACAGTGCTTGAGCATACAATTAAGGTGGTAGAAAATAATGAGTCCTAATGAGATAGGCTTGCTTTCAGTAAAGAAGTTCGGCAGGCTTTAGGGTTATTGAATTGTATCGGTATGAGGTGGTTATGTTTAAAGGTGGTATGGGTAACCTGATGAAACAGGCGCAAAAAATGCAGGAAGATATGCAAAAGGTTCAGGAAGAGCTGGCTAATGCAGAGGTTTTTGGTGAATCTGGAGCGGGCATGGTTAAGGTTGTGATGACTGGTCGTCATGACGTAAAGAATGTTTGGATTGATCCTGAGTTGCTTCATGAAGATAAAGAGATGCTAGAGGACTTATTGGCAGCTGCTGTTAATGATGCGGTGCGTAAAGTCGAAACGAATAACAAAGAAAAAATGGCAAAAATCGGTTCGGATATGGGACTGCCAGCGGGCTTTAAAATGCCATTTTAGAGTAGTATCTATTGCTTTTAACACGAATTTTACTTTTTGTCAAGGCGGTTGATGACAGACAGGGGCTACCTTTACATGAGAGTGTCGATTTTATGTTGAGTCCGTTAATTCAAGAATTAATAAAGGCGTTACGTTGTCTGCCTGGCGTGGGTTATCGTTCTGCTCAAAGAATGACGCTGCACCTCTTAGAGAGAGATGGTAAGGGTGCATTACAGCTTGCTCAGGCGTTGACGGATGCTGTAAGGAGCGTAGGTCGTTGTGAAAATTGCCGTATCTTATGTGAAGACACCCTATGTAAAATTTGTAGCAGTACCCAGCGAGATAGTAAAACGCTTTGTGTGGTAGAGAGCCCTTCTGATGTCATGGCACTTGAACAAGCTGGTGGTTTTTCAGGGAAGTATTTTGTGCTTATGGGACGATTATCGCCTATTGATGGAATAGGTCCTAAAGAAATTGGTGTCGATAGTTTGTTGCAGAGGGTACGAAGGGACAGTGTTAACGAAGTAATTTTAGCTACTAACCCAACGGTAGAAGGTGAAGCAACAGCGCATTATATTGCTGAAGCTTTAAGCTCTTTGGGTATTTCTGCCAGCCGCATCGCTCATGGAGTTCCTCTTGGAGGAGAGCTAGAGTTTGTCGATGGGGGCACCTTGGCTCATGCCCTTGCGGGTAGACGTAAACTTGTTACTTGAAGATTTTGCAGTATTGAATAATACAGTATTACTGCTTATGATCTTTTTATGATGCATTAATTTTTTCCAAAATAGTAAATATTTTGGGTATTTGTTAGTGCATGAATTATAAAAAGTAACTGTAACATTTAGTTTAAATTATTACAGTTAACAGTAGATTAAACGGGCGAACGTTTACTGATAGCTATCTTTGTTTCAAGTCGTTCTTTTTCTGCCTCAATGACAAGATATAAAGCATCAGCTTCTAGTTTTCTTGCTTCCATTTTAAGAAACCATTGCGCCATTAAGTCCGATGTACTTTCTGAGGGGAGGGGGACTGAAGATTCATTGATAAAAGTTTCTTTGGGTAAAGCTTCTTGCGTTACATCAGTTATTCTATTGGTAAATAATGGGGTAAGCGGTTTTTTTGTAGCTTTATCTGTATTAATGGACAGTACTTGATTTTCTTCTTTATCTTTTATGTTAGCAGCATTAATAGCGACCTGTAGTGGGCTCAGTGCTTCTATTAAGTTGTTTCTGTCTGTTGAAGCGTTATCTGGGTTAATAAGCAAATTTTGATTTTCTTGCTTATCATTTGCATCAATAATGGACTTTAGTACATTGATGGTTTCGACTAATTTGTTCTTATTAGGTGTAAAAATTTCCTTTTCATCTAAAAAAGGCTTAATGGCATTCAGTTCAATCGTATCAAGTAATGCGATAATATTTTTTTGCTCGTCAAGATTCGTATCCTTTAATGCTTCTGTAAAAGACTGTGCCGATTTAATGTCTTTTTGCTGTTGAAGCTGATTGTCAATGTAGTCATTATTCTGTTTATATAGGAATTGCTTTTCAGTCAGGAAATTTTTTTTCCTCTTATTATGTGTTTTCTCATCCTCTACATTGAGAATGGCCGTTTCTAAACGTTGTTTCTCTCCTGTTTTTATTGCAGCCTGATCATAACGTTGTCTGATACTCTGATTGATAGAAAATAAACGTGCAAGACTGCTTGTTATCTCTGTTTGCAATAGTAGGGATAGTTGACTGATTTCTGTCGTTAACTGCTGCTGCTCTGTTTGAAAACTACCAATAGCTTGGGAAAGGTCATTAATATTATTAGCTAATAAACTTATTTCGCTTGTTGCATCAGCAAGACTTATTGAAATCTCTTCATCAGTCATACCGTCAACCAAAACATCATACTCAGCCTGCCTTAGAAGTATTTCATCTTGCTTATTTCTAATATCTTTAGTAAGGGTATCTTGACGATTTTGTTTTTCAGCAACGCTTTTGGTGACAGCTATTTGGTTATTATATAGGGAGGTTAACTCATTTAAAGCGGAATCAATATTTTCAGCACTGCTTAAGGTACGCATATCTGAGATCATTCCTTTTATAAATAAAAGTACTGAAGCTGTATCAGCCATATCTAGCGTATTAATATCAAACTTGCTATTAAAAAAACTGACGACTTCTTTTAATCCAGCTAACTGATTATTAGATACTAAAATTTCAAGAGTCTCTGTTGCTGCTTGAGAAGTTGTTTCGGGTGTTTCTGGTAATTCTAAACTGATATTTTCACTTATGCTCGCTGGTGCTGCGATTACGGTTTCGATTGAATTTACTTCATTATGGTCACTAGCAATACCTTTAGCTGCACCTGTAGTTACCGTATTATGGGTTGATGGGGTAACAGGCTTATTCCCAATAACATTATTACTAATATTTTCAATACGTTCCGACATAATTATATCTCCCTGAGCCACAGATCACTGATAATCAGTAAAAGACTTTAATCGTTTTATTTGTTGTAGCAGCCCACCCCATTGAAGGGGTGATTTTTTGGCTATTGATTCTACTTTTATTAATAAATTGATTGCTGACTGCATATCGTTTAGCTCAATTAAGCAAGCAGCTTTACATACAGCCGCCCTAGGGTCTTGCTTATTAGCTTGTTCAGCTAAATCAAGTACAGGCAATGCCGGACTATATTGACGCATGGCTTTTAATGTTGAACCAAGAGCTAAAAGATATGCATGACAGCGATGGTCAAGCAAAGATAAGTACCTAAAAATAATTAATGCTTCTTGGTAACGAGCAGAGGAATAATGGCTGTAACCTACTCGATAGATAATATTTAGCTGTTGTTGACTTAAACCGCGTACCTCTTTTATTGTCCCTGAATTTGCCAGATAGGCTAATTTTAACCATTTTTCTGGTAGCTCATTATCTGAGGATTCAATATCAGCCATCTATTAAAATACCTGTTATTTTTTATATAGTTAACTTTCAGTATAAACCGTGGTAATTAGTACTACTGAGAAATATTAATTATTTTTAATAAAGTCTTTTTTTTTAATAGGTTAGTCATCATAGAGGTTAAAAGTTATAAAATATGTTAATGAACTGCTTGCATTTACACGGCTATTTCACTGATTATTAATAAGAACGCCCCTAGGGGAGGTTTCGTAGTACGTTCCAAGCGCTATATCACAAGGATGGTGAAATCAAGGGCGTTATTAATACTGACAAAAGGAACTTACTATGAAACTGGTTGGCTTAAGCGCTCTCAGTATTGCCATGTTAATGGCAACTACGTCGCAAGCTAATGTTTTTCTTGATGATTCAACGCTTGATATAAATCTCAAGAATTACTACAAGAACAATAAAGTTAAAAATAAAGATGTCAACGGAACATCAAAAGATTATTCGCGTTCCCAATGGGCGCAGGCCATCGGTATTAATTTTAGCTCAGGCTATTATTATAACCTTATTGGGGTAGATGCTGCTTTTTATCATTCGCTTAAGATAAGAGGCGATCAGGATAGCACTAATGGGCTTTTACAGACTGAAGATGATGGCAGTGTTAAAGGCTATGGTAAAACCGCTTATGCAGTAAAAATTAATTTGATGGATTACGGTGTAGCCAAGTATGGTCGTATGTTCATAAATACACCGCTACTAAACAACACAGATTCTAGAGCTTTGCCCAGTTTGACTGAAGGTTTTTATGGAGACGTACACTTTGATGCTTTGAGCTTGTACGGTATTATTGCCATTAAAGAGAATGATATAGATCAATCCGGTTTTGATAGCTACGGTTATATAGATGGTAATAATAATTCCGAAAAAAGAGCTGTGAGTATCATTGGGGGTAATTATGACTTTGGCTACGGGTTTTCAACTAATGTTGCCTATGGTAAGCAGAAGGACTTTAGCGAGCGTTATTTTGCCGATGCTAACTATTCGACAGCTTTTAATAGTATAGGCCTTGATTTTGGTCTTCAGTATGGTAGAAATTCAGCACATGGAAAGGCAAGAGATCTTCTTATTGCTGTGGGCTCCTCCGATACCTCACAGCATGCTTGGGGGGCAAAAGCACAAGCCCATGTAGGTGCTGCAACTGTTGGTGTAAACTATACTGCCATTCAAAAAACTGATATAGGTGATTATGCCGTTGAGTGGCTTGCAATAGAAACCGGTGGCAGCGCTTTCAAGGGAGATGGCAGTGGCTACTTTGGCTACAATTCCTCACAATACAGTGACTTTAATCGTAATGGCCAAAAGAGTTGGGGTATTAATGCTAGTTACAACTTTGAAGGTATAGTTAACGGATTGAACCTGTATGGTGTCTATGTTAGAGGAAAGGCGAACCCAAATAGTGGCTACAAATGGGTAGAAAAGGAATACAATCTGGGTGTTTCATACCATGTGCCAATGATTGAAGGGTTATCTGCTCATGTACTTTATGCCCGCAATAGTCAGGAAGATCAAGGGTTGAATAGTGCAAATGAACTAGCTGATGAGGTCAACACAGATACACGCGTGATTGTTCAGTACAATATTGCCGTTTTCTAATAAACCCAATGTAATATACACATATATAGACTGTTAGTCGTAGCCGCTCACCCTCAGTCTGACCGTGATGTTTGTTTAAAAAGGTCATGGTCAGACCCTACTATACCCGTGACCATTGAAGATACTTGATTTTTCAACATTTTTTGCCAACCTATAGCTATGCCGAAATTTACACTCACACAGCAACAGAAATCTATCTTGGAATCCCGCCATAAAATGTCACGGGATGCTCGAGAGTGTGACCGCATCAAAGCGGTTCTGCTACGTTCTGAAGACTGGTCAGTAAAAGCTATTTCTCAAGCGCTTAGAAGCTGTTCATGATCTTGATTTTACTTGATAATTCATCGGATGAGACAACAGTACCCCAGCGATATCACTCGTGAGCAGTTTGAACCTATTCTTCCGATCCTTGAAAGTGCTCGC
>JAQYUY010000157.1 GCA_028728195.1 Endozoicomonas sp. (ex Botrylloides leachii)
CCGCTACTCTTAAGCTGGCGGGTCTTCATCTATCAATGATGCAATACGGAGAAAGCGACTCCGTCTGTTTTTTAGAGCGCGCTATAATTGACTCACAAGCACAAGCATTGGCAGATTATTTGAATACTTCTATAGCAGAATCCTCTAAAATCGTTTCTGAAGAATTGAGAGGTTGGTATTTTTTTTATGCCAATCTGGCAGGTATCCAAAATACTATTAATAATCAGTTGCATGGTTTATCAAAAGGTCGTTTTTGTGCCGGCTGGATTCGGCACTTTCAAGTGCTAACGCAAATAGGTAAGGGTTTTTATGAGATAAAACAAAATTGTATGCTTTCTGGGAAAGCACTAAAAGAAGATTTAGAGCAATATAAAGATTCTTACACGTGTGAGCTTTTTCCTAAAACAGAAACGTCCAGATTGTATCATCCTTTATACCAAACAATGAACGAACGTATGCTGCTTAATGTAGATAGAACAGCTATAGAAAATGCTTGGCGGTTTTCAATCAGTAAAGACAGCTCTATCACTTCTAACCTTTTTTATGCTAAAAAAGAACTTATGGATTGAAAGGCATCTGAAAAAATTGCTAAACCAGCAAAAAAAACAGTAAACTCTGGCAAAGCGTGGTAAGGGTATTGATCATACGACGCGTTGTCGATGGATGCAGACTTATGCCCTCAGTTGAAAGCTGAGCGTCTTAAGCGTTTGAGCAAGCAAACCATGATGGGCTTTTAAAGCTTTAAAACAGAAATAAATACGCTAAAAGGTATAGAACTATACTGTACCATCAAAAAAGGCTCATATAAGAAAACGAAAGCAGTACCGGAAGTTTACGTTGAAAACATGTTAACAAAAAAGTTAACTTGTGACTTATGCAACAATCCCATTTAGCAAAGCAAGAGCTTGTATGGTCAGCTATCTATACTCAAGATGATGCGATTGAAAATCATAGTTTTTTTGAGAAAATGGATAGCTGCTTTCTTTTCATAATACGATGTAAATAATCAATTAATAGTATTTCTGCTCATATTTATAGATAAACCCTGCTAATCTATGGGGTGTACTATCAATAATAAAAGGAGCTAAGGATGAGCAAAAAAATAAAAAATTCTTTCCTAAAAGCTAGCATGCTAGCAATACCACTAGCATTAGTTGCACCTCAAACAGTTGCCTTATTAGTACCAGAATCCTCTACAGTCGACCCAGAAAACCTCAGTTCTCACCATACTATCGCTGCTTCTGGAGTTATTTTCGAGGGTAGAACTGAGCCAAAAATCTTTCAGCTGTGTTGGCTATCACATGATTTTTAGATTTTATTGCTTCTAGCGAAGCAAGCAATTGTACTGTGAGCCACCTAACTTCAACAGCATAAGGTTTAGTATTGATAATAAAAGGAGCTAAAGATGAATAAAAAAATAAAAAAATCTTTACTAAAAGCTAGCATGCTAGCAATACCACTAGCATTAGTTGCACCTCAAACAGTTGCCTTATTAGTATCAGAATCCTCTATAATCGACCCAGAAAACCTCAGCGCTAATCATGCTGTTGCTTCTCCAGGCATGGCTTACGAGGGTGAAACTGAACTAAAAATTTTTGATTGGCCTTGCTATTCTTGGGACTTTTAGATTTTATTACACCTAATAAAGCACGAGTTTGTATTATAAACTGCCCGACACTCAACATAAGGCTAGGCTATAGAAGCCAACAGCACTTTTGAAAAAACGGGTAGCTAATTAATTTCCTTTTTGCGATGCTAAATGCGTAGAAAATCATTGCTAAGCAGCCGATAGGCTGTTTTAGCATCTTGCTTTTGCTAATAAAAATATAAAATATGCACCACCAAAAACGGCAGCGATAGTACCTGCTGGTAACTGCTGAGGATATATCAGCAATCGACCTACCCAGTCTGATAGCACCATTAAACTCCCACCTAACATCATCGCGAGCAAAAGCTGAGGTATCAATTTTTTACCGCCAAGTATCATAGCCAGATGCGGCGCAATCAAACCAATAAATGCCACCGGCCCCATAACAGCAGTGACTAATGCACACATCATTGCTACCAAAACCAATAAGCATAATCGGGCTAATGATGTGTTAACACCTCTGGCTTTAGCAACCTGATCGCCCATACCAATTAAGATTAACCAACGGTGCAGAAAAAAAACGATTATCGACAAAATTAATAATGCTTCTGCAAGAAAAAGAGCTTGAGTAGCAGACACTCGGTACGTTGAACCTGCAAGCCAACCAATAATACTAAATATATCATCTCCCCCTTTAGCAAGAGCGAGCTGCACAAGCCCTTGCGCAAATGCGGAAAGAGCAATGCCTATAAGGATCATACTGCCCGGAGCATACTGACTTTTTCGTCCAAATAATAATAACAAGGCAAGCACCGATAAGCTCCCTGTTATCGCTACAATGATACCTATGTTATTAATGTTTTTATGACTAATCAGCGCCACAATAACCAAGGCTAACGTTGCACCCGCAGAGAGTCCAAGAATATCAGGGCTAGCCAGCGGGTTCTTGATTAATCGCTGCAAAACAGCACCGGAAACAGCCATTCCAATGCCTGCTGACATTGCCGTCAATACCCTTGGCCAACGTAGCGAAACAAGCACATCCGATGGCCAATATATTCGCCACCCTGCCTGTGAAGTAGTCAATGTTATAGCGAGGTATAACGAACCCATCAGCAAAGCACTCATAAAGACCCAAGTAATACAAGATACCTGAGCCCTACCCATTGGAAGAGATATAAATGCTGAATCAGCACCGGACTTAATCCGAGAAAACAGTAAAATACCAGGAGCCCCTATTAATGCCGCTGTCGTGCCACTTGGAATGACATTATGGGTCCAGTCAGAGGCTATTATGGCTAATGCATCAGTAGTCAATAAAAGTGCTCCTCCCAATACAGCGCTAAAAAGTAGTTCATCAAATGCATGTCGAGCGCCGAGTACTCTTGCTATATTAGGTGCTAACAGCCCTATAAAAGCAATAACTCCAACTGCAGTGATAACACTGGCCACCAACCACGTAGCTGCTAATAGACAAACAGTTAATGCCGGCCACAGCCTAAGTCCTCGTGATTGTGCACCCTGTTCTCCCAATCGGAGTAACATCAAGGGCTTATGCGCCAATATCAACACCAATAAGCCAACACTGAGCTTTGGCAGCAACCAAGAAACCCAATGCCAATCCGTTTGAGTAAGATCTCCTGCCCCCCAAATAAACAGATTGGTAGTCGCCTCTTGATGAAGCAAAATAATGACTGAAGCAATAGCCCCTAAAAATATATTAACAGCCATACCCGTCAGTATAATGGACAGACTATTCAAACCGTGACGCCCTGCCACCAAAAACACGACGGATGTCGATAATGCAACGCCGCCCATGGCAAACCAAACACTGTATTTTGCCAACAGCAAGGGAAACCAAATACTGGCACACACCAGTGATAACCAAGCACCGGCAGAAGCACCTAAGGTCATGGGTGAGACTAGGTGGTTACGGGTTAACTGCTGCAATAAACTGCCGGCTAATCCAAGAGCTACCCCTACCATCAAAGCAAGGCAAGCACGGGGCAAAGCGGTATAATAATACAAAAACTGGTCAAAAAAGTGTAAATGCGTATTAGCTGAAACGATTAACTGCCACTGCTCAACCAAGGATAATGAGGTGCCAAGCTGCAAATATAAACCAAAGCAAACAGGCAGGAGTAATACACAACTCAAATAACGAATAGGCATTGCACATCAAGGCTCAATTTTTAATAAAGCTGCGGTTATCCCATTGGCTATATAGCCAATGGACATCAGCCCACCGTAACTCCATACCGGCGCCACGGCTGAATAATGTTTTTTCTTAACAAAGGGCATAGCCTGCCAAATAGGCGATGTAAAAAGGTCGCCGACCGCACCCACAGGCTCAAAATATAAAACAATTCCGTTGTTTATCTTAGCTAAAGCAATGACCTTCCTTTGCGTCACGCCCCACTTACTGGATTTTTCAGGCAAGGCAGGCTCCATACCCAGCTTTTTCAGAGCGTACTGCGGCATCGAGTTATCACCATAAACCCATAGCAATGACGCATTGTTAAATCGAATACTGACAACCTTTGGTAGTGATGAACGATTTCCGACCATAAAATGCGCTTTAAGTAAAGCCGCTTTTTTAGCCAAGGACTGATCAAGCTGGTGTAATCGTTGTTGTGCCAAAGCCTGCCTTTGAAATAAGTCAGCCAATCTCAGAAAAACATTTTTTGCTGCAAGCACATTATCATGATCTTTTTGATAGGTGCTAAAACTCAACACAGGTGCAATTTTATGCAACGTACGTACTAAGCTGGCTTGCTCACCATCCACTAAAATAACATCAGGCTTAAGGCTAGCTAACCTTTCTAGATTAGGCTCTTGCCGTGCCCCAAGGTCAATCACATTGCTTGGCAATTTAGGGTGTACAACCCACTGCCGGTAACCTGTAACATCTGCAATAGCAAGAGGCGTGATACCAAGTTCCAGCAAGTCTTCAGTAATAGACCATGATAATGCTACCACACGCTTAGGTGGCTGCTTAAACGTATGTGAAGCAGTACTATTTTTCACTGTGATATTGTAATTAATAAAAATAAGCAGTAGCGACAATAAACACAGTAGGATTAATAGCAATAGTTTATTCATCAACCCTATTACTCCTAATCAAATTTCTATGTTTCACACGACAGCTGCAATTTTATATAGGCCTTTTGGTGAATCTATAAATTCAAGATCAAGGCCGTATAACTGACTCAGTCGCTCATCAGAAAATAACTGATCCGGTTCACAGTTAAATACAACGTTTCCTTGTTTTAAGCCAATAATATGATCAGCAAAGCGCACTGCTAAATTGATATCATGGAGAATAACTACCACCCCACACTGCTTGTTCAAACAAAGGCCTTTTAATAAGGCCATCACTTCATACTGATGAGCAAGATCAAGCGCTGATACCGGTTCGTCCAGTAAGAGCATGGGTGCTTGTTGGGCCAACAACAACGCTATCCAAGCACGTTGGCGCTCACCACCGGAAAGCTCATCAACAAACTGATCAGCATAGTTCTGTATATGCGTATCACGCATAGCCGTCTCAATAATCCGTTGATCTTTTGCTGTTGTTTTACCGAAAATACCACGCCACGGAAAACGACCTAAAGCTACCAGCTCAGATACTACCAATCCAGTAGCTGTAGGAAGGTCTTGCTGAAGAAAAGCTACCTGTCTAGCAAACTGCTTCTGAGAATAATGCTCCAGTGTTTTACCCGCTAAAGTAACAGCACCATGATCAAACATCATCTGTCGCGCCAGCACTTTCATTAACGTTGACTTACCGGAACCATTATGACCAAGAATAACGGTCAGTTCATTTTGACGTAGATTAAGCTGAGAGACTGAGAGAATGGTTCTACCCTGTTTTGAGACTATTAAATCAGTCATTTTATACATTGGCATTCCACTCCTCTTGCAGTCTTACTTTTCGAATAGCCAAAGATTGCTTAGGACACGAGGCACAGAGGTCACCGCTACACTGCAAGTAATGAAGACAGCAAGCCTTACGCTTAATCCCAAGTCCTTCAGATAGATCATCCAAAGGCAGTATCATTAAATCGCTGTCGTTTTTTTGATTCATAGCCGACAGCCAGCAATCAGCCCAACATTGAATATCCTTACTCTTATAATGCCTATTCATGCGATACACCTTAATTAAAGCATCCATCAGTGCATCAGCTAGCAAGCGAAACGCAAGCTTTTTTTTCACGGGTGCAACCGTTACAAGTCCTTCAAATAATCCCTCACATAGCTGTTTAAGTTCTTTTCCTGCATGAATAATCAATAAACTCAAACTGCAGGCTACGCCTCGATCAGGTAATTCATAGCCAAAAACAATGCCCTTATTCGCTATCTGCTTAATAGCGCCAATATCAGGGGCAATGCCTAAAATATGCACACTAAGAACAGCCACCAAGGCAGGCTGCCAGCATAATAACCTCCAACTTTTTAAACTAGCGTAAGCAACCCCAGCTTCAGGGTGTGCATTATGCCAGTGCTGATAAAGGTCAGTAAAATAATGCCGATTATCACCATCTGATATAATACCTTGTTGACCGGTATAACCGATTTGCCCATACATACCGGGGTACAGTGCTTTAGTCAGTGAAGGTAATTGTTGCAGGCTCATGATATCTCTCGCTTCCTAAAACCGGACATCTAAGCTCACCTGAATCTTGCGTTCGGCCCCCATCCAACAATTATTACGATTCCAACAACTGCTCACATACGTTTTGTTAAACATATTATTTAACGTTAATCCCAAGGTCATATTCTGATTAATTAAATAGGAAATGTAAGCATCAAACACCGTGACACTGGGGATGGTATCGGTATTATTGGCATCAATAGGTTGTTGACCGATATAGCGAACACCGCCTCCTAGAGTGGTCGCTTCTGTGGCATAATAATCAGCCCAGACTGATGCCATTTTTTGCGCAACAAACGTTGGCGTTTTGCCTATTAAAGCAGGGTTTTGCGGATTATCCGTCACCTGTACATTCATATCGGTTAATGCTGTCGTCAGATCCAATGACTCCGTTACCGTCTGCACCCATGACAACTCAACCCCCTTAGATTGTACAGCGCCATTTTGCGTTTGCTGACTATAATCAGGCGAGCTAACCACCACATTTTTCTTTGTGATATCAAAAGCTGCGAAGGTCAAGGTTGTGCCAAAACCGACATTTTGATATTTCAATCCTGCTTCAATCTGATCAGCCGTAATTGGCTTAAAAACTTGATGGGTTATTGAGTCTCTTCCAGCCACTGGTTCAAAAGATTGCGCATAGCTGATATAAGGTGATAAGCCATTTTTGAGGGCATAAATTGCACTTAAACGAAGACTCGATGCTTTTTGGTCGATCCGCGTAACGGGGTAAGACGTTTCTGGTGTGGGCTTTGTATAATCTGTTGTTTGACCTTGGTCATCACTTTTATAATGGTCCCAACGAGCACCAGCGACAATAGTAAGCGCCTGCCAAGACAGCTGATCTTGTAAATACAACCCTAGCTGACTTTCATGAATATCATGGAGGTTGACACTATCGGGCATGAGCGTATCAGGGTTAATCTCAGCATAATTAGGGTTAGCCATATCAATACTAGCAACAGCCCCCATATTCTTATAATTAATACCAGTCGCTAACTCTTGGTATTCAAGCCCAGCAAGCAATCTATGATCAAATAAGCCGGTCTTAAACTTAAATAACAGTTGATTATCAACGACGAAGCCTTTTTCTTTTTCATCGGTTGAATACCCAATACGGTTAAGCGTATGCTGGTCAGCTGCTAAACCTGTGTTATACGTATTTCTCTGATGTGCATTAGCATTGCTATAACGAAAAGCCTGTAAAAACGATACATTTTTATTAAACTCATGATTAAATTTATAGCCTATCATGGTTTCCTTTCGGTCAAATTTCGCCCAATTCTCATCACCTGCATAGGCATTAGCCTTCAAGCGCCCATAGGGTGCTTTATAAACAGTCCCCACAGCTGGCAATGGCGTAGATGGAATCATGTTAGGATCATGCTGATAATACAGGTTCACGTTAAGCTGGGTTTTGTCCGATATCCGCCATGTAAATGAAGGAGCTAACAAATAACGCGACTCCTTTGTTGTGACCTGTTGTCCATTTTTCTTACGACCCAAGGCAATAATGCGATAATCAACGGCATCATTGAGCGCCCCCGTACTATCAATCCCCAGCTCATACATATTTTCAGAACCCAAGCGCGTGCGAATCAGGGTTTCTTTTTTAGCTATGGGTTCTTTTGCCACCTGATTAACCATTCCTCCAGCAGGTGCCGCACCATAAAGAACAGACGTTGGTCCTTTTAATA
>JAQYUY010000158.1 GCA_028728195.1 Endozoicomonas sp. (ex Botrylloides leachii)
TTTTCTTTTTTTAGTAGCTTAATCAGGTGGATCAACCAGTCTATACGAGGGTCGACCTTCCACCAAGGATCCATATCATCAACACGGATATGTTGTTGGTATGATAATTCTGGATACAAATTGTGCTGCGGATTACGCTGAATGCTAAGCTCTTCTGTCAGTGCTATGTGGTAGAGCTCCGGCAGGTCTTGTGGATATCCTTGCACCACCCGGCCAGGAAAGCCACCAACAGAAGCGCGGGTGTTCCTAAACAAAATCCGCCCAGTACCATGGCGATCAATTAATTGGCGAAGTAATTGATGTTGTGCCGCTTGGGAGTGTTCGGGTTGCCCTTGTTCAATTTGATCAAGCAAGGGCTGGCAACTTTCACCTAAAAAGTCGATTAAATGTTGCTGAGCTTGTTTAGTTAGCTGCGCCGATTCCAGTAACGTTCGCACTGCATTGGCAACCGGTTCATAGGAACGCTCAGCCATTTGAAAAGCAGCCAGATCATGGAAGCGGTTAGGGTCTAATAGGCGCAAACGGGCAAAGTGACTTTCTACGCCCATTTGTTCTGGCGTAGCAGTCAGCAATAATAGGCCGGGTATGTGTGCAGCCAGCTGTTCAATGCATTGGTATTGGAGGCTGGGCTCTTCGGCTGACCACACTAGATGGTGAGCTTCATCAACCACCATTAAATCCCAGTCAGCGGCCAATACTTGTTGGCGTCGCTTTGCATTGTTGCAAATAAAATCAAGGCTACAGAGAATCAGTTGTTCACTATCAAAGGGATTATCTTCATTGATACACTGGTAGCGCTCTTGATCAAATAGGCTAAAGGAAAGGTTAAACCGGCGGAGCATTTCAACCAGCCACTGGTGCAGTAAACTTTCCGGAACAACAATCAAAATGCGACTAGCACGACCGCTGACCAGTTGCTGATGCAGAATCATGCCGGCTTCAATGGTCTTACCCATACCTACTTCATCAGCCAGCATCACTCGTGGGGCATGACGTTGAGCCACTTCTCGAGCGATGTGCAATTGGTGAGGAAGCAGACTTGTTCTGGGACCGATAAGCCCTCGCGTAGATGATTTAAGCAGACGTTCATTATGTCGCAGGGTTTTATAACGTATAGAATAATGGTTATTTTGATCAATCTGACCTGCTAGCAGTTTGTCTTGCGGTTTATTAAAGCGAATAAAATTACTGAGGCAGGATTCAGTCAGTACCTTGCTTTGGCCATTTTCCAAAATTCCTTTATAGGTTAGTAGGCCCTCGTTGTCGATAACATCGGTTACCGTCATCACCCAGCCCTCATGGCTTTCTACCTTATCATCTCGCTCAAACTGCACCCGAGAAAGGGGAGCATTGTCAATAGAATAGACCCGCATTTCTGTGGTTGCGGGAAATAACAGGGTAACCATACGGCCGTTGAGGGAAAGCACGGTGCCCAAGCCCTGTTCGGTTTCTGTGTCGCTTATCCAGCGCTGTCCAGGAATAAAACGCCTCATGCGGTAACTGCTAGCCTTGCCAAGAAAAAAGACGGTATGTTAGCGGAATTATCTGTCATTATGCTATAGCAATGACCGAAATGAATGACCTTTTATGTACAAAGTATACGTATTATCAACTATTCCTGTACGTGACTGACGATTCCATAGGGTAATGATATCAAGGGTCTGCTCAACCTCTGTGTTTGTTGGCTTTTTTTGCCTTATAGGGTTTCGTGGCAGGCTTTTTGGCGTGCGCCCCATGAGTTGATGGGGAGGTTTTTTTCTGCCAGTTGTTTTTTGCTGCCTTGCTGGGTGATTTTTTGTTTGTTACCACACGGGAGCGCTTTGGTTGTTTGGCCATGCGTTCTGAGGGTGTTTTTATGTAGGTTTTTGCTGGGGGTAAATCAACCAGAGCGGATAACCCGTCGATATCGGCTTTACCTAGTTCTTGCCAATGCCCAGCACGTAAACCCTCGGGCATAAACGTATTGCCGAACCGAACTCGTTTTAGCCTATTAACTGTGAGATCTTGAGAAGCCCAAAGGCGACGGACTTCACGATTACGCCCTTCCAATAGGCACACATGAAACCATTGATTAATGCCAGAGCCTCCAGCGCTGACAATATCGGTAAAGTGAGCGGGGCCATCATCGAGTTCTACGCCCTCAACAAGGCGTTTAATTTTATCCGGTGTAGCACGACCCATAACCCGAACCGCATATTCACGTTCAATGGTATTTGATGGATGCATTAAGCGATTGGCTAACTCGCCATCTGTGGTAAACAACAGCAGACCTGATGTATTGATATCCAGCCGGCCAATGGCAATCCAGCGTTCACCTTTTAAACGAGGTAGTTGATCAAAAACGCTAGGGCGACCTTTGGGGTCAGATCGGGTGCAGATCTCGCCTTCAGGCTTGTTATAGGCGATAACGCGGCGAATACCGGAACGGTAAGCATCCAGTTTTAATGTTTTGTTATCGACAGTCACTGTATCTTGAGGCAAAGCGCGATCCCCTAAGGTGGCTTGTTTGCCATTAAGCATAATGCGCCCGTTTTTAATCCATTGTTCCATTTTTCGGCGAGAACCTAAGCCAGCACCGGCTAGAATCTTCTGTAATTTTTCGCCGAGGACGGGATGTGATTTCAACGGCTCAACGGACGCTGTTGTATTAATGTTTGACACGATCATGCACCAAGCGGCAGGAGCCGGTTGAAAAAAGAGCTTATCCCACAGAAACTGACGGCATAGTGGGTATACAAAACGGTGAAATTATAGCCAAGTGTTGTAAATCAGGCAATGTGCGTAATAGGTAGTCTGTATATAATCGTAGAATAAAATGAATATGTTGCTTGATGCTCGTCTAATCCGCCTTATGATCAAGCGAGGTAAAGTATATTTACCTCTTGAGTTACATCACTTTTTAGCCAATAGTAATGCGCGTTTAACTTAGCTATTTCATAAACTGTATGTTATCCGTAACAACTGTTCAGGAGTTAATAATGACAATCCGTATTGAGCGCGACAGCATGGGCGAGCTAAATGTTGCTAAAGATGCGCTATACAGTGCGCAAACGCAGCGAGCAATTAATAATTTTCCTATTAGTGGGCAAGCCATGCCTGAGCCATTTATTCGAGCCTTATTGCTTGCAAAAAATGCCGCTGCCAGAGCCAATACCAAATTACAATTATTAGATCCAGCAATAGGTAATGCGATTGTTGAGGCGGTTCATGAGCTGCTTGAACAAGATAACTGGATGCGTCACTTCCCAGTTGATGTATTTCAGACAGGCTCAGGCACTAGTTCTAATATGAATGCCAATGAAGTGTTAGCAACATTGGCTAGTCGTAAAAGTCATCTTACCGTGTCGCCTAATGACCACGTTAATTATGGGCAGAGCAGTAACGATATTATTCCAAGCACTATTCATATCAGTGCAGCTATGGAGCTTAATAATAAATTGTTACCGGCATTAACGCATTTGAAAAATACTATCCAAGCTAAAGCAAAGACGCTCAAGGAGCAAGTAAAGACAGGGCGTACCCATTTAATGGATGCCATGCCGGTGAGGTTTGATCAAAGCCTATTGAGCTGGTCAACACAAATTGATCAGAACATCAGTGCACTAACAAGCGTTCAACCTTTGCTGCAAAGTTTGGCTCAGGGTGGTACAGCTGTTGGCACTGGCATTAATGCTCACCCTGAGTTTGCTCACCAGTTTAATGCGATATTAACCGAGCTTACGGGGCTGACCTTTAAACCGGCTGATAATCTGTTTACCCATATTAGCTCGCAGGATGTAGCCGTTTCCCTCTCCGGCCAACTTAAAATGACCGCCGTTTCTCTGATGAAAATAGCGAATGATTTGCGTTGGATGAACTCAGGCCCTCTCGGCGGTCTGGGGGAGATCGAGTTGGAGGCACTGCAGCCGGGGTCGTCTATTATGCCGGGCAAAGTGAATCCAGTGATACCAGAAGCAACCGCAATGGCCGCAGCGCAAGTCATTGGTAACGATGCGGCTATTACCATCGGTGGCCAATCAGGCAATTTTGAACTTAATGTTATGCTGCCCATGATAGCGCGCAATTTACTAGAAAGTATTAAGCTAATCACTGAAGTGTCACGCCTCTTGGCAGACAAAGCTATCAGCAGTTTTAGGGTAAAAGAGGATAATCTAAAGCAAGCTTTATCGCGCAACCCTATTTTGGTGACGGCGCTTAACCCTATTATTGGTTATTTAAAAGCTGCTGAGATTGCTAAACAAGCTTATAAAGAAGGAGTTCCTGTTATTGATGTAGCAGAAAAAAATACTGAGCTATCTCGTAATGAATTAGAGCAATTATTAAACCCAGAAAAATTAACACGGGGTGGCATTGAGTAAAACAAGAGTTTTCAAAAGGCTATTTATTCAAATGTATGAGTAGCCTTTCAACATACCTTTATTTATAAAAAATTAATCGTTAATGAATAAAAAAAAGATAGAGCTGAAACCTTAATAACTATGCTGCGTGCTTTTTAAATAGCTTATCGATAGTACAATGGTATTGTCGTCGCTTAATCAGTGTTGATTATGAGAAATTTTTTCTTAAAATAAGAAGAATGCGTCATGTGGCAACTATAATTATGTTTTTAACTTCAACTATAAATGTAGTGGCATTAAAAAAATGTAGCAAGATAGGTAAGAAGTGCTAAGTTTAATCAAATTATTTTGTTAAAAAATTCCATAACTATTTAAAAGATCAATAGTTTGTTATTAACAGTAATTATAAAAATGCACCTGCCAGTATGATGTGTAAACCAATGAAGCGAACCACTGATGATACAAAACAGAAAGAGCAGCCCTACTTTTTTGTAGTTATGTTTTTTTTTATTATTTTATTTCATTGGGACCAGGCGATAGCGAGTAATGAAACCGATTTGGAATATCAAACTTTTTCCTGTCAATATCGCTATGGTCAAGCCATTTCTGAGCTAGAGAAAATAGGTTGTTATTTCACATTATATAAAGTAGAAAAAACATGGGGTCTGCTTAATGTCATAATGCTTAGTAACGCAGATAATAACTATTCGTCTAAAAAACTATTCCATGATACCGCTTGTCGTGACTATTGTTATTCAAAGGAAACCGTAGGAGAAAACCAGCGGGGTTGTTATATCGTAATGTATAAAGCAGTCAATTGCGATGCAGCTGATGAGGCATTGATATGCCCAATCATACTCACTGATTCCAATAACATAACTCTGTTACAGCCACAAAAAAAACCATTACATATCAATAAAAAATTATTGAAAAAACAGTATAATGACATCTATAAAAAAACAATAGGTCAATATGCTCAGCATGAGTGGTCATTGTCATTAATTGACTCGCCTAATAGGGTCTTTACCACAGTATTAGTTGATGATAGCGGCCGCTCACCAGCTGATAGAGAAACACTTGAACAACAGTTAACTAATATCTTTTATGCTTCATGTAACCAGGCTGACCCAGAGATTATTGACGAACAAAAGTTAACGTATAATTTCGATTGGCAATTGAGTAGTAGTCCATTCGTTTGCAATAACAGTAATGAAAGCTTGTTAACCATTGACTTTTGCCGCATTGGTATTCCAAGAGATAAGCTTACGGATAGCCGGCTAGCACACGAGAAAACAAAAAGATGGGGTGCAGCGCCACCCTATTTGCAAGATGTTATAGAAGCTGATGGAAGGCAGTTTGTGAGTCAAGGGGACCCTCCTGGACAGAAGTCCATTTATATTATGGGTGGGAATTATCGGAGCGAAAGCTATCGACTAGCAACATTTGGCGCATTCCCTGAAAATGCCCTGCTGCCTGCTAGTCAAAGAGACCTTGCAAGTAATGGTTTTTATTTCACAGGTTATCAAGATAGGGTGAGGTGCTTTGCCTGTGGTAGTTGTGTTGATCAATGGAAGTTGAATGATCAACCGCTATTAACTACATGGCATGTTGCTGGGTGCTCTTTCTGCTCTGAGGGTGATCTATCGAGCGGGAACCAGGCGCTTGATGATAGGCCCTTTTATGTTTTGATGAAAAGTTTGAAAATCGTTGACAAAGTACCTGAGACTGCCGCAGGTGCATCCCATCAGAGAGCAATGGGTGCTGCTATAAACCTTCCGGCTAGCAGGCGCTTTGGCTTCGGTAATATCTTTGATAATAATCATAAGGCTAGTCTTTATGAGCGAGAAAAGGAGCTGCCCCAAGAGGAGGTGCGTTATACAACATTTGGTAAATGGCCGCCTTACCTAGACCCGTTGTTGCCTGTTGAGTTAGCAAAAGACGGGTTCTTTTATCTGGGTAATTTAGATAGGGTACAGTGTATACATTGCGAATTGGTTTTAAGGAACTGGGCGCCAAATGATACTGTGCGTACTGAGCACCAAAAGCATAGTTCAGCATGTCCGTTTATTGAGCGGCCAAATTTAAGCAGTAACAGGGCATTATCAGATGAACAAAGAGCTCGAAATAAGCGGGCGTTACAACAGAAAATGAATAAGAATACGTCTCAGGAATTTATATCAGAGCGGAGGCAATTGGAAAAGATTCTGTTTACTCTTGTGCAAGAACCTAGTCACGTAAATCTCCAACCCGCGGCTCCATATATGGCTGGTTACACAGAACGAGTAAACTCTTTTAACAATCATGCTTACAGTGTTAGGCAGGTATTTACTAAGTTAAACCTAAAAAATTCCTCTAGCAATACCAACAATAGCGGTATTGAAGCAGTGGCCGAGGCGGGTTTTTATTATGTACCCCCAACAGCTGAAAACAGCCCAAAAGATAAAGCACGATGTTATCATTGCAATGGCGGTTTGCAAAACTGGGATCAAGATGATGACCCTTGGATTGAGCACGCAAAATATTTTCCCGGCTGCCTGTTGCCTATATGCCATTTGGGGCCTAGAACAGTGAAACAGATTGCAAATAATTTTCCTGAACTCTCTAGGCCCAAAATCAGAGACCCTTTATCTTTAGACAGTCTTATAGAGAAACTTGGAGGTCTTAACGAGGGAGAAAATTCAGCGAGTCGGGCAAGAGAAAATCAGAGTTCTCAGGGAGCTCAGGCGTTAGCATCACATCAATATCGCCCGAATAATACGGCAATCATGCCGCATAGTGGTGTTTTTCAGTCGCCAGAAGTAAGCCCAGAAATAAGTCTACGTAACACCCTGAACAATATGGGTTTTAATGCAGAACATATTAATCAAGCCATAGCTCAATGGAAGAGAGAGAACCCTGAGCTTGTTATTAGCGACACTAATGATGTTGCTAGCAGCTTGGTCGGAATGTTGACTAATATTTCATCCCCTGAACCGATGGACACATCGCCTGCACCGTTGAGCTCTATGATTAGTACGTCTCAAAATACAGTAACAGGGTTGGATGATCCGTTATTGCCGCCCAGCATGAGCGGGGCATCATCAAATGTGCCGCCAGAAACTAATGACAACAGCTTAGGAGGGCAGTTGCGTAATGCAGAAAAGCAGAGCAACTGTGTTGTTTGTGGTAAGAATCCGCGTAACATATTGGTGCTTCCCTGTGGTCACTTGATCTATTGTGATCAGTGCAATTCGGAAGATTTTTTGTTAAATAGAGAGCTTTGCACGAAAAGCCACAAGGCTCGAATTATATGAGATAATGACATTTTTCTTTTTGTAAAATATAGACGATGGCTTGGAAGAATTTAAAACAAAAATCATTAGCAGACGG
>JAQYUY010000159.1 GCA_028728195.1 Endozoicomonas sp. (ex Botrylloides leachii)
TACAACTATTATTTACTGAATGTCAGTCTGCGAATAGTACACTAATTTTTGTTAGCCACGATATTTCTCTTAAACCGCTTTTTGACCGTTCAATCTCTCTGGATAAGATCAATGTTAAAATGTGAGGATAGTTAATCCAGTGAGTAACCCACAAATCATTGACGGTATAGGCTGCTGGCATGTGTTATTAATGGCGGTCATCCGTCCTTTCTAGTGTAAAAATAGGCATTGCCGTTAATAATACGGAGGCATTGGATGACCATTACAAAGCTAGCATGGAAAAGCCTAAAAAACCGAAAAGCAACAGCTATTTTAACCATCCTATCCATCACCGTGAGTGTGGCTTTATTACTAGGCGTAGAGCGTATACGCACAGAAGCTAAACAGGGGTTTACCCATACGCTGTCAGGAACAGACCTTATTATTGGTGCCCGCAGCAGCCCTGTAAATCTATTGCTTTATTCTGTCTTTCATATAGGTAATGCTACTAACAACGTATCTTGGAAAACCTATAAGGAACTAAGCAATCAGCCTGAGGTGGCATGGTCAATTCCATTGTCTCTGGGAGACTCTCATCAAGGATATAGAGTAGTCGGTACTGAAAACCAGTTATTTTCTCATTTTAAGTACGCCAACAAACAGTCATTGACTTTCAGTGATGGGAAACCATTCGATGATATATACGACGCAGTGATAGGATGCGAAGTAGCTGAAAAGCTTCACTATCATGTAAATCAAAAGATTATTCTTAGTCATGGGGTTCAAGGAACCCGGTTTCAAGAACACGGCGATAAACCATTTACTGTCTCAGGTATATTAACCTGCACAAACACTCCGCTAGATAGGGTTATACTGGTCTCTCTTGAGGGTATTGAAGCGCTTCATCTTGACTGGATTAACGGTGCACCGCCCCTCCCAAGTTTAAGTATATCAGCGGCTAAAACGCATAATATGGATCTTACGCCCACTAGCATAACGGCATGGATGGTAGGGCTAAAATCAAAAATTGCTGTGTTTCAGTACCAGCGAAAAATTAACCAATACAAACCCGAAGCATTAACCGCAATACTCCCCGGTATTGTGCTACAAAGGCTATGGGTGCTGGTAGGTTCTGCTGAAAATGCATTATTAGCGATTTCTATTATGGTCTTTCTGGCGGGGCTAATTGGTATGCTAACTACCATTTTGGCATCTCTTAATGAAAGGCGACGTGAAATGGCTATTCTACGTTCAATTGGTGCTAGGCCAAGGCATATTTTTTTACTGATGATCTATGAGTCCATAATCTATGCAATGGCTGGAATCTTATTTGGTTTTATGTTGGTATATGGATTATTAGCAGGGTTAAAGCCACTATTAGAAAGCAAACTTAGCCTACACATCAGTTTAACTTGGCCGGGTCATTTTGAGCTGATACTAGCCGGATTTGTACTACTAAGCTCTGTGCTTTTTGGCATAATCCCCGCTTGGCGAGCCTATAAAACATCTTTATCAGATGGGTTGGCAATTAAACTCTAAGGCATGAATATTCTTTTTGAGCAAAAAAATTATAATAAACAGCAATCTTACTTCGATCAGGCGATGGGCAAAAAATGCGAATAGATGGTTATTTGCTGCTTGTGCGCTCGCTTTTTCGGCACAAATATTAGCAACGCAGGCTCCCAGTAAGCAAGCCATACACTCCCCGCTGCCATCCCAGCCGGTGGCTAAAGAAATCAGCTGGGATGAATTAATGCCCCCGCTTGATCAAACAGTGGTTAAGCGTTATCAAGCTGGCGAAATGAAGGAAGATGAAATCGCTGCTTATCTCGATAAGCTAGGACTAACAGTGGTAACAACAGTAGATAATACCTATGGAAAAATACCCGGCTACCTTGTGCCACTTAACATGAATAAGGATCAGATTGCTACTGAGTTACTGCTAGTGCCAACCATGGGTGCTTGCATACATGTGCCACCACCGCCGCCTAATCAGATTGTGTACATTGCTTACCCAAAAGGTATTAAAGTGACCGAGACCGCCTATACGCCTTACTGGGTAGTTGGAACCCTCAAAGTCGAGAAAAAAGGCTCTAAATATTCAGATACGCTTTATACTATGTCGGTTCAAAAGATTATTGAATATGAGTAACTCTCTTCATCGCTTATACTAAAGCCGCTCTAAGCGACGTTGAAAAGAGCATTTCCATGATGAATGTGGTGAATAATTTACAATAGCGGGCTCAATAGCTGCATAGTGTTTTCCAGTAATTTTCTGCGAACCGGTCTTTTTTGCCACAAATCAAGCACTACTGTTTCTGCTTTCAGCAGATAGCTTTCCATTAAAGAAGCAATGACTTGCCCAAATTTACCATCATAAATAATCAGCGTTACTTCAAAATTAAGCCAAACACTGCGCATATCAAGATTTACCGTGCCAAATAGAACGGTTGATCGATCCACCAAGGCACACTTCGTGTGCAATAGTCCTCCTTTAAATTGATGAATTTCAACGCCACATATCAGCAACTCCTCATAGTATGCTCTACTGGCGTGATGCACCATTCTAGAATCGTTTTTTTCCGGCACTAATAATTTAACTGTTACCCCTCGCATCGCTGCTGATTTTAATGCTGTTACCAATGCCTCATCAGGAACAAAGTAAGGTGTTGAGATGATTAGCTCATCGTCTGCCTCATAAATAGCAGCTAACAACACCTGATATAACAGCTCACGGTCAATGCCAGGACCTGAAGGCAGAGCATGGATATTGGCCAGCGGTTCTTCTGTCACTGGGTATTCAGGCAGCTCATATGCTCGATTAAAGGATGGGTGGCCTTTACCTGTTTCAAGCGCCTGATCCCATTGAACAATCGCACCTAAAACATGTGAGGCTACGCCTTCAATACGAACCATCGCATCAACCCACTGCCCCACACTAGCATCTTGCTTAAAATATTGAGGATCAACCAAATTAAAACTACCGGTCCAAGCAACTTGATCATCTACTACTAAAATTTTACGGTGATTTCGCATATCGATACGTTCTACCAACATTCTTAACGGCCCGACTGGCAGCGATGTTGTCACAGTAATACCTGCTTTTTTAAATCGCGTAATCCACGTGCTATTTAAAATATCTCGGCTTCCTACAGCATCGAGCACTACTAAACAATACACCCCTCTAAGCGCTGCACTGATAATACCTTCTGATAGCTCAAGGATTTTTCCTTTTGGCTCCCAGATATACATCTCAATTACTAGACTGGTCTTTGCCTTGTTGATATCAGCGAGCATACCCTCAATCATCTGATCAGACCCATGATAAAGCTTCAACCTATTATTGGGCAGCGCTGGTGTTGTCATGGTCTGCTCGGCTAAACGATAAATACTGTTATGAAATGTTACTGGTGTATTATTAGGGGTAGCGTTAATAACCCGTGACAGATGATTAGACCACTGCTGATAATCTGGGTATATTTGCTTCATCCGACTCAGCCGGCGTGATCCAAGCCGTTTCGAGCCAAATAATAAGTAAAAGACAACCCCTACTACTGGCAAAGCAAATAAAAGCACCAGCCATGCTAGAGAAACCCCCACAGGCCGCCGTTTCATGATAATCATCAAGGCAAATAAAATAATACTGACTAAATAAACTGGGCCCACTACCCAGCTGAACACACTATTTGTCATGAAGATTGAATCCTTGTTTTCAGCGCTTTATGCTTTACGACAACTGACTTCAGTCAATCGCTTACTTTTTGTAAGCGCTTAGGGCTACTTTGCTGTCAGACTTATGGCATTTCAAGGTTCTTTGGATATACGGATTATCCAACGGATAGAGAAGGCGCTGCTAATTGTTTGTTTCCATCTTTTGAAAGACATATCCTGCCTTTACTCATCGTATTATCACGCAAGGAAAATAAGTCCTCAAAAAAAAGCAAAGCCAACAACCACTCAAATCAGCTACCTTAAAAGAATGAGAGCCCATACCTATCACACAACAATTTAATTGTAACAGTCAGCGATACCACGACAATCATAGGGCGGATTATTTTTTTTCCATTAACGAAAACCAATGCAGAGCCAAGACGTGCACCTAAAAACTGTCCAATAATCATAATGCCACCCACACTCCAAACCATCTTGCCTCCAAGAATAAAGAACAATAAAGAAGCCACATTCGTTGTGCAATTTAATACTTTGGCATGAGCCGTTGCTCGAGTGAGCGAGTAACCTAACAGGCTGACAAAGGCAAGAGTAAAAAATGAGCCTGTACCAGGACCTAAAAAACCATCATAAAAACCAATAAGTATTGCGGCGGAGCAAGAAAACAGCAGCATACTAATACGCTGCTGGCTATCTTCATCGCCAATGTTGGGAGCAAACATAAAATAGCAAGCAATACCTATTAATAGAAAAGGAATTAAATAAGTTAATAAATAGGGATCTATAGTTTGCACCAACAAGGTGCCCATTGCGCTGCTCAGAAAGGACAGCATAATCGCCAATTTTAAATCTTGTAATTTAACCAGTCCTCTAGATAAAAAATAAAGGCTAGCTGAAAAAGAGCCCCCAACAGCCTGCAACTTATTAGTTGCCAACGCTTGGGCTGGAGATAGCCCAATGCTCAGCAAAACAGGCACAGTAATTAATCCACCGCCTCCAGCAATAGAGTCTACCACGCCAGCAATCATAGCCGCTGAAAACAAAATACTGGCCAACTCTATTGACATTACAATATTCAACAAGCCAACTCCTTTAAAATTTGGTTTTATATTTCATAAAATAATCTCTAAATAAGGGATGCGATGGTATTGATGAGTATACAGCCAAATGTTTAGGAAAAAGTATTATTATGTTTCAGTAGTTCCATGAACTAATCCAGTGCTTTAGTTATACTGCTAACGCACCCATACATGCACTCAAGCTAAGTAGTGTAGAAGCTGAGCAAATGACTAACCATATTGTAGCAGCAACAGTCCAATTAACGTTCGTTGCATCTATAAGGGCCATAGCAATGCAATAAAGCATTTCCTATTTACTTGTCGCCAGCACTCTATTTGGTTAGGATTCCCTGCCTTTCACATGCTATCAGTACCTGATATCTTGCCAAAGAGGCCGCTACGGTACTAAAACCCTAAGCAACAGTTTTTCCTTTGAGTACAAAACTGTGTGCAGACGAGGAGAGACAATACAAATGAACCAAAAAAACATATTAAAAAACAACATGTTACGCAACGTCGCTATTATTGCTCACGTTGATCATGGTAAGACTACGCTGGTCGACAAACTGTTGCAACAGTCTGGCACTCTAGGTCGCAAAGACCAAGGTGCTGAAAGAATTATGGATTCTAACGACCAAGAGAAAGAGCGCGGTATTACCATTCTGGCGAAGAATACAGCCATTAACTGGCAAGATCATCATATTAATATTGTGGACACGCCAGGACACGCTGATTTTGGCGGTGAAGTAGAACGGGTAATGTCCATGGTGGATTCTGTACTGTTACTGGTGGATGCTGTTGATGGCCCAATGCCACAAACACGGTTTGTCACTCAAAAAGCCTTTGAACAGGGACTAAAACCTATTGTTGTCATTAATAAGATTGATCGCCCTGGCGCCCGTCCTGACTGGGTTATGGGTGAGGTCTTTGATCTGTTTGATCGCTTAGGTGCTACTGAAGAGCAGCTAGACTTTCCAGTAGTCTACGCATCAGCTTTGAACGGTGTTGCAGGATTTGACCCCGCTAATATGGCAGAAGACATGACACCACTCTTTGAAATGATCTCGAAGCATGTACCTGCACCTAATGTTGATAGCAACGGACCTTTCCAAATGCAGATCAGTGCGTTGGATTACAATAGCTATGTCGGCGTTATCGGTATTGGCCGTGTGACCCGTGGTGCGATTAAACCAGGAACGCCTGTGCGTTTAATTGATAGGAATGGCAGTCAGCGCAATGCCAAAGTTCAAAAGGTCATGGGGCATTTTGGGCTTGAGCGTGTCGAAACAGAAGAAGCTAATGCAGGCGATATTATCTGCATAACTGGCATTGATAACCTGAATATCTCCGATACGCTATGCGACCCTGCCTTGCCAGAAGCATTACCTGCTCTGACCGTTGATGAGCCCACAGTGAGCATGACCTTTCAGGTCAATGATTCGCCCTTTGCCGGCCAAGATGGCAAGTATGTTACGTCTCGCAATATTAAAGACCGCCTGGAAAAAGAACTTCTACACAACGTAGCTCTGCGCGTTGAAGAAGGCGATGATGCAGATAAATTAAAAGTATCTGGCCGTGGCGAGCTGCACCTTTCAGTGCTGATTGAAACCATGCGCCGAGAGGGCTATGAACTGGCTGTTTCTCGGCCTGAGGTAGTTATGCGTGAAATCGATGGTGTCATGCATGAACCTTATGAGCATGTAGTAATTGATGTTGAAGACGAGCATCAGGGCTCAGTAATGGAAGAAATCGGTAAGCGCAAAGGCGAGTTAAACAATATGGTTCCCGATGGTAAGGGCCGTACCCGATTAGATTACGTAATGCCTGCTCGTGGTCTAATTGGCTTTCGGTCTCAGTTTCTTACTATGACATCAGGTAGCGGTATCCTAACTAACGTCTTTGACCACTACGGCCAGATAAAATCAGGTGAAGTGTCTCACCGGCAAAATGGCGTAATGATCTCCATGGTTAACGGCAAGGTACTGGGCTATGCATTGTGGAATCTACAAGATCGTGGACGTATGTTTCTTGAACCAAATGTTCAAGTATATGAAGGTCAAATTATCGGACTGCACAATCGAGATAATGACTTGACGGTTAATCCAACCAAAGGAAAACAATTAACTAATGTAAGAGCATCGGGTTCTGATGAGAATATCATGCTGACTCCACCTATCCGCCATACGTTAGAGCAAGCACTGGAATTTATTGATGATGATGAGCTGGTCGAAGTAACACCCAATTTCATTCGTCTACGCAAAAAATTCTTGAAAGAGCATGAAAGAAAACGCGCCAGCCGTGGCAAGTAATGTTTCCAAACTAGCAGCTCAAGTTACACAGTTGAGAGCTCTATCAGCTGCGTAACTTAAGACAATAACATTAAAGATGAATACTTAGAAGGGCTGAAAACACAAGAAAAAACGGGTAAAAGAAAAGCTTGATATTACTATCCCCTCTATAACTTGTATTAAGTTTGATGGCGATTATTGGTTGGCTTTGAAGCCTAACGGAGAGAAAAACTGCTTCATCTTAACTATCAATTTGTGGAGTCTCCTAAGGGCTATTTCAATACTTTATTGATCGTAATAAAATCTTTTCACATGTATTCTTGGCTGGGTGAGCTATTTTAAAAAGACAGTCATGCTTTAAACTTCCAAAAACTGCATAGAAACGCGTCCATTTTTAGCTCATCAGATCACATCTTATACACAACATAAAATTATAATACCCTCACTGGCTAGGCACCCCTAGCAGCCCTACTACTCGCTACTCTGCCATGTTCTGGAGTCCGGTTTCCCATACTCATTACAGAAGTTACCTGATGTGTGACTTTTAATAATCTAGCCAGAAAGGCATGACTACCGCCTAAAATAGAAGTGCGAACCACTATCCAGACGGTATCGGTCATGCCTGTAGAAGAGTTTATCATCAATAT
>JAQYUY010000016.1 GCA_028728195.1 Endozoicomonas sp. (ex Botrylloides leachii)
TTTACAGTGTCAGGAAGGATGCCCTCAAAGAAGCCACTTGGAGTTTCATAAAAAGCTTCTCTGAGGGGAAGGAGTGGCTCAAGCCATCTTTTGTCGGAGCTGTCAATGCGTAAGTTCTAGCCTTTAAAGAAAACTGTGATAGTTTCTGGATGCCCGTTTTGCATTGCCATAAAAAGTCCAGAAGATTCATCTTTTCTTTTTGCTCTAACCAAATTCTGTAAAAAAATTTTATTCTCGGTTGTCTTATTCGCCAGACCTAAACTTTCTAGGATTTCAAAGAAAGCGGTAATAGTCTCTGGGTGTCCATTTTGCATTGCCATAAAAAGAGCAGGAGTGCCACTATTTATACTTTTTCCCTCAAAGATGCACTCTAGATGCGCTTGACCGTTACTATTAAGTTGGAACTCAAGCTCTTTATACACGCGGTCTTTTGTATCTTTATTTCCTAGGTGGCCAAACCGCATTAACAAATATATGATACTAGCGTTGATGTTTCCATTTATTTTAATCTGTGCATCATTCGCTGTTTTTACACTGTCTTTAGAACATAATAAACCGCCATGGGCAGCTTCTAAAAAATATTGAGCTGCATACTTTGAATTAGGTATAAGATCTTTAATAGTGATCTTTTTTAATGCTTCGAGATTTGATACGACAACCCGTTGCACTCGTGTAGTATCATTGGGGTCATAAAAAGCCAATTTGAAACTTGAGTCTGCTAGGCGCTCTATTGCTAAAGCCATGACGTGATTTGCTGAATGCACTAGATAGCGCTTGCTATCCCCCTCATAGCTGAGCTGTTGAGCAGCTCGGTGGATAGAAATCCCAATCGCCTGCCCTGCAAAATAATACGCTTCTTTAGCAATACCATGGCGTTCTGGTGTGTTGCTTAGTTGTTGATCGGTGAGAATACCGGGGTGGTTGGCTATTTTATTAAGTGAATCCACGCGGGCAAACTTTTGGCCTTTTGCTACTGATTTCCCCTCTTGTATTTTTTCACCGAAGACACCGGTGGCAAAGGAATAGGCTAAATGCCTACATTTAATGAGTTGTTGATCTTTTTTACTAGTAGCCTTGCAATTGAAATTACTTTTAATACCTTTCGACTTATAGGCCAATATCAAGGAGGAATCTGCAGGCAGTTCTCCATCTATGAGCTGGGTGAGTCCCAATTGTGGGTTAACACCGCTTCTGATATATAGTTCACGTGAAGGCTTCTGTTGAAGTAAATGAGTGACTTTGCGTTGCATTAACGATGTAGTGGAAGGAGATGAAGCAGAATCCGTATTATCAGCAGCTGATAGATAGGTTTGTTCAGGGTCAATTGCTTTAATTTGGCCATTGCCCTTGCCATCAGAAGGTTCTTGTTCATTTGATGGAATTGACTCGCTAGAAGTATCCGATATCCTCTTATAAAACCCATCCATCACAATAACCTATTTTTAGCTAAAATGATTAGATCGACTAGTGGGAGACTAACTTTAATTGATTTGAGGGATTCCTTGTTGACACTTGGACACCTCACTGTGATTGCTTGAATCTACAGCCGCCTACTTCGCGAAAAACCAAAAGTAGCGCTTTCAGTTCATGCAGGATAAAAAGCAAAGCCTTAGCCTGAAGGCAGTATGTGAATACAACAAAGGCCACTACAATAGAAAATGGCGACACAGTATTTTAGGTTATGTCAGCTCTAGGCGGTATGAGTTATAGAAAATTGGGTAGAAGGGTGTCCATTTTTAGCGCATTAGATCATTTCAATCATAGGCTATTTTTTTACTAACAATTTCCCTTGTATTGTTAATGATTTCCTAGCCATGCTTAGGATACTGTTGTATAACTCATTCTAAAATAAGAAAAATGAAAATATAACAGTACACTGTTGTATGTTTTTCTTATTTTAGCGACAAATTCATGGTGTTTTGAGATAGCTCATGATTACCACGATTTACTCATTTCAGGAAATTAAAAATGTTTCGTCGTCTATCATACTTAGTGCTGTTGATCGTTATATTATTACCTGGGTGCGCTTCGATGGGGTCAGGCACGGTTGCAGAAAAACGCCAGAGCATCCTAGCAATGAAAACACAAGTTCTTAATCAGTTATATAAACAAAAACCTTACGTGAAAGAGCAAATCAAATCCTCTCCAGGTTACGCTGTCTTCTCTAATGCTAATATAAATCTCATCGTGGTTTCTGCAGGTACCGGCTATGGTGTCGTTACAAGTGCATCTGGCAAAAACACTTACATGAATATGGCTGAAGGTGGTGTTGGCCTTGGTGTTGGCGCAAAAGATTACCGCATTGTTATGGTTTTCCATACCCAAAAAGCTATGGATAACTTTATTAAAAACGGTTGGACATTTGGCGGCAATGCTGATGCAGCTGCAAAAATCACTGATAAAGGTGCTTCAGTACAAGGTGAAGCCTATTACGGTGATGTTACTGTGTACACGTTTACCGAGAGTGGTTTAGCACTACAAGCTACAGTAAAAGGAACAAAATTCTGGCCTGACACTGAGCTTAATTAATGTGTGGAACCCAAAAAAACGGACTTAACCGATAACGGTAATGGGTATAGCCAGCCTTAGAATAAGATGGAAATATTCCACTTTTTCTTAAGTCCAGCGGCCTATACTCATTACAGTAGTTAGAAAGAAGATTGTATGATAAATAGTTCAGAGTAGGTCTGAACTATTTATTACAACTAGGTTCTACCTTAAAGCACTAGACCCCAAGGATAGGAGCGTTGCATTACCTCCAACTGCTGTCGTATTTATCGTACGCGTTCTTTCTGTAGCAAAGCGTAGTAGGTAATGAGGCCCCCCAGCTTTAAACCCTGTACCTGATAAACCCATGCCCCCAAATGGCTGAACGCCAACAGCCGCACCAATTTGGTCGCGATTAATGTAAGTGTTACCGGTTTTTACATTCTGCTCTATGTAAGCAGCTGTAACCTCGTTTCGTGTATGAATACCTAATGTTAAACCATAGCCGGTACTATTGATTTGCGTTATAACATCATCTAAATCCGATGCCTTATAGCGAATAACGTGCAAAACAGGGCCAAAATGTTCTCGGTCTAACTGGCTTAAGTGGTTAATTTCAAACGCAGTGGGTGCAACATAGTGGCCATAAACAGACGATGCTGGCAGTGGTGTCTGTGCCAGCATCGTTGCTTCTTCCTTCATTTTAGCGATATGGTTCAATAAATCAGTCTGCGCTTTTAGATCAATGACAGGCCCTAAATCTGTTTCATGTCGAGTAGGATCACCCACTCTTAATTCCTTCATTGCGCCTTTTAATAGTGTAATAACTCGGTCAGCAACATCATCCTGAACAAAAAGAATGCGCAGTGCAGAACAACGTTGCCCCGCACTAGAAAAAGCAGAGTGAATAACATCAGTAACAACTTGCTCAGGTAAAGCCGTAGAATCGACGATCATAGCGTTCTGTCCACCGGTTTCTGCAATCAAGGGAACAATCGCACCTTTTCTTTTTGCTAGAGAAAAATTAATCAAATGAGCCGTTTCAGTTGAACCGGTAAAGGCTACTCCCCCAATGCGCTGTTCCTTAAGCAGCTGCTCACCGATAACCGCACCCTTGCCAGGTAAGAGCTGAATGACATCTTTTGGAAAACCCGCTTCAAACATGTATTCAAGCGTCTTAGCAGCGATTAAACTGGTTTGTTCTGCTGGCTTGGCTATTACCGTATTACCGGCCATTAGTGCTGCTGTAATTTGACCAAGATAAATAGCTAGCGGAAAGTTCCAAGGGCTTATGCATAAGAATACGCCTCTGCCTGTGAGGTATAATTCATTAGACTCCCCCGTTGGGCCTGCTAACATTGTGGCCTTGCCAAACAATTTGCGGCCTTGTACCGCATAATAACGGCAAAAATCAACAGCTTCACGCACTTCATCAATACTGTCATGAATTGTTTTGCCTGCTTCTCTATGACATAAAGAAACCAATTCAGCTCTATGCTCCTCTAATAACTCACCGAGTTTTTCCAAACACTGAGCACGTTGTTCTACATCTGTTTTATTCCATCGAGCAAAGGCTTGATCGGCCACCGTCAATGCCTGCTCAATCTCGGCTTTGGTCGACCAATATACTTGACCAACCCGCTGGCTGGTCATGTAAGGGCAGAAAACATCCTTACATTCACTCGTTTCTATCGTTTCCCCATTAATCACAGGTGCCTTTTTCCAGACTTTTCCTAATAGTGGTACTACTGAATCGCGAAAAGGCTGCCACTGTGAATAGATGTCTGTATTAATTCCAACAGAGTTTTTCCGTTCATTACCAAAAATGTTATTGGGCATGGGAATACACTCATTAGCAAGTGACCCGAGCTGCTTAAGCATATTGACCGGTTGCTTTACAAGGTCGGCAACCGGTGTTTTTGCATCAACCAATCGATGAACAAAAGAAGAGTTTGCACCATTTTCTAGCAGCCTGCGAACAAGGTAAGGTAGCAGCTCTTTATGACTACCAACAGGCGCATAAATTCTTACAGGCACAGACTCTTGCTCAAGCACGGCATTATACAGCGCGTCACCCATACCATGGAGTCGTTGAAACTCAAATTCACGGTGATCGGCAAGTTCAAGAATACTGCCAACCGTCTGTGCATTATGGCTGGCAAATTGCGGCAAGAGTAACCCTTTAGCGGCATTGCTCAATAAGAAACGTGCACTAACTAAATACGCAACGTCAGTTGCCTCTTTACGAGTGTAAACAGGATAACCCTCTAGCCCTTTCTGTTGACAAAGTTTAATTTCACTATCCCAGTAAGCACCTTTAACCAGCCGTATTGGTATTGTATCCGTTTGTTCTTTAGCTACAGCTGCTAACCAGCAAAGCGCAGGCAAAGCCCGCTTTCCGTAAGCTTGAACAACCAGTCCAAATTTACCCCAGCCACGACAACATGAATGATTAAATACTTTCTTGAACAGTTTAAGTGATAATTCCAGGCGATCCTGTTCTTCAGCGTCAATCGTAATGCCAACGTCGACAGCACGAGCAACCTTAACCAGTTCAATTAAACGCTCTGTCAGCTCAGTTAAAACACGCCCTTCCTGCGCAGCTTCATAACGAGGGTGTAAAGCAGAAAGCTTTATAGATACCGTTGGCTTGGGCGTTTTTTTATTGCTTTGCTTTTCTGCCCCAACCGATTCAATAGCTAATTTATAAGCATCATGATACTTAAATGCATCTTCAGAGGTCATGGCGGCTTCACCTAGCATATCAAATGAATAGGTATAACCTTTTTCCCTGTTTTTTTTGCCATTTTTTAATGCTTCAGTTATCGACCGGCCCAGAACAAAATGCTTACCCATCACTTTCATCGCCTGATGAACCGCTTGACGAATAACAGGCTCACCCATTTTATTAACCAAACGACTTATGACGCTTGAGGCAGAGCCATCTTCTTTGCTGTCTAATTTGATGACTTTTCCCGTCAGCATTAGCCCCCAGGTTGAAGCATTAACTAATAAATAATCACTTTTACTTAAATGAGAATGCCAATCTGCCACACTCAGCTTATCTTTGATCAGGGCGTCGGCTGTTTCTGCATCAGGTACTCGCATTAATGCCTCGGCCAGGCACATCAACAAAATACCTTCCTGAGTATCCAAGCTGTATTGAAGCAATAATGCATCAATAACATGCACTGAGTCATTTCTTGCACGAACTTGCTCTATCAGCTGCGTGCTCTTTTGTGTTATTTGATTTTCTTCCTGTGCAGACAGCTCAGCAAACTCCAATAACTCACTAAGCCACTGAGATTCATCAATAGCATAATGGGGAGAAATCATCTCCCAAAGTATTTCCTGCGTCTGACAAGTAAAATTAGGGTCAAATGCATTTGCAGCTTTAAACATACTTATTCCTTTACAACTTCGAAATAACTCAATGCATGGCTGCAGAGGAGTTTATAAGGATAGGCTTAACCAAGTTGAAAAAAAGGTATAAAGAGCTACTGCTTTGAAAAGCAGATATCACTTTGCAGCAGCTCTTAGGTTCAACTAACCACAATATTAACCAGCTTGTCTGGTACAATAATCACCCTACGGACGGTCTTTCCGTCAGTAAACTTCTTAACATTGGGTTGCTCCAGAGCTAAAGACTCAATGTCGGTTTTTAACATATCAGCCGCAACATCTAGCTTGGCTCTCACTTTGCCATTGACCTGCACAACCAGTGTGATTGATTCTTTTTTCAACGCAATACTGTCAACAATAGGCCACTGTGTCTCAATCAATGGTTCTGTATAGCCCAAAGACTGCCATATGCTGTGAGTAATATGAGGCGTAATAGGCGCTAATAATAATGTTGCCACCTCCAAAGCTTCTCTCAATACAGCCCTTCCCTCAGCCGAGGTATCCGTAAATTTGCTGGTTGCATTGGTCAATTCCATAACAGCGGCCACGGCGGTATTAAAAGTCTGTCGGCGTTGAAAATCGTCAGAAACTTTTTGGATGGTTTCATGTGTTTTGCGGCGCAATTTTTTTTGATCGTTATTAAGCGTCGAATGATTGATCGTTATACTATCAGCGTCATTATCAGCAATAAACTCTGCTATCTGCTTCCATAAACGACGTAAAAAGCGATGTGCGCCCTCAACACCACTTTCAGACCATTCCAGTGTTTGCTCTGGGGGAGAAGCAAATACGATATAAAGACGAATTGTATCAGCGCCATACTTATCAATCATTGCCTGTGGATCGATACCGTTATTCTTTGATTTGGACATTTTACTCATGCCCGCATACTCAAGAGTTTCGCCAGTAGGCGTATGACTTGCTTTAATTAAACGACCTTTTTCATCACGATTAATACTCACCTCAGTAGGTGAAACCCAGTGTTTCATACCTTTTTCATCAACTGAGTAAAAGGCATCTGCTAAGACCATGCCCTGACAAAGCAAACGCTTGAATGGTTCGTCACTATCAATAAGACCAGCATCCCGCAGTAACTTATGAAAAAAGCGAGAGTAAAGCAGGTGCATAACCGCATGCTCGATACCGCCAACATATTGGTCTACTGGTAACCAGTAATTAGCCGCAGCGGGGTCAAGCATTGCCTTATCATTATTAGGGGAGCAATAACGTGCGTAATACCAACTGGACTCCATAAACGTATCAAAGGTATCCGTTTCTCTGTGTGCTAATTGTCCATTGTGTGTTGTCTTAGCCCACGCAGGATCTGCTTTAATTGGAGACTGAACACCATCCATTTCAACATCTTCTGGCAAACGAACCGGTAATTCTTCTAAAGGAACAGCGACTTCGGAGCCATCTTCCAGATAACGTATAGGAATAGGCGCACCCCAATAACGTTGGCGGCTGACACCCCAGTCACGTAAACGGTAGTTCACCTTTTTTTCGCCTATGCCTGCTTCCACCAGCGAGTCAGCTATAGCATGAAAAGCTTCATCAGAGATCAAATCATCAAATTGACCGGAATTAATCAGCCTACCTTTTTCGGTATAAGCCGCTTGGCTAATATCGTACTCAACCTTCTCAGATAATGGTTGAATAACCTGTCTAATCGGTAGATTAAAACGGCTGGCAAATTCAAAATCACGCTGATCATGAGCAGGAACTGCCATGACAGCGCCAGTACCATAATCCATCAATACAAAGTTAGCAGCCCAAATTGGGACATTTTTTCCTGTGACTGGATGAATAGCTTTAATTCCCGTATCAACACCAAGTTTTTCCATTGTCGCGATGTCAGCTTCAGACAAGGTATTTTGTTTACATTCATTGATAAAGGTAGCTAGTTTTGGGTTATCAACAGCGGCAGCTCTTGCTATCGGATGCTCGGCTGCCACAGCAATATAAGTCACCCCCATCAGTGTATCTGGCCGTGTAGTGTAAATTTGAAATGCTGAAGGCACCTCTGCTAACCCGGCGGTAGACTCTGGCATAACAGAAAAAGTCACCTGCACACCTTCTGAGCGCCCAATCCAATTACGTTGCATGGCCTTAACCTGCTCAGGCCATTGCGTTAATGTATCCAGATCAGCTAATAATTCATCTGCATACGCTGTAATTTTTACAAACCATTGTGGCAACTCTTTGCGGGTAACTTTCGTATCACAACGCCAGCAGCGACCGTCTTCCACCTGCTCATTCGCTAATACCGTTGCGTCATTTGGACACCAATTTACAGTGGCCATTTTTTTATACACGAGCCCTTTTTTATAGAGCTTGGTGAAAAACCACTGTTCCCACTTGTAATATTCAGGTTTGCAGGTTGCCAGTTCACGGTGCCAGTCATAACCAAAGCCCAATCGCTTTAGTTGAGTCTTCATATGATCAATATTTTGGTAAGTCCACGGTGCAGGCGCTGTTTTATTTTTTATGGCAGCATTTTCAGCTGGCAGTCCAAAAGCATCCCAGCCCATAGGCTGTAACACATTTTTACCTTTCATGCGCTGATAGCGTGAAATGACATCACCAATGGTGTAGTTGCGAACATGCCCTATATGCAATCGACCACTAGGGTATGGGAACATAGATAGGCAATAGTATTTTTCTTTCTCTTTGTCTTCAGTGACGACAAAGCTGTTATTATCTTGCCAGTATGTTTGAGCCTGAGTCTCAACTTTATGGGGGTGGTAATGCTCTTCCATCATCGCCCTGCACTTGGATAATTGAACCTGATAGAATACATCAGAGTGAGTCTGGCCGGTAGCCTGTCTCACTCCTTTTATAGTTATTTCATCGATTACTTAGTATGTTTAAGTATATTATTTACGTTTTTTTCGAGTATATGCTACGCAAAACCTAAAGCCAGTTAGCATAACTATATTTCAATGCCCCGCTTTTGAAGGGAAGATAATAGCTGTATATGCTCTTTTAGCTCCAGCGACCAAGCGCTAACAGCTTGTATTAAAAAACCATTAATACAGGCTAGCTCAGTTGTTCGTCCCATAAGCACATCATGATAGGTTGAAGAAATATTTTGCGCAGTCATTTTACAAACACTCTCTACCTCTTTTATAAGTGAGTAGCTCTTCCCTTTATCAAGGCAATCCAGAGCCTGTTGTGTTTCTGCAATAAGTCGATGCAAATGTTGCTGCCTTTGCCCATTATCCAATAATTCTCCATTCCTACAGCTATAAAAAGCAGTTAGCCCATTAATGCAACAATTGATACCTAGCTTATTCCACAGCATCTGTTCAATATCCGATGTGACCTGAATATCGAGCTGTAATTTTTTTAAACTATCTAGAAATATGGCTTCTGCTGGCGACTTAATGCCAGAAAATTTTCCTATCCATGTAACTCTATTCCCTGCATGACGGACATCAAAAGGCGCCTGCAAGTAAGCGCCACCCGTCATTGAGCCCACCCAAACAGGCTGCAATGGCAGTAAAGAAGCGATAGCCTGCTGGCTTCCCATGCCATTTTGCAGCAATAGGATAATGCTCTCAGCATGCAGTGCATGTTGAACAGATTCCACAGCGCTCTCAGTGTCCTGTGCTTTAGTGCAAACAATCAAAATATCCACAGCGCTCTTGATAGTTTGTGAAGTTGCTAAATTAACCCTGTAATCAAAACAACTACCATCAACATTGTTAATGCTGATGGTAGCAACACGTTGCCCAAGTTGCTTATAACGCTGTGGACGTAAAATCAAAGTAGGCATTATACCCGCTTGGCACAGTTTTGCTGTCCAGAGACAACCAACACTACCTGCACCTAAAACAGCAAAGTGCTTTTTCATAACCTAAGAGTCAAGAGAAATGGCAATTTATCGGAGATGCTTAAAATGAAGAAGTCATTATAATAGCACGCTAGACTCTGACCAAGCACTACTTTTTCCGCTTTTAACAAGGCTATCTCTATTTGCAACAACCTATGGTTTATCGGATACAATAGTAAGCTAAATACGAATCAGGAAAAGAAAGTATGCCTTCATTTGATGTAGTGTCTGAAGTAGATATGCATGAGCTAACCAATGCAATTGACCAAGCCAACAAAGAGCTAACTACTCGGTATGATTTCCGAGGCGTTGAAGCCAGTTTCAATCGAAAAGATACTGATATTCACATGGTTGCTGATGCTGATTTTCAGTTAGCACAAATGTTAGAAATACTAAAAACTAAGATGGTCAAGCGTGGCATTGATATAAATTGCTTACAATTAAAAGAGCTCTACCCCTCTGGCAAACAAGTTAAACAAGATGCCAGCATACAACAGGGGATAGATAAAGAACGAGCAAAGAAGATCACGAAAATTATTAAAGATGCCAAAATGAAAGTACAGTCTGCTATTCAAGGGGAGCAAGTGCGAATTACTGGCAAAAAACGAGATGATTTACAGTCAGCCATTGCGCTCCTGAAGGAGAGTGAACTTGATATTCCTGTGCAATTTACCAATTTCAGAGATTAAAAAAAGCGCTATTGTAAAGGCGTAGTCAATTGTATGAATGCGTTATTGCCAAAGATAATACTAATCATGTTTTCTAGCTACGCTATTGCACAGGCTATCTGAACATCAGCATTGCGTTAGAACGCTTCGCAATAGCCCTGCTATGACTGATCATTTCGTCTTACTCTGGCCTCTGGCTGCTTATGCTTATTACAGTATTTAGGAAAGATGATTGGTATTATTTATGTTTTTAAAGCGTTAGTGTAATGCATTCACCACTTTGCTCGCTCAGGCAACGGTTTAATAATGAAACAAAGGGTTCATCATTTGCATCACACAGCCACTGATTACTTTGCTCATTAAACACAAAATGAAAACCGCCACTTTTAGCGGCAAGCCACAACTGACGCAAGGGTGGTTGACGGCTGAGAATAATTTGTGAGTTATTTACACAGGTCAGCGTAAGCATGCCACCCGCATTTTCATAATCAATATTAGTATCTAATTGGTCAACGGCATCTTCTACTGCCATCATCAAATCATCAAGTAGCTGGTTAAAGTAGGGTTCATTGATCATAATAAAAAAACTATCAGTGTTGATGACTGTGCAGGGTAGCGTCTAGTCCCAAAATGCTCAAGCGTTTAATGAGAAGTTATGCTCCTGTATAGTTATTTTGATAGGGCAAAGGTTTCTAGTATTCATAGTATGCATTTTATCATTGCAATAAGGAGTTAAAATGAGAGCACTTATCGCCCTCCTGTTTTCTGCATTTATGCTGGCAGGCTGCGGTCAGAAAGGCAGTCTTTACTTACCTGGGGGTGGAAATAAACAGCATGCTCAGCCCATTGATATGAGTTATCAGCAACTTTGACCAATTTAATCACATGAATCAAAGGTGTTTTATGGACTGGTTTTCTTATTTTCGTGAGGCGTTATTTGTTGAGCAGGTGCCTGCTTTAGCTATTGCAAAAACATTTGGAACACCCTTATATATATATTCAAAAGCTGGTTTGGAAGCAGGTTATCAGGCTTATCAGCGCCCGCTATCTGATAGGCCTCATCTGATCTGTTATGCTGTAAAGGCTAACAGCAATATCGCTGTTTTGCGGGTGCTAGCAAAAATGGGGGCAGGCTTTGATATTGTATCCATAGGGGAGCTTGAAAGGGTATTAACAGCAGGCGGTGATCCGGCCAAGGTGGTATTTTCTGGTGTTGGCAAGCAGCATCATGAGATTCAGCGAGCATTGGAAGTTGGTATTCATTGCTTTAATGTAGAGTCAGAAACAGAGCTAGAACGCATTCAATCCATAGCTCAATTACTCAATACAACAGCTTCGATTTCCCTTCGGGTGAATCCAGATGTCGATGCGCAAACACACCCTTATATTTCCACAGGACTAAAAGATAATAAGTTTGGCATTGATATTAATAGAGCACCGGCGTTTTATAAGAAAGCTCAAGCGTTGCCGAATATTAAACCTATTGGAATTGATTGTCATATCGGCTCACAGTTGGTATCTAAAGGCCCTTTGCTTGATGCGCTTGACCATCTGCTTATAATGGTCGACCAACTAAAAAAGCAAGGCATAACGCTGCAACATATTGATATTGGCGGTGGTCTTGGTATTCGCTATAAAGATGAACAACCGCCTTCGCCTGCAAGCTACTTATCAGATGTATTAAAAAAAATAGCAGGGAAAAATTTAACACTGGTTGTTGAACCAGGACGATCCATTGTTGGGGAAGCAGGTATTTTACTGACCCAAGTAGAGCTGATTAAGCATAATAGCCATAAATCGTTTGCTATTGTTGATGCTGCAATGAACGACCAGTTAAGGCCATCAATATACGGTGCATGGCATGCTATTGAGCCGGTAAACAAGAATAGCTCGGCTGAGTCAGTTGTTTATGACGTTATGGGACCTGTATGTGAAACCAGCGATTTCTTGGGTAAAGAGCGTTCTTTAAAGATACAGGAGAATGACCTGTTGGCTGTTATGTGTGCAGGTGCTTATGGTTTTTCTATGAGCTCCAATTATAACAGCAGAAACCGACCTGCTGAGGTCATGGTAGATAAAGACCAAATGCATGTTATCCGCCGCAGGGAAACTATTGCAGAACAAATTGCCCCGGAAAGCCTGCTTCCAGAAATATAATGACTAAATAATATGCTGCTACATTTTACAAAAATGCACGGATTGGGTAACGACTTTATGATTGTTGATATGGTTACCCAGAACCTCGGACTCCCCCCAGAGAAAGTCCGCAGGCTTGCAGATCGGCGGTTTGGTGTTGGCTTTGACCAGTTGTTGCTCGTGGAGCCACCCACTGATCCCGATATGGATTTCCGCTACCGAATTTTTAACGCTGATGGCAGTGAAGTAGAGCAATGTGGCAATGGTGCCCGTTGTTTTGCTCGTTTTGTCCGAGATAAGCGCTTAATCAGGCGAAATATCATTCGAGTTCAGACAGCGGGCGGTAATCTTGAATTAAAGATTCAAGATAATAATCAAATTCTAGTGGATATGGGAATTCCTAGACTTAATCCTGTTGACATTCCTTTCAGGGCGCCCCAGCAGTCAACGCTATATCCTTTATTGGCTAATGGTGAAACGCTTAATATCTCAGCCGTGTCCCTAGGAAATCCCCATGCTGTACTTATCGTCAATGACGCCTATAAAGCGCCGGTAGAAAAACTAGGACCACTAATTGAAAAACACGTCGATTTCCCCAGGAAGTGTAATGCAGGATTCATGGAAGTTGTAAGTCGTGACGAAATTAATCTTAGAGTGTACGAGCGGGGTACAGGTGAAACCATGGCCTGTGGTTCAGGCGCTTGTGCCGCCGTTGTTGCAGGAGTCATGCAGGGATTGCTCAATAAAGACGTTAAAGTCAATTTATCAGGTGGATCACTCCAGATAAGTTGGTTGGGTGAGGGTCACTCCGTTATGATGACAGGAACGGCAACAAAGGTTTATGAAGGGCATACCCGCTTATGAGCAATAGTACGGTTGAGCCATCATCAAATATTAATGCTAATCAGGTTGTTGGTTTCTTACAACAACATCCTGATTTTTTTATAGGCCGAGATGATTTGCTGGCACAGATGATACTACCCCACCAAAAAGGCTCAGCGATTTCTTTAGTTGAAAGACAGCTTAAGTTATTTCGTGACCGCGATGAAAATCGGCAGCGGCGGTTTGATTATTTGGTTGATACAGCCAGAGAAAACGAACGTCGTTTTGAAAGCTTGCGTAAAATAACGCTGTCTTTATTGGAATGCCGAGATATTGAGCAAGCCTTTGAGGCGATAGTAGATAGCCTGACCCATGATTTTCAAATTGAATTTCACCATCTCCTCCTTTTTATCAAAACACCCAAGGGGCTACCAGTTCGCAACGAGTCCAAAGATGTGGTGGAATCCATGTTGGGTGAGGTTATATCTAGCAGAGCCTTCTGTGGTAAATTACTTGACAAGCAGGTTAGTTTTTTATTTGGTGAGCATGCGCCGGAGGTTAACTCTATCGCTTTGGCGCCACTTGATTTTCCTGAGCGTATTGGTCTTTTAGTATTAGGAAGTCGTGATGAGAAACAATTCAGAGCCAATGTCGGTACGCTATTTATCCGCTACCTGGGTGATTTGCTAAGTCGGCATCTTGCCCATTTAATCAAACTATCAATACGCAAAAATAGAGTATTATCAAAAAAGAAAAAGTAATACCAATCATATTTGATCTGGTAATAGTTCTGCCGTTGCTCTTCGTTGTGCCTTGTTCTAGAGCACGGTTGTTCGTATTTCGATATATGATATGTACTTGTGATCATTAAAAATGGTTGATTTCTCAGCCATTTTTCTACAAGCTGTGCTGATGTCAAAATTAGTACTTATGTCTAAGTAAAAATCAGCATTGAAATCTCGATATAAAATGTCACGGGATGCTCATGGGTGTGACCGCATAAAAGCCGTTTTGCTGAGATCTGAAGGTTGGTCGATAACTGCGATTACTCAGGCTTTGAATAAATGGCTAGATCAAAAAGACTTCATCTACAAAAAGATAAAAGGTGTTCCGCACACAGCAGATGGAGCAAAACAAACAGAGTTTGTTAAGCACTATGAATCTCTGACAGTCTCATTACCTGAGGTTCAGGTTGTATTTTCATAAATACTTTTCACCCAAATCAGGCGGCTAGCATTACCTATGAATGGATTCGTAATCGGGTTAACAAAGTCGCAAATACGACAATAGTCGTAGCGTATAAATGCTGTAGGAGCGATCGACTTGAGTAATATGTGTGCTGCCGTTTTTGATAAATTCAAAACGGTTAATACAGCAAGTTAAAAGGGTAGAAGTCTCCTGATTGATAACTTAATATTGTCTTAAATAATTATGTCTAGTAAAAAATATTTTATACTGCTTGCGTTAGGTATTGCATTTATTTCGCTAAACTTACGTGGCCCCATTACCAGTGTCGGCTCAGTGCTTGGGTTTATCAGTAATGATCTTCATCTGTCACCTACAGAAGCTGGTATGATTACCACATTACCATTGATAATGTTTACTGTACTTTCTCCCATAGTGCCCTATTTTACCAAAAAATTTGGGTTAGAAGTGCTGATAATGTTTGCCATTACTCTTTTGACCGTTGGTATTATTATTAGATCATTTGGTCTAGTGTTTACATTATTCTTAGGTACATTATTAATCGGTATTGCTATTGCTATATGCAATGTATTATTGCCGGCTTTGGTGAAGCGAGATTTGCCTCAACATCTTACGACAATAACAGCGGTGTATACGCTCTTTATGGCCATAGGTTCGACGATAAGTTCATCGTTTGCTGTGCCTATTCTTGAATTCGGTCGTACTCTATCGCTAGAAGCTTTACCAAACTGGGCATTTTCATTGCTTACTAGTGCATCACTATCTGTTATAGCTATGGTGCTTTGGCTTCCCCAGATGAAAGCGCATCAGAAAAAGCATGTGCAAGATGCTTCGACGGAACAAACCAGCCACCGTTACCTATGGCGTACTGTATCAGCTTGGCATATTACGCTTTACCTAGGGTGTAACTCATTAATTATGTATTCCCTGGTTAGCTGGTTGCCAGCTATCGCTGTTGATAGAGGGTTTAGTGAGCACGAAGCAGGGATAATATTGGGACTCAATCAATTAGGAACTGCTCTTCCAGCATTTTTATTAATACCTATTATGTTTAGATTAAAAGATATGCGACTTGTTTCTGCTAGTATGCCATTTTTTTCTATGTGTGGTCTTTTTGGTGTTCTTCTCGAACCTCAGTATGCAAAGGTATGGGCTATTTTGCTAGGTGTTGGATCCGGCGGTGGATTTATTGTTGCGCTGTCGCTAATTGGGTTAAGAACCTATGATTCGGCACAAACAGCTGCATTATCTGGAAAAAGCCAATGTATTGGTTATTTGATTGCTGCCTGTGGCCCCGTTATTCTTGGTTTTATACATGAAAAGACGGCTGGTTGGAGCATGCCACTGGATTTTTGCATTAGTATTTGTGCTGTATGGGCAATTATGTCGATGTTGGCTGCAAGAAAAGAAAAAATCATGCCCCCAATAAAGAAGAGGACACCCTACTATTGTTAATAACCCAGTTTATGCTTTCTTGGCTATTGAGTTAGCTAATTTTCTCTCTATAGATCAGAAAGGGTATAGCGTGAATAACAACGGCTCACTCTTTCTCTTGTAGCCTGAAAGCTAGCTGAGGAAATATTAATATGGCCCATTTTTCGGCCTGGCCGTTTTTCTTTGCCATACCAGTGTATGTGACAGCCTTCTATGGTATAGATTTCATCAGGCAGTTCATCAATGCCTAGCAAATTAATCATTGCTGTTGGTCTGACCATGCGAGTACAGCCTAGTGGTATCGAACACACTGCGCGTAAATGGTTTTCAAACTGGCAGGTTTCTGCCCCCTGCATTGTCCAATGTCCTGAGTTGTGCACTCTTGGTGCAATCTCATTTACCAATAAATGGTCACCGACATAAAACAATTCGATGGCTAATACGCCAACATAGTTTAATGACTCAGATAATCGAACAAAAATTTGATCAGCTTTAGCTTGTATAGACGAGTTTTCAGATACAATTGATGAGCTCAGTATGCCTTGATTATGTGTATTTTCAGTCACAGGGTATGTCTGGCTATAACCATGTTGATCTCGGACACCAATAACCGATATTTCAGAGCTGAAGTGTACATGCTGCTCAGCAATAATACCTTGATTTTCTACCGATAACAGGCATTTTTCTAGCTCAGCCCAAATGGCTTCAGCCTGTTTGCCATGTTGCAGTAGCCACTGTCCTTTTCCATCATATCCACCTAAGGCACTTTTAAAAACAAGCGGTAATTCTAACTGAGTGATAGCGTTGTCAAAATCACTTCGGTTATGAATAATCAGGTACTTGGCGCTTTTTATGCCAGCTGCATCCAGCGCCTGCTTTTCCAGACGGCGGTCACCACCAATCTTTATTGTTTGTGCTGTAGGCAAAAGCTTTCCGCTATCTTGGCAACGATCAAGAATATCATATGGGATATGCTCAAACTCAGCGGTAATAACATCACACCAGTCAATAGCAGAATCCAGCCCTTTATCAGAAATCATTCTTGATAAAGGATGAACGATGCTTCTCGTATTAAGATCAAATGCAAGCAGCTGAATATCCAGTGAACCACCAGCAATAGCCATCATGCGAGCTAGTTGCCCTGCTCCTAAGACAAGCACTTTTTTTTTCATGATATTGTCAATTCCTGATTGGCAATGACCTTCTCGGTCTGATTATGTCGGTACGCCTCAATATTAGACATAATATCAGGCTGGTGTATGGCGATAATTTGAGCAGCTAACAGGCCTGCATTGGATGCACCGGCTTCACCTATTGCTAAGGTGCCTACAGCAACACCTTTTGGCATTTGCACGATCGATAGTAGAGAATCTATACCGTTTAATACTCGAGATTTAATAGGAACACCCAGCACAGGCAACGAAGTAAAAGCTGCCATCATGCCGGGTAAATGAGCAGCACCTCCGGCGCCAGCAATAATGACCTTAATACCCCGTTCAGCCGCACTATTACTATACTCCTGAAGCAAGTGGGGAGTTCGATGAGCAGACAATACGCTGGCTTCATAAGCAACGCCTAATTTTTTGAGCGTATCAGCAGCCAGCTGCATCGTTGGCCAATCAGAGGTTGAGCCCATAATTATCCCGACTTTCATTAAATCCCCTCGCTGGAAGCAGTTATTAAAGGTTATTTATGATTGATTACAAATAACCACGTAAGCTAATACCCTTTGATGTTGCATAGTAGACTATTCAATGAGCGGAAGCTTTGTAGCATCTCAATACGTATCACTGTTATAAAAAAAACCGGCATGCGCCGGTTTGCTTGTGAGACTGATAAATTAGTAATGTCGATTACCATTGCCTCTATTATTGAAGCCGCCATCACGACGTGGACCGCTGGTGCGTGGTCGCTCTGTAGCAATGCTGACACGAATATCACGACCACTCAAAGAATTGCCATCTAAGGATAAGGCCGCTTCTGCATCATCTTCGTTTTCAAATGTAACAAAAGCAAAACCACGAGAACGCCCAGTTTCTCGATCTAGAATAACTTTTACTTCTTCCAGAGCACCAAATTGACTAAAAGATTGCTCTAAATCAGTTTCAGTTGCTGAAAATGCTAAATTGCCTACAAATAGTTTATTTTTTTTCAAGGGATAGGACCTCTGGTTAAAATGATGCGTCTTTCTGGTTATTTAGCTTTAAATCTTCATCGATCACGGAGAGATCCTGATTTTTTTGCTATCACGAAAAATCACATTTTATATTAATAGATTGATATTAGTAGCTTTATCACAGCCCAAGAATACATGAGGCCACAACCCCCTAGCTACACCAAGGGAAAACAGTATACATAAGCCACCCGCTCCCTCTCAAGGTTCATTCCATATTTCTATTTTGCCTTATGTAGAAGCCGAAAAGCCTTCTTAGGCAAAGACTTTATAGGTATCGGGCTAATATTTTAGCTTCGTGTATCTATTTTATCTGTTCATTATTTGGACACTTCTTAAGCCAAAAAAATGATCTTAGCGATTTAGCAAATTGCGCAATCAACCAAGTCCGTCTTTTAATAACCTTTATGGCTAGTCTCTGTCAAGTTTAGACTGACTACAGTTTATTAACTTATACGATTACTGTCTTTTTTTGGCGTGCATTTTAGTATTAATAACTTTAAAAACATAAGGTTATATACTGTTATTTTGTTTAGAAAATTGGTTTATACTACCATAGATTACTTATTTTTAGGTTATCAATTCGTCTACATTGTTCTGATATGCCATAGTCTGAACCCCATTGCAGCTTATAAGACCCCCCTTTTATAGATCAACGTTTTGAAACCACGTCTTAACTAGAGCAGCGGTGGAGGTTCAAGTAAAGAAAGTTAGTTTTTGTAAAAAATAATCGACAGGTGTTCATTTTCTGTCTATTGATTGCCTTATTACCAGTGTGCACTGTATGTATAACACCTCAATACGCTTTTTTCTTTTGCTGCTCAGGCTATTAGCCATTTTGGCTCTTACTACCCAAATGGCTATTGCAGAAAGGCTTGTCGTAGGTATTGACACGGTTTCAACTAGGATACAGCAGAAGAAAGTTACAGCAATAGGCACTCTTGCAGCTAGAGAAGATGTTACTTTAACCAGTCAAATAACAGGGGTGATTAAGCAACTTTATATTCATGATGCTGAAAAGGTCAAAGCAGGGCAAAAATTAATAGCACTAGACGCTCGTTTTCAGCAAGCAAAACTTAATAATATTAGAGCAAAGTTAATTGAAGACCAGCGTCACTTAGTGGCTCTTAAACAGTTGTTTAATAAAAAAGCTGTTTCAAAATTAAACTTAGATACTCAAGAGTCCGTTGCTGAACAATCACAAGCAGCGTTTCAAGCTGAGAAAGTGACACTTGATTACTATCTTATCCGTGCGCCTTTTTCAGGTATGCTTGGTATCAACCAGCTCAGCAAAGGCGAGTATATTGAAGCGGGTAAACCACTGGTTAGGTTAGTTAATTTAGATAAACTTTATGTGGACTTTGGTCTCCCTAGTCGCTATTTAGGCAAAATAAAGGTAGGGGAAAAAGTATCTGTATTATTTGATGCATGGCCTAATAAACAGTTTTCAGGCTGGATATCAGCTATTGATCCGGTAATTGGCGCAGATAGCCATAATTTAAAAATTAGAGTAAATATCGATAACAGTAAACACTTATTATTCCCCGGGCTGTTAGCTGATATTATCGTATCCTTGCCTACCCATCATACGCTGGTTGTAGAGACAAACAGTATTTTCTATAAAGGAAAGCAAGCATATGTTTACCGAGTGACAAAAAAAAATAAAGTAGTGCTTAGCCCAGTGGTGGCGGGTCAGCCCACAGCCCATAAAACGGTCATTTTACAAGGATTAAAAGTAGGGGACAAAGTCGTTTCTCAAGGAGTGGTAAAAGTAAAAGATGGCATGACTGTTAAAGCGATGAGCACTGGGAATGCAGAAGATAGCAATGAAAAACTTGCTGACCGAGGTGCTTGATGCTGCTGTCTGATTTTTCTGTAAAAAAGCCAGTAGCGGCGTGCGTGATTAATTTACTACTTATGCTCGCAGGATTCTTGGCATTTAATCAATTACCCTTACGTGAATATCCTAACATTTCATCACCTGTTGTGACCGTAAAAGCTGATTATACAGGGGCTTCAGCTGAGATTATGGCGTCTAAAGTTGCCAAGGTAATAGAAGACGAGCTGTCAGGAATTGAACACATTCAGACGATAGAGTCATATAGCAGTGATGGGCGCACTCGGATAAGAATAACCTTTGACACGGATGCCAATATTGAGGTTGCAGCCAATGATGTCCGTGATGCTGTAGCGAGAGCCCAACGGGATCTGCCTTCAACCATGGTAATGCCCAGGGTTACAAAGAGTGATTCTGACAGTGATGCTATTATTGTTGCGGCCGTTTCTGGGGGCAATATGTCGCCCGTTAAACTCAGTGATTATGTTAATCGAACACTTGTTGAGCCTTTGAATCTAATAAACGGTGTGGGTTCGGTACAGCTATTTGGATATCATGACTATGCCTTGCTTGTGAGGTTAAATCCTATCGCTATGGCCAGTCATAAAGTCACTGTAGCTGATGTTGAAAACGCATTAAAGACAGAAAATATTGAAGCTCCTGTGGGCAAAATCAGTAACCGTATTAGAAGCTATACACTTCGATTAGAACCCAACTTTGCTACAGTCAATGATTATAAAAAACTAGTGATTCGCCGTAATCGTGATGGGTCACTTCTTTATTTATCAGATATTGCCACGATTAAAAAAGGGGCTAAAGCAGAAGAGAACCTTTTTTTAGTTAATGGCAAACCAGCAGTAGGCTTAGCCTTTATCAAGCAATCAAAGGCGAATACACTGGCGGTGGTTAAACGCATTAAGTTAGCACTTAAGCAGATTAAACCCTTTTTGCCAAAAGGCATGAGTATTACATTGTTGTCTGATAGCGCTCATTACATTAAGGCAGCTATCAATGAAGTGTATAATACGTTGGGGATAGCAATCATTCTAGTGATCAGTGTCGTTTTTCTCTTTCTGGGCAGTGCAAGAGCCGTATTATTACCATTAATCACGATACCTATTGCTTTATTGGCAGCTTTTGCAGTGATGCAGTGGTGTGACTGCTCTATTAATATCATTACTTTGCTAGCGCTTGTGTTGGCAACTGGTTTCTTAGTGGACGATGCTATCGTTGTTCTAGAAAGTATTCATACTCATCTAGCAGCGGGTCAAGCGCCTATTGTTGCTGCTTATCGAGGTACTAGAGATGTTGGCATGGCTGTTGTTGCGACTACGGCTGTGCTGATTGCTGTATTTACTCCCATTATTTTTATGTCGGATAAAATTGGGCTTCTTTTTCACCAGTATGGCATAACACTTGCCGCCAGTGTTGCTGCTTCCTGCATCGTTGCTCTGACCATGGGGCCTGTTATTGCTAGCAGGTTGCTTAAGGCGAATGAAAAGCCAATCGCGATAAGCTTATGGATTAAGCAGAAAATAGAATGGTTAAATATTCTTTATCGCCAACTATTAGTCAAGAGTCTTCGGTTTAAATCTTTTCCGATATTAGTGGTATTGATTAGTTTAGTTGTTACTGTTTTTATGTTCTTCCAATTGCCTAGGTCTTTTGCACCCCAGCAAGATCAAGGGCGCTTATATGTTCAGCTACAGGCCGTAGAAGGCCAAAGTCATGCGGCTATGGTCAGATTAGCTTGGAAAGTTGGCTCATTACTAAAGCCATTGATGAGCAAAAATGGCCCTATTCAAACAGTTGCTCTCAATACACCAACAGGTGGTATTGAAAATAATATGAGACTGATTATTGACCTCAAGCCATTAAAAGAAAGAAGTATGTCGGTTTTTCAAGTGGCAAGTGAAATTCGCAAAAGCCTGCAGTCTGTACCTGAGCTTACCGGTAGTCCAGTCATTCCTTCTGGTTTTTCCAGTCATGCCAATGCGCCTGTGCAATTAGTTATTGGCGGAGGAAGCTATCAGCAGATAAAGCAATGGGTAGATTTGTTGCGCAAAAAAGCATCGGCCAATGACAATTTGCAAGATATTACGACTGATTATGATGAAACGACACCCAGCATGTTGGTAAGCGTTAACCGTGCGTATGCTTCAGCTTTAGGCATATCTATTGCCAGCATTACATCAGCATTAGGCACACTATTGGCAGGCAAGGATATTACTAAATTTACTGATCACGGTGAGCAATATGATGTCAATGTGCAAGCGCCACCCAGTGATTTTAATACAGTAAAAGATTTAACCAAAATCCATTTGCGTAGCCAATCAGGAAAGTGGGTAAGTCTTGATGCCTTGGTTAAGGTAACAATTAAAGGGCAGGCGAAGACATTGCGACATTACAATCGTCGTAAAAGCATTACTTTGTCGGCTAATCTTGCTTCTGGTTATTCATTGGGTGAGGCGTTGGGCTATCTGCAAAAGTTGGTGGTCAATAATTTGCCTAGTCAGGCAACGGTTGATTATAAAGGCGCATCTTTAGATTTTATGCGCACTGGTCATTCTATGAATAAGCTGCTTTTATTAGCCATGGTGATTGTTTATCTGGTACTTGCAGCACAGTTTGAAAGTTTTATTCATCCTTTGATCATTATTATATCAGTACCTTTGGCATTTACAGGTGCTTTTGCAAGCATGTTGCTATATCACGTGGGGCTTAACATTTATACAGAACTTGCTCTTGTGATGTTAATTGGACTAGCCACTAAAAATGGCATTCTTATTGTGGAGTTTATTAACCAGCTACGAGCGCGTAATATGGCTTTTGATAAAGCCATTGTGGCAGGCGCTACGCGTCGTATGCGAGCAGTGCTAATGACATCAATCACCATTATGGCCGGTGCCATTCCCATGATTATGGCATCGGGTATGGGTAGTGAATCCATGTCAATGATAGGTATTATCATTTTTTTTGGTATTTTAGTATCAACCCTTATGACCCTATTTGTTATACCGGGTATTTATCAGTTAATAGCTAAAAAAACAAAGCCTGCCAATGCGGCAGCTGTTATGTTGAATGAGGAACTGAAACGATTGCCAAATCAGTGGAATAATAATAAGTAATTTTGGTGGGAGTGAACGGTTTTTATTAATGCCTTTACTCTATTGATGTTGCTTTTTTTATAGGGTATCAGCAACCCTACCAAGGAAAAATTAAACTGATTGATCCATGGTATCCATTGGATCGGTAAAAAAATCAAACCCTAACCCCTTTTGTTTATCTAAGTTTAAGGTTTTAGGGTGTCTTTTAAAGATAGAATAAAAGCTCGGGTTGAAATCTTCATCTAGCTTTAGCTCAAAGGAACGGTTGAATTTTGATGCTATATGATAACAAATTTCTTTTGGTGAAACCTGGTATGGTGATGCAATATTTATTGCTCCCATAGACTTAACTTCTGACAGTTTGAACAGTGCTTTTGCGGCATCAACCTCATAAATGATATTTAACAGCGGATTGTTACTAGGGATAACTATCTCCCCATTAAAAATATCGTTTTTAATTTTATGCACTCTTTTATAATAATCATTAGCCCCTATAACTACTGGAAATCTAACAACAGTAGCTCGGTTGGTTAACTTAAGAGCACATTCTTCTGCCTTAAGTTTTTCTAGTCCATAACCTGTAACGCCTTCACAAATTTTTGCTTCATATTCTTTTAAGTTTTCCTTGAAAGGATAGACTGATTGAGACGATGTTAGTATATAAAGACCAGCATTCAAAATAATGTTTTTAATTGAGCATATCTGAGCGCCAAGATAACAGCTCTGATCATACACAATATCAAACGTTACCGGTCCCTTATATAGACCATAATCCCTGTCAAACTTAATAAAATTACATTTTTTAGGAATAGGATAATTCCCTCTAGAAGCAATATATACATTATCACCTCTATCAAGGAGTAATTGAACAAGGTGCTTGCCAAAATATCTTGTGCCACCTAAAACAAGGGTGTTTCTGCTCATAATAGCGTGCTTTAATTGAAGACTGATATTCAAGTTATGCTCAATATTCTTGCATAAACGTCGGCAGTTTTCTATATAAGCAAACGAACGACGGATAATCCACTGCTGTAGGATTATGCGCCACTAATAACCGCTTTTAAGTAGAGGAAGCACAGCACAAAAGATATCATAGATCAATGGTGGTCGGTTGATTGTTTTTTTGAGCAGTTTTAATGATCAGAAGAATAGGCTAAAACTATTCACTGTTAATATCACCGGGGTATATCTGTCTCATTAGACTAATTATGAAAGAAAAAAGATTATGAATGGTTTCTTGTCTTGAATTTGTTCTGACAGGTACACGCTAAAAAATCGGTAACTGTCAGGTTGGGTAGGAATTACTATACCTTGGCTATGCGCTCAGAAAACTATAGTCACTTCACCTTAACGTATTAAAAAATTTCTATTTTTTTAGCACTATTATTATTGATAGTGTCTTGTAGTGTCTGACATCGTGCCTTTATCTCAAGATCTTCTAATTCTCCAAACCAGATATACCAATCTGTTTGACCTGAGCCCATAGTCGCCTGTTGACCGGCTATGCTAAATACCAGCTTGCTTGTATCCCCTGTGTCAATCACATAAGTTGCGCCAGAAAGACCATCAGGTAATTTTTCTAGATTTAGTGGTGTGTCAACTAGGCTTACATTTTGATCACTCTCCACTTCCTTTCGGTAGGTGCTTTGCTCTTCATCGGTTCGTCCACTCATTCCCGCTTGAGGGTAGGCGACGTAAAGCTTTAGACCTTCACCGTGACCTGCCATTTTGCGTACAGTAACAGTTCGATCTGCTATGGTTTTAACGCGATCAGGATCTTGTGCCATTTCAGAGTGCATTGACGATGACAAAGCTTGATTCGCTGGGTTGCATAGCGGTGTTGCTGGCTTGTCGGTGTGAATGCAGGCTGTAATACTAACAATCTGATTGCGCTCAAGTTCCTCAAGCAATTTTTGTTCAACGGCTTTTTGAAAGTTGACCGCTACAGGTCGAGTTTCTGCATCAGGGCCCTGTAATATGATATAGCTTTTTTCGCTTAGGGGGGTTATAACCTGCTGAGTAATGCTGTCTTGTATCTGAGCTTTAATACCCGTATCTTTTGTTAGTAATGATTGAATATCATCCAGCAGCAAGGGTTTATTAGTCAGGATGTTCGTTTGGCTGGTTTCTGCATTTTTATTGGGATCTTCATCAGATGCAAAGCAGCCTGATAATAAACCGGTTATTAATATACACGTAGCTGAATAAGTACCGATTTTTATAAATTTATTCAAGTTCATGAACTGTGAGTATCCGTATAATGAAATAGGTGTTAGGAAGTGTAGTCGATCATATTAATTTTTCTTGGTATATGAGATGTGCGCTAGAATAAAAAGCGACATTATCAATTTGATGCCTAGATATAGACATAGTGCTTATTGCCATTCACAATCTTTACCTGATGTGTGACTTTTAATAATCTAGCCAGAAAGGCATGACTACCGCCTAAAATAGAAGTGCGAACCACTATCCAGACGGTATCGGTCATGCCTGTAGAAGAGTTTATCATCAA
>JAQYUY010000160.1 GCA_028728195.1 Endozoicomonas sp. (ex Botrylloides leachii)
ATAGCCTGTAAAAAACAGGTGTGAGTACTTATTTAACGCTCATTTTTCCTGAAAATTAGCGGATGTTGTCAAAATAGGCTGTTTTTTTTGAAAATCAGTTTCATGCAACAGTCCCAGAATATCTTTAGCCTCAACGTAAATCCATTAGAAGCAAGCCTTACTTGATTATACGTATATTTGCGTATAATATACGGCTGAATACTTAGCATAAACGACAATAAGCTTATAGATAAAAATTTGTCGGTACCTAGATAATAATAAATAGAGAAACGGTCATGTGGATTCCTCTACTGGAAGCATCTAAGCTAGGAAGCGCGCCCTATCGCACTCATTATTGGGGCATCCCCCTCGTGATATTTAAGTCGAAAGATGGAGTCATTGGTGCATTGCACGACCAATGTCCTCACCGAGGCGCTCCATTGTCTTGCGGTATTATTCAAGGTGAGTCTATTCATTGCCCCTATCATAGCTGGGGCTTTAACGCTGCGGGCAGGCTAACTGATGTATCGCAAGACTACAATTTAAGTCATGAGGATTTTGATAACATCCGTGTTAAGCGCTTCTATGTCAAAGAGTCTCTGGACTTGTTATGGGTATCAATTGAAAATACACCTCTGCCAATTGCTCCGTCTCACCAAGGCAAAGATTACGTTACAGGTTCTTTTTCGGTGACAGGCGACTTACGCAATTGGATGGATCATTTTTTAGATGCCACTCATTGCATCTGGACACATGATAATTCTGTATTCGGCAATAATCGCAAAATCTCGCCCACTATTAAATCAGTGTCCATTGATATAGAGAAAACACCATCGTACCCTTTAAATAACGCCGTTCAGATCAGTTACAATTACTTTAATAGACCAAAATTTTTTAGCTTGTTAAAATGGGCCCCTCTAACAGCGGTAGCATTCTTGCTTGGGAGCACGGCCAAAGCTATCCTTTACCGGCGCAACCCTTTTAAGTCTAAAGCCCTTCAAAAAGAGCACTATGTGTGCGTCGATTTACCCACCCCTTTATGCCAAAAAACCCACACTCGGATCGGCAATGATACCGTTGAAGCCTGGACCAGTCTGATTCCTGGTGAAAATAATCAACACAGGTTTATGTTTAGCGCTTATATTTCTGGGCCTAAACAAAATCGACTAAAAACATTTTTAGCCCGTTACACTTTGGAAAAAATTATCCCTTATCACTTAAAAGTTGAAGACCAAGCAGTGATAAAGCACATACCTTTCCAAAAAATAACAGAAATGAGCCTAACGCCGTACGACAATACAGTAAAAATAATGAGGCAGATGTTTAAGCAATATATTCAGAATAAAAAAGACCTTTACCCTGATAATTCAACCATCCACCAACTTAATTACGGTGAATAATGAGCTCACTACTAACACTGAATATGTTTCCAGTTTCTAAACGGTCAAACATACCAAATATAAGCCCTTTCTGCGTAAAAATAGAAACCTGTTTGCGTATATTGAATATACCGTACGACATTTTTTTTATAAAAAAAGCTCCTCGTTACTGCGCGCCAAAAGGTAAATTACCATTTATTGATATTGACGGACAACGATTAGGTGATAGCGAGATAATATTAAAATACCTTGCAGAAAAAAAAGGATTAAATATTGATAAAAATTTTTCTGAAAAAGAAATGGCTGCAATCATTGCCTATAAAAAAATGCTTGATGAGCACGTCTCTTTTATTATGTCTTATTACCGCTGGGGTTCTAATCGATATTGGAAGGCATTAAAAAAATTTTATTTCCCAGCGCTTTCTGCACCAATTCGATTTTTATGGGGTGGTTATATGCGCTATCATGCTAATAAGTACTACTATGCTCAAGGAATCTCTCGTCATAGTGAGTCAGAAATAGATGCATTTTTTGATGAGTGTTTATTTTCTTTATCACAACTACTCGGTGAGAAAGACTATTTTTTTGATAATACACCTTCGAGCCTAGATGCCGCCGCCTTTGGGTTTTTATGCAATATTTATCGCTTTCGCATTACTAAGCATCTTACAGAAATCGGTGAGAAATATCCTAACCTAAAAGCACATAGTGAACGCATGATGACGCGCTATTTTCCTGAACGAGGATAAAAAATATATCCTTAGTATTTTAATCATCACGTGAATAATTGGCTTAAGCATAGTAAACGACTTAAACTATATAAATCAAAAAAATAAAGCAGCATTTTAAAACAACGCTTTTTATATGACCGCTGCTTTTTACCCACCCCCTCTGCCCTATTGTTATTAATCAGCGTATACTTTTTTATTTTTGTCACTGACCTTTAAAAAGGAATCAAGATGTCAAACACGCTAAATCAGCTGAAATCGATGACTAAAATCGTTGCAGATACAGGTGATGTCAGTGCTATTCGCCGGTATGAGCCCGTAGATGCCACCACTAACCCTTCTCTGATTTTGAAGGCGGCCCAACTACCTGCTTACTCAGAATTACTTGAACATGCTCTCACTTATGGTAAAAAAACAGGTCTTAATAAAGAAGATCAAGCACGCTCTGCCTGCGACCGGCTAACCGTTGCAATAGGTAAAGAAATACAGCAGGTTGTACCTGGCGTAATCTCCACAGAAGTTGATGCCCGACTGTCTTATGATACCGAAGCTACAATCAAAAAAGCACGCCAACTGGTGCAGCTATATAGCGAGCTGGGTGCTGATAAGAACCGCCTATTAATTAAAATTGCCTCTACATGGGAAGGCATAAAAGCCGCAGAAGTACTTGAGAAAGAAGGCATCCGCTGCAATTTAACCTTGCTATTTAGCTTCATTCAGGCTCAAGCCTGTGCCCAGGCAGGCGCCTTCCTCATTTCTCCATTTGTGGGTCGTATTCTAGATTGGTACAAGAAAACAGAAGGCCGAGACTATACGGCTGCTGAAGACCCTGGCGTCTTATCAGTTAAAAAAATTTACACTTACTACAAACAGCACGATTACAAGACAGTGGTTATGGGTGCAAGCTTTCGTAATACAGCCGAAATCCTTGAACTCGCTGGCTGTGATAGCTTAACGGTCAGCCCTAATTTATTGAATGATTTAGAAAAAATGGATGTTATTGTAGAGCAAAAATTATTTGCTAAAAAAAATAACCATCATGAAGAAAAAACAGTTTTGAATGAACGCCTTTTCCGTTGGGAAATGAATGAAGATGCTATGGCTACTGAAAAACTGGCTGAAGGTATCCGTAATTTCGCTAAAGATCAAATGAAGTTGGAACAGCTGATCATGTCGGCACTCTAGGCATGAAGGCCCACTGTTACGCTGTTTTTTGTATCAGCAGCTGTTGATATGCTTTTGTCAGCAACCTCTGATCACCCCTGCGGTGAAAATGAGGCCGCACATAGATAGCTACAGGCTTAATGTCATGTTATACAAAAATAGGGTAATAAATCATAGCTCATGCTTACAAATAAACTAAGCTGCCGTATAATTCTGTTCATTTGACATCGCTTAACTGCTTGGTTTCTCCTTAAGCAAAATCTGCTCAGGAAGATCATGCTAATGTCGGTAGCGCTTTCACCTAAGCTGAGGATTGATTCGCCTCTGTATCTTTTAACTAAGTTATATCGACAATATTAAAGCGTTCCAAGAAAGAACTGCCATTATGCTAGGTACTATAATCCGTCTAGCAACGTTAAGTTAGGCATATACAAATCGGTAAGAAGGGCAATATAGTCGGAGTAGCCTACTCTGACGGGCGGTAGCATGCTTAAAAACATTTCAAGTGTTACTAAATAAAATTCTAAGCAGCCATGCAATAATCTTTGAAAATAAGCGATAGACGCTACTAATGCCATAGATGGGTGGCAACACCTTAGTTAATACGGTTAGTCATAACTTTGTTGCGAACAGACTCTTGAAAAGGAGAATGAGTAGTAAACGTGAAATACCTGATTGTTGGTCCTTCATGGGTGGGGGACATGGTTATGGCTCAAACACTGTTTATTTGTCTGAAACAGCAATACCCTGATGCCACCATTGACGTACTTGCCCCAAAGTGGAGCAGTGCGATCCTCTCGCGTATGAAGGAAGTAAGTAACTGTATAGACATGCCATTAAGCCATGGTCAGCTAGCACTTAGCATTCGAAGAAAACTGGCTCTTTCGCTAAGATCAGAACAATATAACCACGCAATTATTTTACCGAACTCCTTTAAATCTGCCCTAATCCCATTTTGGGCAAATATTCCAGTACGAACCGGTTGGCGAGGTGAAATGCGGTTTGGACTAATCAATGATATGAGGCGTCTTGATAAAAAACAGTCTCCACTGATGGTGGAGCGGTTCGTTGCCCTTGGCTACCCAAAACAAGCATCAGTACCACAAATACTACCTAAACCCAAACTTCAGATTGATCCTGATAAAGTTACCCAGACGCTACACCGCCACCACCTTACCCTGAGTAATCCTATTCTGGCTCTCTGCCCGGGGGCAGAATTCGGTGCATCCAAACAATGGCCTGCTGACTATTACAGCACGCTAGCTATGAATAAACTTCAAATGGGTTGGCACGTATGGTTATTTGGCTCAGAAAAAGACTGTAAAATCACCGATGATATTCTCAGCTATATTCCAGACCAATATCAGGGCAATTGTTTTAATCTGGCAGGAAAAACAACGCTAGCAGAGGCTGTCGATTTATTATCAAAAGTACAAGCTGTTGTTAGTAATGATTCTGGTCTTATGCATATCGCAGCTGCTCTTTTTCGACCGCTGGTCGCTATTTATGGCTCAACTACCGCAAAACATACGCCGCCCATGAACAGCAACAGCAAAACACTTTGGCTGGGGTTATCATGCAGTCCTTGTTTTAAGCGAGAGTGCCCTCTTGGACATCATGATTGCATGAAAAAACTTTCCCCTGACCGGGTTACCAAAGCGCTAGAACAACTTCAGGTTCAAGAAACCTCTATTGCAACCGGGGCGCCTGAGTTATGAAGGTACTCCTTATTAAAATGTCCTCTATGGGCGATATTATCCATACATTGCCTGCTCTAACCGATGCCGTGTCAGCTATACCTAATATTACATTTGACTGGGTTGTTGAAGAAGCATTTGCAGAAATTCCGGCCTGGCATCCCGCTGTGGATAACATCATCCCTGTTGCCATTCGCCGTTGGCGTAAGTCTCCTTTTGATGCCTTAACCAATGGAGAGTGGTTTCGTTTTAAAAAACGCCTTCAAGCCAAACAGTACGATGCCGTTATTGATGCGCAAGGACTCATAAAAAGTGCCTTCCTAGCTAAGTTAGCGAGAGGTTTCTCTCATGGACTAGATAAATACTCAGCCAGAGAGCCTATAGCCACTCATTTTTATCAAAATAAATACCGAGTCTGCTGGGATCAACACGCTGTAGAGCGTATTCGCCAATTGATGGCTCAAGCACTTGGCTACCATGTACCCGATCACAAAGGGCTATTTTCCCTTAACCTAAGTTCACTGCCCCATGATAGCCCTATTAAGCAGCCTTATATCATTTTTATTCACGGCACCACATGGGTCGATAAACATTGGCCAGACCCCTACTGGTGCCGACTTGCAAATTATGCAAATGCCGCAGGGTTTAAAGTTCTACTACCTTGGGGTAATAACAAAGAAAAACAAAGAGCCGAGCATATAGCCCAAGCCTCACGAGATATTGAAGTGCTTGCAAAAATGAATTTATCCTCTCTGGCCAAAATATTATCACGCGCAACCGGTGTTGTTGCAGTTGATACAGGCCTCGGACACCTTGCGGCAGCGCTAGGAAAACCATCTGTATCTCTTTATGGGCCAACCAGTCCAGAGCGTATTGGAAGTTATGGCATAAATCAGATTCATCTAACCACTAACCGCTGCCCCTCTGGGCATTTTCCAGCGGTAAAACCTGCTATATTTGCAGCAATGACACCGGAATATGTATGGGATTCCCTAAAGACAATACTACCCGTATGAAATTAAACTTTGCTCTTTTCAATTACTTCCCCTTTGGTGGATTGCAAAGGGATTTTTTGAAAACCGCTATTGAATGCCATAAACAGGGATATAGTATTACCGTTTACACCACACAATGGAAAGGCTTACGTCCTACTGAGTTTGATATCCATATTATTCCTATGAGAGGCTCAGCAAATCATCAGCGGATGGATAACTTTCAGGCAGAAATTGCCAGAATAAAAAAAGTTACCCCTGACATCGCTATGGTTGGTTTTAATAAAATGGCCGGCCTTGATGTATATTTTGCATCTGATACGTGCTTTATGGAAAAGGCGCACTCCGAGCGAAGTATTCTATACCGTTTGATGCCGCGCTATAAAATATATCAACGGATGGAACATGCTGTTTTTAAAAAAGATGCCAAAACCATGATCTTGACATTGACTGAAAAGCAGCAACAAAATTTCCAATCATATTATCAAACACAAAAAGAACGCTTTAAATTACTCCCACCTGGTATTAATCGTAATACTTTTATAGCAGATAGCGATTTTATTCGGTCGCAATATCGAAAAACGTTTAATATTCCTAAACATAATATGGTTTTATTGTTCATCGGTTCTAGCTTTAGCACTAAAGGGCTAAACCGATGCATTCTGGCGTTAGGGTCACTTCCAGAGGAAAAAAAACAAAAAACGACATTGCTAGTTGTGGGCGGCGATAAATCTACCCAATTTAAGCGACAAGCGAAACGACTAAACATAGATAATAGAATCATTTTTGTTGGTGCCCGTGAAGATATTGCAAAAATCATGATTTGTGCAGACCTCCTCATTCACCCGGCCTATACTGAAAGTGCTGGAATGGTTTTAGTAGAGGCTCTTGCTGCAGGTTTACCCGTGTTGGTCACTGAAAACTGTGGTTATGCTTTTCATATAAAAAAGGCCGAGGCTGGAGTGGTAATTCCTGTACCCTTTGAACAAAAGCAGCTCAATCAAATATTATCTGAAATGCTTGATTCCCCCAAAAAAAATCAATGGCGGGAAAAAGCAATACAATATGCCGACAAAACCGACTTATATAGCTTACATAAGCATGCGGCACAGCTCATCATTGATCAAGCAAAGAAACTAAAAGCATAAATGGCACTTTATCTTCGCGACGATTTCAAAAAAGAATGGCAGGGAAAAGACCCGTACCAGTTACTCAACGAAATGCCTGGTCAAGTCTTTCGTCAATTAGAAGCACGGCGAACTTATCGTTTCCAATTTCAGGGAAAAAACTTTTTTGCTAAAGTGCATTACGGTGTTGGCTGGAGAGAAATAATAAACAACTTGCTACACTTCCGCCTACCCGTGCTTGGCGCAAGTAATGAATGGATTGCTCTTAATAAACTACAGGTATTGGGCATAGATAGCATGGAACCTGTTGCCTATGGGAAAAAAGGTTATAACCCAGCTAAACAAAAATCCTTCCTTATAACAGCTGCATTAGAGAATATGTCTAGCTTGGAGGAGATATGTGACAAATGGAAACGCACACCTCCAAGTTATTCTATGAAAAAAGCAATTATTGAGAAACTAGCAGAAATTAGCCGCACACTCCATGACAACGGTATAAACCATCGAGATTATTACTTTTGCCATTTCTTGATCCCTGATAGCATTCTTATCGAATACGCCAGCAATACCAAAAAACGTCAGCCTTTACGTTGTTATCTGATAGATCTCCATCGTGCACAGATTCGCAAAAAGCTACCGGAACGTTGGCGGTTGAAAGATCTTTCAGGGTTATTTTTTTCTTCTATGGAATATGGCTTTAACCAGAGAGATATCTATCGATTTATTCGTAGTTATACAGGGTTACCTTTAAAAAAATCGTTGATAACCCATCATAACTTTTGGCATAATTTAGATAAAAAGGCACAAAAACTTTTTAATAGAATGAAACGAAAAGCTGGGCACCCAAATTACTAATATAATGCGAAAGAAGCTGTAGAAAATGAGTGATATCATCATTGGTCTATTGATTAATAAATTGTCATCTACAATAGGTAGGCATGAAAAAAAATAGCATTAATCACTAACCACAGAGTCTTAAATTATACTGGAAATGAAATGAAATGATTTTCTCTAAAAAAAGCGACGTAACTGTTGTTATAACTTGCTGTGGCCGTATTGACCTATTAAAAAAAACCTTGGCGAGTTTTTTTGAGTTTAATACTTATCCAATAAAAAAAATAATTATTGTTGAAGATGCTTCAGATAACTCAATTCATTCAGTTATTCCAGAGGAGCATAAAAACTTCTTCTCTATTATTATAAATGAAAAAAATATTGGGCAAATTAGATCCATTGATAAAGCTTATGCACTCGTTGATACTGACTATATTTTTCATTGTGAAGAAGACTGGGAATTTTACAGAAAATATTTTATTGAGGATTCAAAACTAATTCTCAATAGCAATAGTAATATTTATCAAGTCTGGTTAAGAAGCTATTTCCATGATATCCGTAGAGACTACCCCTTTCACACACTGGGCGAAGATATTTCTTACCATAACGTCCGCGCCTATCGTTTATTAAGCTCCAATCCTAAATGGCAAGGCTTTTCATTTAATCCAGGCCTCCGTCGTTTATCAGACTATAAATCATTAATCAGTGGCTATAGTAGCTTTTTGGATGAAAATAATAGTTCACTTAAAGTAGAAAGTATGATGTCTTCCTATATGCGTGAAAACTCAATGTTTGCTGCTATTTTAGAAAATGATGCAGTTGCTCATATTGGCTATGCCGATCATATAAGAGATAAAAACGAAATTTCAAAAAAAAGAAAGAAAAAAGCAATGATCATAGCGCTTTCTCTCTTTATATTTTCCCTAGGCTTTCTGACTGGGACTATTGCATAGCTCAGGAAAGATAATATTTTATACCAGATAATAGTGCTTACGGGACATGAACTCATTAACCACTTTATCATGTAGCTTGACCTATTTTGAGGAGCAAATATTCCTTCACACAAGGCACTTTAGTCAAGTCTAAAATTTAGCTTGCTACATGCTATTCATTGAGTAAATACCCTGCTAACCACACACCTACCCTCAGGCAAATATGTACTGTGAAGCTGATAATTATCGGTACAATAATAGCTAAATTTTCTTTTTACCTACGAAAAACTATTGCTCACCTATCTCTCATAGAATTTCCCCTCTGGACTTTTCAAAGGGAAGCTATGCTACTGGGCGAAACTATAGCTTTTTAAGTAAGAAATAACTGTCATTTATATATTTTTCCCCCTAATAGTTATCACGTCAGGTTCATTCATCGTCATGTCAACAACACGCCTTTCGGCTCCTAGCTGATTGGCATTGCAGCTGAATTCTAGTTGAAAGCTATTTTTATATTTCCTAAAAAGATAACGCTGGTGATAATGTGCTGCCTTTCTGTTTCTAGCAGAGCCTCCAGTTTCACTAATAATAAATATAAAGGGCCTGAATTATAATCATGCGAGCTAAAAGCAAATTTTAGAATATACCTAATATTTTTAAATCATTACCAATAAATAACGGATAGAGCCATATGAAAAAAGCGCTGCAATTGACACAGGATACTAAACAAAAAATATGGGAAAAATATAGTGTATATATTTTACTTATAGTGCTATTTACTATGATTAGTGTGAATAATGATAAAGCTGCCGTTAATATATATAGGTTATTATTCTGCTTACCATTATTACTTTTTATTAGAAAGAATGATATTATTGCCTGCTGCAAAAACTCTTTTATAAATAAATATTTAGCACTGACTTTATTTTGCTCTATTAGTTTACTATGGACAGATAGCGACACTATAAAAAACATGGCCATTAAAATACTGACCATGACAATTTTTCTGCATTTGACTTATATAGCTTCTATTTATAATCCAAAGGTATTTAAAAAAATGGATGAAGCTTACATACTGATGGCCCTTCTATTAATAGGTTATATTATCTCGAAGTATATGGGACAAGGAATTCCTGGGGACAGTGTGCATGGAATTTTTAGAAATAAAAATGAGGTCGCTTGGTTTTTATCTAGTGCGTGTATTGTTACAATATATAAGCTTGCATTTGAAAAAGCTAATGCCTACCTTTTTGGTATTTTTTTTATTTTCATTGCTATACTATGGAAAATTCAGTCAAGAGCAGCATTAATAGGATTTTGTGCTGGATTTTTAATGATTTCAGCCTGCATCATCAAGCAATATGGGTATAAAAAAATATCAAAATTCTTTATTTTAGGTGCACTCCTATTCATTCCCGCTATTTTTTTAGCCGGAAAAATAAACGTGATTGGACATTTAATCGCTAGGGCCGATTCCTATCGTTTTGAAATATATGCTGCAGCATTTCATAAGATAACAATGAATATAGGAACTATTTTTTTTGGTCATGGAATAGCCGCTAATTCAGAATATACTCTATCCAATGGTATAGTTGTAAGCCACTGGCATTCTATCTATATTAATACAATCTTCTATGTTGGCATCATTGGTTTTTCCTTATTTGTTTATTGTTTTTTTGATCGTTTTTGGATGCTATTAAAGAAAAAAACAACTCTGTGTGTTTGGGATGTTGTGCTCCTTGGTACATCAGTTGCCCTTCTCTTTGATGGCGATACGCTATTTAACTACCCTAATGGGGTCTATCTAAGTTTTATATTACCTGCCTTTTTTGCTCACTTTTATAACAACTGCAAGGTTAATGACTAAATAATTAAACGCCTAATGACTTTTATGTGGGCGAAAAAAATGAAATATTAACGCCAAGCTATTGAGACAAATTGCTAAAACGGTACACTGTCATAATAATAAGCTGAACATTCACCTTCATCGAACCTACACATGGGAGACAAGCCATGTTTAAACAGTATGGAAGGCATCTATTATCTGCTCTTTTGCTTACATCATCTCTGATGCAAATACCCTCAAGTCGAGCCGATATTGCTTTCCAGCAGTGTGTAGATACCCTCCAAAAGCAAGCTAAACAGGAAGGTATTCCTAATAATATTATTAATGAAGCACTCAGTAATGTCAGTCCCGTTACCAGAACCATTGAGCTTGATCGCAAACAACCGGAATTCAGTGAAACCTTTGCCAATTATCTGAATAAACGCGTTACCCGCACTCGTATTCAGAAAGGACGCGAGCTCTTACAAGAGAATAAGGCACTACTTGATAAACTCACTAAAAAGTACGGCATACCCCCGCAGTACTTAATTGCTTTTTGGGGGTTAGAAACAAATTATGGCGGTTACCTTGGCAAGTTCCCTGTTATTGATACACTCGTTACGCTAGCCTGCGATCACCGGCGCAGCACATATTTTTCTAATGAAGTTATAGCCGCTATGGAAGTCATGGATGAGTTTAATATTCCACGTAAACAAATGGTTGGCTCATGGGCAGGCGCTATGGGTCAGACACAATTTATGCCCTCAGCCTACTTACATTATGGTGTTGATGGCGATAAGGATCATGATGTTAATTTATGGAAAAGTATACCCGATGCTATGTCCTCAGCAGCCAATTTTCTTCATGGCTTAGGCTGGCATAAAAATTGGAGGTGGGGTAGAGAAGTGCTATTACCAAAAGATTTTAACTACCTTAATACAGGGTTTAAAAACAAAAAACCTTTGAGTCAATGGCGAAAGCTCGGTATTACCACAGTTTTTGGCGGCCCGCTGCCTGATGGAAAAGCGGAAGCTGCCCTACTTATTCCCTCGGGCCATCGAGGTCCCGCTTTTCTTGTATATGATAACTTTGATGTAATTATGAGCTGGAACCGGTCTATTTTTTATTCCCTAGCGGTCGGTATTTTAGCAGATAAAATCAACGGATTGCCTGATTTACATCGCCCACCACCAACCGATTCCTTGCGACTAAATGTAGCTCAAATTAAAACATTACAAACTAAGTTAAATAAACTAGGGTTTGATAGCGGCAATCCAGATGGAATTATAGGCTCTGATACTCGTGGAGCGATCAGAGAATATCAGCATTCAAAAAAAATGATTGCTGATGGCTATCCTGACAAACAGGTGTTTGATTCACTGAATATTGCTCTAAATAAATAATATAAACATCATGGGATTTTGAGATATAACCAAGTATCGTTCCCATGATGCCTGATAGGAAAGGAGTCCCGCACATACAAAAAGTTGATAACCATGAAAGTATATGAAGCCAATTTTGATGGCCTAGTGGGTCCAACGCATAACTACGCCGGCCTATCATATGGAAATATAGCCTCCAATAAAAATCAGCATCTATACTCTAACCCAAAGCAAGCTGCTCTTCAGGGTTTAGAAAAAATGAGAACCCTGCATCAGCTGGGGTTAATTCAAGGTATTTTACCGCCACAGGAAAGACCAGCTCTTAATGCATTAAGGCAAGTAGGATTTAGCGGCAGTGATCAAAAGATTTTAAATCAGGCTGCTAAGCAGGCACCTGAATTACTTGCTGCCTGTTATTCAGCATCGAGCGTATGGTCAGCGAATGCAGCTACTGTATCACCTAGCTTAGATACCGCTGATGGCAAAGTTCATTTTACACCAGCGAATTTAGCTAGCTACTTTCATCGCTCTATTGAACAACAAGCAACCGCTCGGATTTTAAAAAAAATCTTCCACGATGAACGCTACTTTACCCATCACCCCTCTCTGCCCTGTTCGCCTCAATTAGGTGATGAAGGCGCAGCCAATTATACCCGTTTTTGTAGTGATTATGGTCAGCAAGGAGTTGCATTTTTTGTGTTTGGGAAATATGGCTTTAATAAAAGCCATCAAAGCAAACAACCACAAATATTCCCTGCACGACAAACATTTGAAGCGTCACAAGCAGTTGCTCGTCAACATCAGTTAAATAATGATTATGTGGTATATGCACAGCAAAACCCTGCTGTGATAAATCAGGGAGTTTTCCACAATGACGTCATTTCTGTAGGAAACAAGTCAACATTATTTTGTCATGAACACGCCTTCTTGAATCAGAAAGATATCTATAAGCAATTACAAAAAGCGATGGATAATACATTTTTATCTATTATAGAAGTAACTGAACGCGATGTTTCCGTTACTGACGCCATTAACAGCTATTTATTTAATAGTCAGCTAGTAACTGTAAACGACCGTCAAGTATTAATTGTTCCTTCCGAATGCAGTAAAAATAAAAAGGTTGCCTATTACTTGGAAAATCTAGTTGAATTGGACAACCCAATAGATGAAGTAAAGGTAGTAGATATACGTCAAAGCATGCGTAATGGAGGAGGCCCTGCCTGTTTACGACTTAGAGTAGTTCTTACCATAGATCAACTTAAAACGCTTAACAACTCCTTTCTACTATCAAATGGTTTATACCAAAAATTAACCCGCTGGATTAAAACATATTATCGAGATAAACTCTGTGAAAGAGATCTCGCTGACCCGCTACTACTACAAGAGTCTAGAGACGCACTTGATGCATTAACATCACTGCTTAAATTAGATTCTATATACTCTTTTCAACAATAGCCATGATGCACCACTGATTAGACTTTTAATTTTTCCTAGTAAAAATTAGAAATATGCAATTAAAAGTCCATAGTTAATAACTGTTATTTAACTATAATGATTATAGAAATTATAAATCGTAATTTTATTTAAATTAATTATAATGCATATAAAAAATATAATGCTATAGTAAACTTTGCGAGTATCATTTAATCACTAGCATTAAATCAAAATGATTATACATAAAATATTTAGAAGCATCTTTATTATTATGTATTCGCCGTATAAGTTCGTTATGTAATGGCAATTAATCTTTATTGCTGACATATATTTCTTACCTGTAAAGTTATCTATATGCACTATATCAACTGTATATTTAAACACGTTATTACTTGTATTATTTTTCTTTCAGTGGCTACATCTGCTTACAGCTATAATGAAATTAATTATTTGCCTGTACGTGATCAAGCAAGAACAAAATTTTTGCTTGTTGGGCAAAATTATCCGTCACGCTCATATCAATTGAATGGCTGTTATAACGATGCTAATAGAATAAAAAATTTTTTCTCTTCATTTAAAGGGTATGATGCTCAAATTGAACTACTAACAGACGAAAAATCCCCAATTAAAAAGATCGATTTTTTATACAAACTAAGCACGTTAGCTAAAGAAACTCATGCTGAGATAAATCCCATAAGGCAGATTATGATCAGCTATAGCGGCCATGGCTTACAACAGAGAAAAGCTTCAAGACAAGAAACAGATAGACCCTCCTCCCCTGGGAAAGAGGATGGAAAAGACGAATGCTTATTTCTAGATGATCAGATACTAAGTGATAATGAATTGCATAATGCTTTAAAAGATTTTCATAAAGACTCTAAAATTATTTTCCTTGTTGATGCTTGCCATTCTGGAACCATTTTAGATCTAGGGTATTTAGTAACGAAAGAAAATAATGGCTCTCTAATATCTATAGAAAGAGAGGACTGCACTGATATTGATGCAAATGTTCTCTGTATATCTGGCTGTTTAGATGCAGGAACTTCAGCAGAAACTTTTAACCCTGATTTATCAGATGAAGAAAACCGTGAGCAAATATTAAATAAAAAAGCAGCTTATCGTGAGATGAAAATCAACCCAGAATCGGAAGCGAGAAACCTAGATGGTGCATATGCTGGTATTCTAACAACTTACTTTATTGATGCACTTATTTCTTATTCTAAATGCCCACTAGACTCCATACTTAACGAACTATATCAAAAGAGGGATGATAATGGAGTAAAACAACGTTTTTGCTTTTCCTCTAACCGCCCAATCAACCTAGGGTCTACATTGCTCGATGAAGCTACCGATGAATGATCTCCAGTAAAGCCAAAAGTTTATTTCTGCTGCTCTAAAAGATTATTACTGCCAAGCTAGTAAGTGATACAAACCAGCCAGCTTATCTAGAGCTGGCTGGTCCACAAGTGACCTTTTATTTTTTTGCCACAATCGCAGCACCTTTCAATAAAAGCCCCAAACGGCTAACTTTTTTAGGTGTTAAGGCTGGCCATTTTTCGATCACCTCATCCGAAATATGAATAATTGTGTTAAGCGCTTGCTCATGTTCAGCTTCAGGAATTACGCTATCTTCTGATGAATCTTTATAGCTCCATAGCAGGCTAAGATAACGATACGTCTCACTGTAATCTGGTTGAGATGATAATTGAAACAGCTCCAACAGTTCATCTTCCCTATGCCCTCTCAGCAATTTAAGAATGCGCACCTGCTGCTGTTTTTTTTCTCCAGAAAGCTCCCGAAGATCACTCTCGCACTGATTAAGTAGTTCAATCAGCGATATTTTACTTTCTAATTTAGTAGAATTCATACAATACGATCCCCCTGTATTGCTACTTTACGCAAACTGCCCAAGAACGGCTACCCATTGAAGGCATGATTTTTATTACTTAGCTTTATCAGAACAATTTACATACAATGAAGAATAGGTAGTGAAGGCAGATGCATGCCTTAGTGCACATGTATTGCAAACGCCACCTTCTTAATCAATAGTCCTGTCACTACATTGTGCCATTTTTTAAGCATAAACACTCATCGTCTTTCAAAAGGCTGATTTATTATTTATTGTGCTCTCACTCAGTCACTTGCTGTTTTGTAAAGGGCTATTTATGATCTTTTGAAAACAACTTCTAAGTGATTGGGCCCCTCCTCAGTCGAGGCTGCAATCTTCATAGACACTACACAAGGTGTATAGGAACAAACAGTGATCAGCAGGCTAAGCAATAAAACAACAAATACGCTTTATCGTATCTTTGCAAAAACGCTTCAACAAAATGGCTTTAAAGGCGATATAGAGCTGGGGTATGCCGATAGAATTGTGCTGGCCACTGATAACTCCATCTACCAGATATTACCTGAAGGAGTTATTTACCCTCGATCAACAAGCGACATTAGTCTTATGATGCAGCTGGCATCAACCGGCAACTTTACATCCATTGTTTTATCTCCAAGAGGTGGAGGAACCGGCACTAATGGTCAGTCACTGACTAGCGGTTTTATGGTGGATACTAGCCGCTACATGCACCACATTATTGAAATTAACCCCGAAGAACGTTGGGCAAGCGTTCAAGCAGGAGCCGTTAAAGACTACCTCAATGAAGCAGCCCAAAAACACGGCCTTTTTTTTGCGCCAGAGTTATCAACCAGTAACCGAGCAACTGTTGGCGGCATGGTCAATACCGATGCTAGTGGGCAAGGTTCCATTGTTTACGGTAAAACTCGGCACCATGTTTTGGAGATAACATCAGTACTTGCTGATGGTACCGTTTTTAAATCCCAACCTATTAATGAGCCGACATTAAAGCAACTATGCTCCCAAGATAATAAAGTAGGTCTTATTCATCGAATTATTGCTAAAATTGATGAAGAGCATAAAACTACCGTCGCTCATATTTTCCCAAAATTGAACCGCACCCTCACTGGTTACGACCTTGCCAATATCCGCACAGCTGACGGTCTTTTTGATCTGAACTCTATTCTTTGTGGTTCTGAAGGCACGCTGGCTATTGTCAGTGAAATTAAAGTTAACCTATTACCTATCCCAAAAACATCTGCCTTGGTTTTGGTACTTTATCCTAGCTTTCAGGCATCACTGCAAGATGCTCAATCACTAATGGACGCTATGCCAAATTCTATCGAGACAATTGACTCAAAGGTACTTAACCTCGCAAAAACCAATAATATCTGGTCATCAGTTAAAGCATTCTTCCCTAAAGATACCGATGAGATTGACGGCATTAACTTTGTTGAATTTACCGGTCATTCAGAACACGACATTGATGAAGGAATCCAGCGACTGATAACAGTGCTAAATCAATCAACAGCGATTACTCGCCTGGGCACAAGTATTGTTAGAGGCTCTAAAAAAGTACAAAAAATTTGGGGTATGCGCAAAGCTGCTGTTGGCCTTCTAGGCAGTATGAAAGGTGATGCCCGCCCTATTCCTTTTGTTGAAGACATCGCCGTACCACCGGAAAATCTTGCCACTTTTATCAAAGCCTTCACAGCACTGCTCGATAGATATAAACTTCACTATGGTATGTTTGGTCATGTAGATGCCGGCGTGCTTCATGTTCGCCCGGCTATTGATATGAAAGACCCTAAACAAGCCATTCTGGTGCGGACAATTACCGACCAAGTCGCTAAGTTAGCGCAACAGCACGGCGGTATTTTATGGGGCGAGCATGGCAAAGGCATTCGCTCTGAATACGCCCCCATGTTTTTTGCTGAACTCTACCCCGTTCTACAGCAAATTAAGCAAGCGTTTGACCCTAATAATCAACTAAACCCAAATAAAATAGCCACACCGGAAAAACATTTAGAGCTACTGCAAATTGATCGTGTGCCAACACGAGGAGAGCATGACCGCACCATCGAGCGTAAAGCATTTGAAACCTTTGTCAGTGGAATGCACTGCAATGGTAACGGTGCTTGCTTCAATTATAGCCCTAATAGTGCTATGTGCCCTACATGGAAAGCTACCCAAGAGCGTACTCAGTCTCCAAAGGGGCGCTCAGGGTTAGTAAGAGAATGGTTGCGACTTCAAACAACACAAGGCGTTAGCATTGCTAATAATTTAGAAGCAATACATCAGTCAGTAACAATTAAAAAACGCATCAAAAATACTCTAGTAAAGTTATTTCAGGGGCTTCAAAAACAGCAAGGTAAACAGGATTTTAGCCATGATGTCTATCAGGCATTGGATAGTTGTATGAGCTGCAAATCTTGTGCAGGCCAATGCCCTGTTCAAGTTAATGTGCCTGATCTTCGATCACGTTTTTTTCAGCTCTATCACACGCGCTACCCAAGACCTTTAAAGCACCACGTAGTAGCCATGCTAGAGAACACGTTACCTGCTCTAGCTAAAATACAACCCGTGTATAACAGAATATCTCAAACTGCGTTCATTAATAGCCTAATATCAAGGCTAACTGGACTAACTGATTTGCCCGCTATTACCTCACCCTCTCCAATCAGTAGGTCGGTCCTTTCTGGGGCAACGATAGCAACACCTGCGACGTTAGAATTACTATCTGATGATGAGCGACAAAAGTCTATTATTATCGTGCAAGATGCATTCACTAGCTATTTTGAAACCCAGCTATTAATCGATCTAATTGAGCTGTTAATACGCCTTGGCTATCGCCCATTTATAGCTCCGTTTAAGCCTAATGGTAAAGCACTTCATGTTTACGGTTTTCTACAACGCTTTAGCAAAGTCGCGAAGGAAAATAGCGCCCACTTATCTATACTAGCTAGTTATGGTGTGCCTTTGGTAGGGCTTGATGCGGCAGTAACGTTGACTTATCGTGATGAATACCAAGAAGTCATGAAAAGCAATGCGCCCAATGTTCAGTTGTTATCTGAATGGTTTGCTTCTCAATTGGAGGCTATCACCAACCTCAAACTTAACCTTGAAGGTCGTTTTATTCTACTGATGCATTGTACCGAGGCAACCAATGCTACTTCTTCGATTCAGCACTGGCAATCGCTTTATAAAGCATGTGGGCTACAGCTTGATTACCAACCTACCGGCTGCTGCGGTATGTCTGGCGTTTATGGGCATGAATTGTGCAACCAAAAAGTATCAAAGAAATTATATTCGATGAGCTGGCAACAACTTATTGACAAACCCGAGAATAAAAATCGTATTGTTGCAACTGGTTACTCTTGCCGAAGTCAGATTAAGCGTTTTGCAGTACAATCTGTCCCGCACCCCGCACAAACCTTGCTTTATGTTCTTCGAAAGTAGCTACATTTTGTAGTATGTTATTATGATATAATCATTAAGGCCTTATCTGACAAGAAACAGATTTTTTCTTTAGCTTACTTTATAATGCTACACGCATTTTTACCCTGCCACCACGAGCTAAAATTAGTAACAATGAGTTTTATCCTGTTAAAAAGAGGTTGTTATGCCTGTCACCGTTGAAAGGATTTATTCTCCTTCCAAGCAGGACTTTGAAGACTTGCAAAAGATTTATCAAGATGCTCCCAAATGGGTCATTGAAGATACACAGCCTTCTACCAATGAGTCTGCTATTAAAGCACTGATCCATTCAGCCTCTAAAAAAGAATTGCGTTATCTTTATGCTGCCCGGTTTAATAGCCGTCTATTGGCTGCAATATTGGTTGATGAACAAGATGGTAGCTGGCTATTACACAGTTTATGTGTAAGAAAATTAACGCGTGGTCGCGGTGTCGGTGACCGGCTATTAACATCAGTTGCTCAACATGCAAAATATAGAGGCAAATTAATCAAAATTGAAGACCCAGAAAAAAGACTTGATTGTGACCGATTAAAGCAAACTCTTGGTAATTATCAACTGGTTGCTAATTCACAGGACCTGAGCTCTACATAAGCAGCTGCCTTCATATAGCATAGCTCCAAGCTAATCAAGATTGGAGTAGAGCGCTGTGCTGACACAAATCTTTTGCAAGGTAGACGATTTTTGCAAACAATTTGAGCCACGTTTAAACCGATATCTTATAAAACCTGTGGAGTGGTTATAGTTTTCCGGACACACAAACAAGGGTAATCTTACAACCCTATTAAGGTGTGTCGCATGCCGGAAAAGAAAGTAAAAAATTATACTGCTGAGTTCAAGGAATCTGCCGTGAAGCTGGCGATTGAGTCAGAGAAGCCAGTGACTGAGACGGCTCGGGAGCTCGGAGTTAATAGCAACACTCTTCATACTTGGATAACAAAGTACCACCGCCTGAAGGTGGTTAATCAGCCCGGAAAAAATGATGAGCATGTGTATGATGAAGTGAAACGTTTGCGTAAAGAGCTGAAAACGCTTAAAGAGGAGCACGCTATCTTAAAAAAGGCGGCAGCCTTCTTTGCAAGAGAAAGTCTCTGAGATTCCAGTTCATCAGGGACAATCAGAAGAGCTTCAGCGTGACTTCCATGTGTCGGGTTATGTCTGTATCCACCACGGGCTTTTATAACTGGTGCTCTCGTCCAGAATCGAACCGAAGTCAGGAAGACCGTGCTTTGAAGGCAGATATTCGCGTGATACATGAAAAACACCGCCAGCGTTATGGTGAGCGCCGTATAAAAGACGATCTTGCTGAGCAGGGTAAAAACGTCAGCCGTCAACGAATTAGTCGCCTAATGAAGGAGGAAGGCATTGTTTGCAAAATCAGGCGCAAATTCAAGGCAACAACAGACTCCCGCCACAACAAGCCAGTGGCTGATAACCTGCTAAACCGTAATTTCAAACGGGAGCAGCCCAATGAGGCATACGTGGGAGACATTACCTATATTCGCACTCGAGAGGGCTGTGATGGGCTGGTCTATGAAAGATCGAATGACAGCATCGTTGGTAACTGACTCTCTGATGATGGCTATGTGGAAGCGGAGGCCAACAGAAGGGCTGCTGGTACATAGTGACAGGGGCAGCCAGTATGTCTCGGAAAGCTATCAGAAATTGCTGAAAGATAATGGCTTTATTTGTAGCATGAGTCGTAAGGGAAATTGCTGGGATAATGCGGTAGCAGAGAGTTTTTTCCATACGCTTAAAGCTGAGCTTGTTCACCATGAAGACTTCCATACAAGGGGAGAGGCGAAGCAGGCAATTTTTGAATATATTGAGGTCTATTATAATCGCCAGAGAAAACACTCTGGCAATGGCTACCTGGCACCTTTCAAATATGAACAGAAAATTGCTGAGGCAGCGTAAAAAAATGTCCGGAAAACTCTTGCCGGATTATCTTTGAACTTCTACATATGAAGTCAGATGCTTATGTCGAACTCAGGTCACAGGGCTGAAATAAATAGCATCTTTACTGCTTATAATCGTTTTTTTAATCAAAAAACTTGCAATTGATTTTCAGAAAGGTACTGTATGAATATTGGTCAAAAGGATCTGACCCATGTCCAGTCGAGCACTGTTTAAGGATAAGCAGCTCAGGCTATGCGTCGTGACTACCCTGGCTGCGGGCCCCGTTGTGAGCACAACGGAGGCTTTGCTATTGCCCCCGAAACCCCTTGCCTTTAGTTCAACTTGGGATTGTCGTTCTGGCAGTGGTAATGATTGGCTATGCCGCACCAATAGTGGTCATGGTTATAGTGAGTCATTAGAATCAGTGACACAAGGGCATTCACCCGAACTAAGGCATAGCTACGAGTACCATCCTGTCGCTAATGGCCAGTTAGGCTATGAGCAGAGCCAGCCTCATTTAGCATCTAATCTACAGCACACAGTTAATCCTATAATTGCTAATAGTGCTGTTTTACTTGAGCTTTTAAATGCGCCACCTGACAACTATGTACTACAATGGCTTGCAGCTAATGACCGTGAACCTCTTGAACAACTAAAAGCACAGAACCCTATCTTACACGATGCAACGATTGCTCATTATCAGCGTGCTGGACGGCAATGGTACATTTTATTAGATGGCCCATTCCCTAATCGAATTACTGCAATGACTGCGTTAAAGCAAGAGCCAAGAGCTCATATTGCAACAAAATTTTATCCATGGACTCGTTCTATCGCTAGTATTCAGCAACTTAATTTTATCCGCCCATATCAAATTGCCGACCATGAAAATCGATACCCTAGCACTAACACGCATACCCCACCCAATAAGTTAAAACGTCCGGTTTATCGTCAGCCACCAGCGACTACCAAACCTTTGAACAATGAAAAACTATTGCCAGAGGGATACTATGAAGCTCGCGGAAGATATAGAAAGAATGCTGTTGAATTAGGCCTCTATCCAGATGAACAACAGCTGATAAGACCAAGCGAAAGAAGCAATAACTACCATCATATTTACCCAGAACCTAATCAAGACCCTGAGAATTTCAACGGGTATTTTGCTGATACACACAATCTAATTCCTACTAGTGTGCCAGATAGGTATGGTTACCCTAGAGATTACATAGAAACATACTCGGGCTTAAGACAAGCGCCCAGCCAGCTAGCACAACCTTTCCATAATAATGAAACATATCCTAATACTTATAATCAGCATAAGCGCTATAGAGCTTCTCAAGAAGCTCAATATAATCAAAAGCAAACACCACAACAGAAAGCTTATAATCCCTATGCCATGTCTGAACGCTATTTGAATAATTTGCGTTATGCAACGGCATCAGCCAGCCCTCAGGTAGCTATGCCTGACAGCCGTTACCAACACAATACAGAGATGAACCATACCTATCAGGTAGATTACAGCGTAGAAAAGAACAAGCAGCCATATTATAATACACTCCAACCCACATACTATGATCATGAGCATCAACCGACACTTGATCAGCAACCAAGACCCACGCCCTTTAATAGAGATGACTATGGCGCATCAGCAATACGCCCTGAAGCATTACACTCAGGCTATAGTCACCCGTATACTGATACAGCACTTAACGCACCACCTGGCAGCTATACTATCCAGTGGCTTGCTGCAAACAATAAAACATCTCTGGAGCGGATACAGCTTCGCTACCCTGCATTACAAAATGCACGTATCATTCATTACCGTCGGCAAAATACTGACTGGTATGTACTAGTAAGTGGAGCATATGTTAGCAGAGAGGCCGCTCAATCAGCTCTGTCTTTACCGCCTTATTCTAAGCTGACTGCACGTCTTTATCCATGGGTACGCTCAGTGAAAGCATTACAAAAGATGGTAGCTGGAACAATTAAGAAAAAGCCTGATAGCTACAGTCAACAGACCTCACCCCTGAAAAATATTACCTCAGGCGCAGATAATAGTTATACCATTCAATGGTATGCAGCCAACAAAGCTGAAGCGGTGCGTCGCATGAAAAAGCGTTTCCCCGAGCTAGCTGATGCTGTAACCGTTCATTTCCGGCGCAATAAGAAAGATTGGTACGTTTTATTGCAGGGACAATACAATACCAGTCAGGATGCTATTTCAGCAATCAAATCACCATTAATGCGAGATGCTGCTAGAATGCTACACCCTTGGACTCGGCCACTTAATACGCTGAAAAATATAGACTTTCAAGAAAAAAGTTAATTCTGTATCTGCTAATAGGCGACTTTTCCTTCTAACTACTGATTATGTAAGCGGTTTAGGATTACATTAGGTGATGCCCTATAGAACCCTGAAGCTTAATCGGCATGAATGCTATTTCCAATGGCCAGATCTAACAATTAGCTCTACAATCTGACTTTGTTTGGCTATCTCCGAGAATAAATCTTTATGATACAACCTGAGCACGTAGTATTAGTCGATAAATATGGCAATGTGTCAGGACAAAAAGAAAAACTAAAAGCACACCAAAGTGGTGAGTTACATCAAGCATTTTCTATCATGCTTTACCAGCAGTCCGCGTCCGGCAATTATGAATACCTGCTTCAACAACGGGCTCAAAGCAAATATCACAGCGGCGGCCTGTGGACAAATACCTGCTGTTCACACCCTAGACCAGGCGAAAAACTGGAACAAGGATGTATTCGTCGACTGAAAGAAGAAATGGGTATCCTCCAGTCGTTACAGCTCAAAGAAATTGGTGTGTTCTGTTACCATGCATATTTAGATAATGGCCTGATAGAACATGAGCGTGACCATATCTGGGTCGCTGAAGCTCATGCCCTCACCATTGAGCCTGAACCAGCTGAAGTTATGCACTATGAATGGTGCCCCGTGCATAAAATTCATGCTCGCTTAGCACAATACCCCGAACAGTTTACAGCATGGTTTTCTGAAGTTTTTACAATTGTTAATAAAAAGCTCCAAGTTGATACCTGAAGATTTTTTTTATTATTATACTAATCCACTTATCTAACTAAACTATTGCGCTGACCATCCGAGGCAGCAATAGGCTTATCACCAATCGTCATCTGTATCGTCATCGTTTGCGAATTGGCTCACCCAATGACTATCTGAGACCTCTTTCGAATCCACTTCCAAGTCCATGCTTAAGATCGCTTCATCGCCCCCATCAGCAGTCTCTTTGTAAAAAGCGTTCGATTTATTACCTAGTGCATTCTCGCGCTCATCTAAAGATGAGACTGCATCAGTTGTATCGCCTTTATCTTCTACCGCCGACCTTCCTATCATTTCCATGTTGTCTTTTCTTGCCTTGATGTATGCATCTTTTAACCCTTCTACGGCTAAGAAAAAACGTTCCGTATCTTCATCCTTTCCTTGGAAGGCATATTTTTTATATACTTTGTCAAGGGCGCCTCTTGCCTGACTAATATTTTCTTTTAATGCATTATACTCATTTTGTAGTTTTTCTTTGTACTCGGTTAAAAGAGTAACTTCTTTATCTCCTTCTTCTGTACCCTCTTTTTTCATTTTATCTATTGTACTGCTTATCTCTTGTATAGATTGACTATAAATCTCTATTGCTGTTTCAAGCGATTTTATATTATTGCCTTGTTTAGTAATTTGATTAAAGTCAGGTAGAGAGGATGCCAATTTAGCAACATGTTGGTATTTTTCTTCCGTGTCTATTAACTCAACCATACTTTGCAGCATGCTGGTCTTTTTATCGTTTGATTTTATGGTGCTAAAACTACTTGCTATTAAATCCAGCTTGATAGCCTTAGGCTGTATAGAGCTGTTACCGCTGCTTAAGGTTCCCATGACTTCATATAGATGTGAGATACCATCATATAAACCCTCTAAGCTCTTACTTTCTTCGATCATAACCGCAGCATTACTGATAGCCTGAGAAAGGTTAGAAACTTGATTTTTTACCTGCTCAATATCGTCTTTTCTAGCTAATAAATTAATCTTAAGTTTAGGGTTAACAACCTTGGAAGAAAACTTAAATAACCTTTCCTCAAACTTACTAAGACTAAGCCTCCCTTCCTTTTGCTGTGACTCGAGTTTCTCTACTTGAGCTGCATCTAAGCAATATTTTGATAGCTGCTTTATCTGACCAGATAAAACCTCTTTACTTAATTTCAACTCATTAACATCAGCTATAAAATCATCGAATTTACTATACTCTTTCTCAATACCTGTGAATATAATTGATACCATGCCTATCTGACGTTCACTTAAAACCGTATTTTGTGATTGCCTATTACTATCAGAAATAGCTTGTTTCCTCAAAACGCTGGGTGCCTGATTTCTTGCAAATTTCGCTATGAAATCACCCACCTTTTTTGTAGAAAAAAGCATCTCTCTATCCGCTACCGTATTCAACTTATTAACAGATCCAGATATACGAGGTGTTTGTATATATAAACCTTCTATGTCAAGACCGGCATCCTTAATGGCCTGATTAACAAATGCAACCATAGGGCTATCTTTTTTTTGATCTAGCGGTTTAGGCCCCAGTGGTGGTGCTGGCGGTGGCGGTGGCGGTGGCGGTGGCGGTGGCGACGGTGCTAGCTTTGAGTCATCATCTTTATCTTTCGCATCAGCAGTCATTGCTAGCGCCATCTCTGTTTCACTCTCTAAAGCTAGGCTCTTTCCTACGCTTAGAATATGCTTCTGCAACTGATCAGCACCCACTGTATCAGTTTGGGTTGCCTGCGTTGTCATACTTTTATCTTTATTGCCAAGAAGCTCCTGCAGCTGGTCTGTATTCACTGCCTCTGTTTGGGTTTCTCGGGTTGTAACGCCTTTAGTTTTAGTCTCTTTCTTTATATTTGCAGAGTTGATTCTACTTTTTTTAGGGTCAGTAGAATTAATTTTAGTGTCAGTAGAAGTAAGTAATTTCTTATCGTTTCGTGGATTAGAAGCCTTTATAGATTTCCCAACAGATGTTTTTCCTGTTGCAGTACTGTTTTTTTTTGATGGATTTGTTTTATTTGAACTATTATCCCTAGGTATTCCTTTTCCGCCCCCACCAACACCGTTCATAATCATCTCCTTTATTTTATTCTTGCATAAACATCATTAATTTTTTTCATTAAGAACTTATCTTGAGCGGCTATTTTTTTTGCACCTTCAATTTGGTCTTCTATATAATTTTCAATGCATTTTTTAATGTCATTTCTTTTAGCGTTAACTGATAATCTTGCTGCTGATATTTCAACTTTCTTTTTATAAAAATCAAGTTCGTTATACTTTTTATTGCTAAGCATGTTCATACTTATCTTCTTTTTCTTGACATTGAAAATTATGCGCTCATATTCATCCATTCTCCTATTTAAAGCAGGGGAAGATTCAATAAATGGTGTAGTTTTTCCTTTCACAATTAAAGCAAGCATTCTATTAATAATTTGATCAGAAGGTAGCTTATGCTCGCTTAATTTTTTACTCTTCTCCATATCTAGTATCAAATTGGAAAAATCACTTTTTATTTTCTCAATTTCTTTTATATAGTGCCCAGCTTGGCATCTCATAACAGTCTGTTTATCACCTTCTTTTTTTAACACAGGAAGTTTTCTAAAATTTGATTGTAGCTTGTTAATAGCTAGAATCATATCTTCAGGCATCATTTTATTAGGCAATGCCTTACTCAATATATTAAGTCGATGAACAGCTATAGCTCCTTTTATATAATTATCATCCGATTTACTGCCCGCTAATATCTCATTATGAATATCATCGAGCCACTTTATTTCATCTAGCATATCTTGTTTTTCATTTTTTAATTTATTAGAAAAAATAGTGCATGCTCGTTGTGATGCCTTATTAAGAGAAGCACATAACTCTTCATGTCTTACCTTATGAGATTCAGCAAATTCTTTAAATCTTTTATTAATATTAGCTATTTTTTCTTTTCCTTTTTTACTAAATTTTGACTGATCTATTCGTTCAACACAATCATAGTGATAACTGGCTTTAGAAAAAAAATCGCCTGAGCTATCTTTTAATTTTTCAATATTATTCACCATCTTAACTAATTTATTACTACATCCTTGATTAGTCAAACTTGCTAAAAGCTTTATTAATTTTTCCGCTTGTTTATCTATATCGTGTCTTTTATTACCAATTATAGCCTTAACTTTTTCAGTCATTGATGAAATAGTACTAATTTTTGCAGTATTCTCAATTGAAGAGGTCATGCGTTTAGCTTTACTCGTATCATTTACCTGATGATACTTGGCCATGATCCTTCCATTATTTTTGATCATTATTTCCTGATTTCTAATAATACTTTTAATATTAACTGTAGAACGAAGCGACTCAAGCTCTTGATTTCTGTTTTCTATAGCTTTTTTTTCAAAGTCATATCTATAATCCATATCTATTTGCAAATCAGACTCATCATCAGTACCGTAGCCAGACTCCTCATCACTATTACAGACAGATGCCTCAATATCAGCTGGATTACTTATTATTTGATGGCTATTAATGGTTTTTTGACCTATGGCATGACTGTTTTTTTCAATAACAACTGCTTTTTCATCCGTATATACTTTGCTTACTACAGCCTCTTTAACATCTTTATGATGAAAGTTAGCAGATTCAACCTGTTTACTTTCTTCGCCCTTTCTATCGACACAATCTGCTAACTTGTTTGGTGATAGTTGATAACTACCTACTGACGCTAAACTTTTTTCATCCTGTAGTAATTTCATGCGAATCTCCTTATCTCTTTAATCTTACTCTAACCTTTATTGCTTGATAGACTTCCAGCTAGAGCAATCTTGGATTGAATTATCATTCAATGCTTGCAGTGAAAAAATTAGACCTTAGTCACATCCCCACGCAAAATAGGGCCGTATACGCAATGAAAAGGCTAAAATGTGTGCAATAGCGGCTTTGTTTATATTGATACCTATGCACCAAATCGATATGAATGTGCTCAACTCAAAGCACACCTGCTACTGATGTACATTATACATTTCAAGCAATAAGCGTTACCCTTAGTCAGATAAAATATGCAGTAGGTCATCCCGTAATGACAAAATCACCTATTCAACTGAAACTATCAGGTCTCGACTGTGCTGGTTGTGTTGGTAAGCTAGAGAAAGCATTGCTATCTATTAACGGCGTGGAGTACGCAAACGTCAATTTTGCTGACAAAACTGCTGAAATTACTGGCTCTGCATCAACCCCTGAACTCATAGAAGCGATTGAAAATGCTGGTTTTCATGCGAGTACCCCAGAACAGCTCATTCATCAGTTTTTCATACCCTCAATGAATTGTGCTTCTTGTATTAGCACGATTGAAGATGCACTCAATACTCTGCAAGGTATTACATCTTTCAATATTAATTTAGCGGAAAAGCAGCTGCTTGTAGAAGGCGTTATAGATCAGGGAAAAATCTCACAAGCTCTTGAAAAAAAAGGTTTTGCAGCTTTAGCCTATGAAGAAAAAGAAGCCTTGCAGCTCGCTCAAGAACAACAAGATCAAGGCCGCTATCACGCTTTACTTAAACATTCTGCGCTGCCCCTAGTACTTAGTACGCCGTTAATGTTGTGGGGTATGATAACCGGCAACATGTCGGTTAATAGCTACCAAGAACAGCTAGCATGGGGCATTGTTGCTATAGCATCTTTACTGGTACTGGTATTTTCCGGGCGTCATTTTTTTCAAGGTATGTGGCAGGCATTAAAGTATCACAATGCCAGCATGGATACACTGATTGCAATGGGCACAGGTATCGCTTGGTTGTATTCAGTGGTTGTCGTGCTTTTTCCTGCATGGCTACCTCCTAGTGCGAGACATGTTTACTTTGAAGCCTCTGTCATGATTATTGGTTTAATCAATCTAGGCCATTCTCTTGAGTTGCGCGCTCGAGGAAAAACCAATGACGCTATTAAGCGGTTATTAGGCTTACAACCAAAAGTAGCTCGCCTTGTTGTCGATGGCACAATAGAACAAGATATTGCTATAGATCGCATAAGAAAAGGTAACGTGATCCGAGTGAGGCCAGGTGAAAAAATAGCTGTTGATGGCATTGTAGTAGAAGGCAGCAGCTTCATTGATGAAGCTATGCTGACAGGCGAGCCATTACCTGTTAAAAAAAGGGTAAATGATACTGTTAGTGCAGGAACACTGAACAAAAACGGCAGTCTCTTATATAAGGCTGAAAAAATTGGTAATGAAACAACCTTAGCGCAAATAATTACTCTGGTTAAAAAAGCACAAGGCAGTAAAATGCCCATTGCTAAATTCGCTGATAAAATTGCGTCTATTTTTGTACCTACGGTTATGCTCATTGCTATAGCGGCTGCGCTTATTTGGTTTAATTTTGGCCCAGAACCAAAATCAGTTCATATGCTAGTCGTTGCCACTACCGTTTTGATTATCGCCTGCCCCTGTGCATTAGGTCTTGCAACACCCATATCAGTTATCGTTGGTGTGGGTAAAGCAGCAGAAATAGGACTAATTATTCGTAGAAGTGAAGCATTACAGCGTGCTAGTAATATCACAACCATCGTGC
>JAQYUY010000161.1 GCA_028728195.1 Endozoicomonas sp. (ex Botrylloides leachii)
ACTCGGTTCAATTGCTTTTGAACCGGCTGAAGCAGAACTTAACTTCTCTTCAGCAAGGCCGTCCATAATACCTGCACGGCTTATATTGTCAAGCATCTATTTTTTTAAACACTCAAAAAAATAATCTGCTCTACTTGCTGCCCTCTTCGGACAACGGGAGCGTATTCTAATGATCTTTTCTTAATTGTCAACGGGCAAGTTGGCTCAATAGTTATATAGAACTTACGCATTGCGCATTGACAGATAGCCAAAAAAATTGCTGCATCAACAATAGCAGTGCAACCTGCCCAAGCATATGGGATTTCTACTGTGTGGACCAAAATCAGCAGTCGACTCCCACCTTGGAGAGTTGAGTCATATGTCGCATGAACATGATCTACTAATGATAAAAGGCTCGTTAAACCCAACAGCCATTACACGGCTATATTAACATATTTTCGCTCGTAAAATATCATAAAACCGCCAAGGGCATTAATCTCATTACGACTTATTCCACAAGAATCGTAGACTACAAGCCACCCGCTAATTTTCATACCTACAACAACTCAGCACGCAGCAAAATTAAAAATGACTACTCTATCAATATGCTTAGTCACCGCTAAAGACATAGGTCGTATTTACTAAAAAACCTACGTTGACGCCTATTAGAAAGAGGCTCATTGCAAGTTATATACAACGAAAACACCGACTTCCCAGCAGATTTATTGAATGAAAAGCGCTACCGTTTTACGGCAATGGTAACTATCAGGTTAGGTATGAATGACTACATAGAAGCCTGTTAACACCAAGAAATTTTGTCATACTGCTACAAATCAACGTATTTCCTTTCAATAATCACCTTTATATTCATTTCTTAGCATTGAATACACAGCAGCATCTAAGTACTCTCCTCGAACAAATAAAGCACCTCGCATAACCCCCTCAAAAGTAAATCCACATTTTTTAATTACTTTTTCAGATGCAGTATTTGCAACTGCCATGCAAGCTTGAATACGATAAATGGCTGTGGATTCAAATAAATATTGCGTAATTAAAGATAAAGCTTCAGTTGCAATGCCTTTATTTCTTAGCTCTGGCTTAAATACAGAATAGCCAACCTCTCGCATAGATGAGTAACTAACAACCTTCATATGATTAATCATACCAATTAAATTATTTTCTTTATCTGTAATACAGAAAATTTCATTATCATCGCTAATCAAGCCATTTTGTTCATACTCTTTCTCAAGAAAAAATGGTGTCATTATTTTAGTATTTAAAAACAAACTACTTTGTTTAATTTCATTAATATAGTTATAAAACAGGTCAATTTCTTCACGTCGGATATGACGCAAGTTAATATTTTTTCCTTTAATCATTATCTTCTCTTTAATAAATAGCAGAAGAAATTACTGCATTATAGGTTGCTGGGATCATATATACTCAAACGCTTTCAAGATGCTCGCGTTTATTCAGCTATAACCCTTCATTTTAAGGAGTAAGCTTGGAAGAAAAATGAGCATCTTGAATTCACTTGGGTATATTACAGTTTGCTTTTAATAAGCATTTAGTCCTTCAAAAGAAAATCAATGTGAGGACAATTGCTGCCTTGTAAGCCACCCAAACCAAACCCAATATGATTTCTGTTTCCTTCATTGATAATAGAGTTTATGTCAAAATCAAGGTTTGATTGCTGACTTAACCCTGATGAAGCTTCAACTGCCCACCATCCCTTACTTTGCTCAAAAATTGAAAAATCGTATGCTTTCCCGTCTAAAAAAAGTGCCACCTTACCTGATTTGAAATGAACATACTTGTCTTTCGCTTGAATAACAGCTTCTGAAAGATCGCTCATTGCTTTGCCGAAACGAGCTAAAATTTCATATTTATTGGCCATCGAACCAATGACAATACCGTCAATATTACATTTTCCTTCCACAGTTATTACGTTATCAGATAATGTAATGATGCCTGCCTCAAACAATAATGCAGACCCTTGTAGCTTTTCTGGCGCCAAGTCGATAATAGGATGCCTTACTAATGAAAAATCATTGACTGAAACAGTAATATTATGGTCACTCTTTGTATTTAAGAGAAAGTTGAAGTCGCTTTTATTATCTAGTGCATTTCTTATCATGCCATTAAGCTTGTCATGTCGATCATTTAACTCTTTATAATATTCAAAACCGTCAATAAACTTTTCTAGAGAGTATATTGTCTCTTTAATATTTTTTACTTCGTGCTTATATAAGTTGAATCGAACACCATATTTACTAGAAACATCAAATGCCCGCTCTTCATTTTGAAAAATAACAAGAATAGGCCCTATATAATCCGAAAGGCTATCTCCTTCAATTTTATGATTTTGGTTGATCAGGTATGCCTGATACCCTAGTTTTTCCATTATCTTTTTAACTGAAACACTATCCGTGTAGACAGGAGTAATCCGATTTCTCACATCACTCATATATTGAATGAGGTTATTCATTTCTTCAGCGATCTCGTTCAGGAGGATAATGATTGATCGTACAAAAATTCCTTTTTTATCTTACTGCTTTTGATTATGCAACACAGGGAATAAAACTTTGATGACTGGCTCATATTAACCCTTATTACAGCGAAAGCTTCAGTAAAATCAGTAATGATTTTACTGAAGCTTTTTCCACCAAAAAGTTAATAGTTGCTATGCAATAGCGTTCCTTAAAACAAACTAACGTTATTAGCTTATTCAGTACGCAAAAATAAACATAGTTTATCAAGTGATCAAATTATCTTAACGATAATTATACATAATGATGCATTGTTAATTAAAAATAACAGGCTAAAAAATTTACTGCCTTACCAGTAGCTTTGATCGTCAGAGTTCATCTGATGCCTCCTATCTAGGATAAGTATAGGATGGTAATTTTCTCATTGCATTATCTGCCTGCATTCAAATATATGCACTTACTGATCATTACTTGAAATGCTCTCAGTTGACAGTTAATAACGTACTTAAACGACAATGAGTTGTCTCGATACTACAATATAAAAATTTTCTTTGTCAACTATTTCCATTAAAAAATTTTCCCCTAGGAAGCAGGCATAACTGAAACCTTATAAAATAGTTATGAATAGTTATGATAGGTATTTTTAAATAATCCATCGGCATCACAAAGACAGGCTTCTTTGGCAGTGTTAGAAGAGTATCTACTACCACTCATTGATAAAAAAACATCACTGCCAATATTGCATGGAGATAAAACAACCATAGCAAGGTATTTAATAGTACGGTCTCTATGGCAATGGCTCGACCTTTATCCTGCCAGTTTTTTGAGCCATTAAACACCGCCTCTACTCGAATAGCCATAATCTCGGAAGCTTTCAACAACAAAGCCGCCTTCAGTCATATAGACAATATCCCGAGCTTCTTCTTGATATTTTAAAATACGCCCTGCATGCACTAACCAAGCACCTTCGCTAGCTTTTAGGCGCTTTAGCATCTTTTTTTTTCGCGCAATATTTAGTCTTTTAAGGACATGACAAACTCCTCGTCGGAAAGCACCAAGCTGTTAGTTATCTCATATTAAAAAGCATTAGGGTATCTTGAACATCCTGGAAAATAATACGTTACATGACGCATGTGACGCATTCTTACTGGCTTCGCTATATTATACTTCAACGATTAAGTCGATACTAAATTTTCAAACAGCCCCTTATAGATATAAAAGATTCAATATCTTAGAATGCACCATCGTTCGTTTTTATTCACTCTCATTGTTAACATCAGTAGTGCCTAGGGCTCTATAGGTAAGGCTTGGCTAGCGGTAGTATGAATAATAAAAGACATTGATCTAATAACCCACCTCACTCAATAACAATCACTGCATACTATGTTATCTCAACCACTTGAAAATGCGATAAGCATGATCGGCACAGAAGGGCTGACTGATGTTTTTCTGCTAGCAACCTTAACGACGCTTTTATTTGCCTGTTTTTGTAAGGCTCGTAACAAACTACCAGCATTTACTCAATACACCCCAACACTACTGACTTCGCTAGGTATCCTAGGTACATTTACAGGCATTGTTGCTGGCCTACTTTCATTTGATACCACCAATATTGATAAGAGTATTGGGCCTTTGCTTGCAGGCTTAAAAACAGCATTTATCACCAGTATCGTAGGTATGCTCGCTTCAATTATCTATAAAGTGATTATCAGTAGTAATCTGCTTACTCTAAAAAACGTACAGGATACAAATACACCTGACGAGATTAGTGCCAACGATCTTTATAATGTAATGAAGCAACAAGCTCAAGGTATTAAACAGCTTCAGGCCGCAATAGGAGGCGATCATGAAGCGAGTCTTGTTGGTCAAATCAAGCTGATGCGTTCAAACATCAACGATGGGCAGCGGACCGACCAGCAACAGCACCAGCAATTATTGAGCACCGTAACTCAGCTGCTCACATTAAGTGAGAACCAGAAGATCGCATTTACAAACTTCGAAACGGCGCTGTGGGAACAGTTGCAAAATTTTTCCAATATTTTGGCAAAGTCTGCTACTGAGCAAGTTATTGAAGCATTAAAAGAAGTTATTGCAGAGTTCAATAACAACCTGACTGAGCAATTTGGTGAAAACTTCAAGCAATTAAATGATGCTGTACATGAACTGGTGATATGGCAAGATAACTATAAAATACAGCTTGCTGATATGAAGACGCAATATGATACCAGCGTTAAGGCCATTACATTAACAGAGCAGTCTGTTGCCCATATCAGTGAAAAAGCAGAAGCCATCCCGAAGACCATGGATAACCTATCAACAGTGATCGAGGTCAACCAACATCAAGTTAATGAGCTTTCCAATCATCTGGATGTATTTGTTGGGATTCGTGATAAAGCAGTGAGCGCATTGCCTGAAATTCACCAGCAAATTGAAACAACACTGTCTACTGCTCAACAGGCCAGCAATACAATGGCTAGCGGCGTAGATGATTGCACTAAAACTTTAACGCGAGCTATTAGCCATAGTGCAAAACAGTATCAAACAGCAACTGAAGCAACACAAAATATACTGGAGGAAAGTACGCGGATTACGACTGATGGCAGTGAGAAAATTCAGCAGACATTTTCAACAACACTCACTGTTATTGATGACAAAACACGCATGATGGTCGATCGTTTAATTGAGGATAGTAATAGCATTAACAATCACCTGACTGCAGCCGGGCAACAACTTATCAAAGATATTCGCATAGGAGGTGAGCAATTTAACAAACACTATACTGAAGCAGGCGAGCAGCTACTGAAAGAAACGTCAACAACAAGTGATGCATTTCAAATCTCTATAAAATCCATTCAAGGAGCGCTTTCTAAGGCCATTGAAGAGCAAGCCATTAAGCAAGCAAGTGAGTGCGACAGAATTTTTGCGCAGCTCGATAAAACCCTTCAGAACACATTCATTGAATCTTCAAAGGATATGAAAGCACATATTGAAACCATTGATAAAACCATGGAAACCGAAATCAATAATGTGATGAGCTCTATGGGCAATGCTTTGGCATCAATCAGCGGTCAGTTTACCGAAGATTACAGCAAGCTGATCAATCAGATGAATCAGATCACACAACAAGCCCGTCAAAAGGATCTGTCATGAAGGCGTTATTCAAGCAAACTGGCCACGAACAGGACGAAGCACACTGGCTATCGATTTCTGATCTGATGGCCGGACTAATGATGGTCTTTCTGTTTATTTCCATTGCATTAATGCGTGATGCCTTCTCTCAAAAAAACAAAATGGAAGCAGAAAGAGACACCATGAAAAAAGTGGCCATTGCCTACGAGAATAATCAGGTCGCCATTTACAATGCGCTTAACCATGAATTTAAAAAAGATCTGTCAAAGTGGGATGCCTCAATTAATGAGAAAACACTAACATTTACCTTTCAGTCACCAGATGTGCTTTTTAAAACGGGTAAAATTGACCTGAGTAGCACTTACAAAAACTTATTGAATGACTTTTTTCCGCGTTACTTGAAAGTCTTGAAACCATTCCAGTCATCCATCAGTGAAATACGCATAGAAGGCCATACAAGCAGCGTATGGAACCGTCACTCCACGCCAGAAGCAGCTTACTTTAACAATATGGCATTATCCCAAGGCCGCACCCGGTCAGTATTAGCCTACGTCTACAATCTTCCCGGTAGTTATGCCTACCGTGGCTGGATTAAATCGCATATTGCAGCCGTTGGCCTATCGTCATCAAAACCCATTTACCTTGCTACAGGCAAAGAAGACCGAGCGCGCTCGCGGCGGGTCAGCTTTCGAGTGATGACTAATGCTGATATTCAAATCAAACGCATTCTGGAGGCAGGCTAATGAAGTTGTCTGTCAATTTTGATGCGCTATGGCAGAAAGTGTACGAGATGGGTGCCGAAGAAGTATTGGTAGCCAAAGCGGTCAGCTGGGACAGGCCGGTGGTTGAGACGATCGATAAAGAAATCCATCTGGACGATATTGAATCCTCCAATGGCCTACTGATGGTCAAGAACAATCAAATACTATTGTACATGCCAGACCATAAGCGCTGGGTAACCGGCGCACTGCAAACACCGGGTCAGGGCAATAAATTTCATATTGCAGACTGTAAAAAGCTGCATGAGATGCGCAGTAAAAAACGGTATAACAGCTATATGGTGACAAATAACTTATCCACCACCTTTAATGTATTTGGTGTTGACCAACTCGGTAAAAAAGTAGTCGGAGAGGCAACGCTACACGTTTGTAAGAATTGTTTGAATTTACTTAACTATCAGGGAGCCGCAAATGCCAGTACCGCTGAGCGCAGGCGCATTGCCGAAAACTTTGATATAGGAATATTCTTCGCTACGTACAGCTCATTATTCAGCACTCTGCCAAAGGGCATTGCTAATACCAGCGCGGGTTATACCGATAACTGGCCCTCTGTTTCACGAAAAATACGACAATCGGCTCACTTTACCTGTGCAGAATGTCATGTCAATTTAACCGACTACCCCCATTTACTGCATGTGCATCATATAAATGGAGTAAAGCACGATAATAGCGCAAACAATCTGATACCGCTGTGTTGTGACTGTCATAGAAAACAACCCCTGCACGAACATATGTGTATTTCACACCGTGATACACAAGTAGTGAATCGTCTAAGGCGTGAGCAAGGGGTTATCGTTGGCGGCTTGGAAAACTGGCCGCAAGTGATGCGATATGCAGACCCTGCTTTGTACGGCATTCTTGACCATGCGAAAGCCAGAAACTACTCAGTTCCGACACTGGGTTATACCCTAAGCAATGGCAATTTTGAAACACCGGATTATCTTGAACTTGCATGGCTAAAAGCCCGCTTTGGTATCTACATTGACCCTCCAAAACAAGCAAACAACTGGCGTTTGCTCAGTATCAAAGACGCCATGGCATTTTTTGCTCGTGGGCATCGTTAAGCATTCCTGTTTTATCGTTTCGCGCAATCTAAAGTAGTTAAAATAATGCCTCATATTAAAAAAGATTAGGTAAGGTTTGAAACCTTATAAACCAAAATTTTATACTCAGAGAATATACCTGGAGCCAAGGAAAATTCGTAAATTTAATTTAACCTGGCAGACAATCTCTGAAAAACCGGTACCTATCAGGTTAGGTATCAAATACTACATATGACCATTAAAAAAATACATAACAACTATTATGATTCATAGCCTATTTCTTTTAAAACTTCCTTCAAGGATTTTTTAATTAAATTAGCTGATTTAGCAAACCTATCTTTTTCATTAGAACTTAGCTTTGCTTCTATTACTTTAATAATTCCATTTTCTCCTATTATCGCTGGCATGCCAGCATAAATTCCTGATTTTCCATATTCGCCATTCAAATATGCACTAACAGCTTTTATTTCTAAGGAGTTATTTAATACACTATATGATAAATCAGCAAGCGCTGAGCCGATCCCATAAAATGTAGCACGTTTTAACTTAATTATTTCATAGGCTTTTTTATAAACTGTTTCATGAATTTTTTGCATTTCTTGCTCAGTAAATTTAAATTTTTTAGCAAACGTAGCTAATGGAATGCCTTTAACTGCTGCTGAAGAAAATACAGAAACAGATGAATCTCCATGCTCTCCAATTACATATGCATCAATTGATCTTGCTGAAATATTAATCCGCTTGCCAATTTCAAAACGCAGTCGTGCTGAATCTAACAATGTTCCAGAGCCAATGACTTTATTTTTATCAAAATCAGTTACTTTTTGATACACTGCTGTCAGCACATCTACTGGATTTGAGGCAATAATTGTGATTCCATTAAAACCAGATTTTTTAATATTTATTGCTATATCTTTCATAATTTTTACATTACTTTTCATAAGATCTAAGCGGTTTTGCTCTGATTTTTGTGGTTTTCCGGCAGTAATGACAATAACATCAGCATCTTTACATTTTTTATAGCTTCCTAGTTCCACACTAAAGCTTGAGTTATTAGTTGCAATTGCATCTTCAAGATCTAAAGCATTACCTTTAGCGATATCTTGAGATACATCAATTATTTCATAATGCGAAGCTATACTGCGATTAATAGCAGCATAAAGAAAGCTAGTACCAACGGCACCAGCACCGATTAAAACAATTTTATGAGCTTTTTGTTCATTCATTGTATATATTTCCTCTCATTAAACAGCATACGTTTGTAGATATACAATATTGGTTGATTAATCAGGTCGCCATTATGGCTGTAAATTTAACTCATGCTCAATGAATGTACCATGTATACCCCGAGAAAATCGTTCTTTGTGAGAGTCTGCTAGTGTGCCTAAACAGAAACCCCATGTCTTTGTTTTCTGTTACAGTGATATACGTTCTCCCTATCAGAAAATAGCTCCGTAGCATAGTCCACAAGTGCGCTATCGAAATTTTTGTGAAAATTAGTTTGCAGCTTTCCTGTAAGAGGGTCAGTTTCAATTTAATTAGATTAATAGCCCAATTAAATACCTTTATTGGTTATTATTTGACCTAAGGGTTCATATCGCTGCAATTTGGATTATTTATGTACAGTGTCGTCAAAAAGAAAAAGCAATAGGCAGATATCAATGTTATCTATATAGAGAGATAGGTCTTATACCAATCTAAATTTTTAGGAGGAATGTCATATTAAACTAGAACTACTACAATGCAGAATAAGCATATTTTTCGTACGCTTTTTCCATCTCATTAAATGCTTTATACAAACCATTACGTATATAATTTTTATCTTCTTTATTTTGAAGATCAATAAGTTCTTTAGTTTTTACCAATGATGTTTCAATTATCTCTTTAAATTTTTTATCAATTTCTTTAGGAGCAGCAGAATCCATGCTTTCAACTTCCTTTATTGCTTTGTATACCAATAAGCAATCAGCAACAGAATGTCCTCCTGTATATAGCACGTAAGCTAGAGTATTAAAGAATGCTTGTTCTTCTGAAAAACTAGGATGTTCTTTTTTTATTTCTCTATATAAAAAGCAAGATAGATTTGTTGTTCCAGACAGCCCGAGACCCAGAGCTTGGCCCGAGTTAAGCATATTACGTTCAAAGGGCGAACTTTTATCATGACTAGGTATTGTTTTTTTATCAGATGCGCTTACTGTATAATTAGTATTACTTGTGTCTTCATCATTTTTTGGATGATATCTTAGCTTAGAACCATAATTATTGGTCTTGAATATATCGTCTCGCTTGATAACTACTGCTTGACCTTTAGTAGGTATTATATCAGTATCATTACTCACAACCTCTAGATCTGTCATTATTTTATTATTTGCTGTTCTATTTTTTAAAATTATGTTCTTGTAGTAATGAGCTGCTATTTTATGAAATTGATCATAATCACCTATAACTTCCTTAGATTCATTTGCTGCAATTAATAAGTCTTTGGCTTTTAGAACATGAATAATTAACTTAGAAATCTTCATTACATCAAAACCATCCACAATAGAATTTAAACATAGATTAAAATTTTCTTTAGATGGATTTTTTATAAACTCATTTAGGAGAAAGCTTTTTGGAAACCAGAAATCCTTATCCCCCTCAATCCCAAAGGCAATAAGATCAAAGCCATTCACATTGCTTTTCGTATTTCCTTCTTTAATAATACCGTAAGAGCATTGGTCAAACTTTTCTACAAAATTACCAAGAAATGCAGCTGTTTTTTTTGCTGTTTTAATTGCGTTATCTGTTGGATTTTCTACTAAATACCTACCCAATTCCGAATTAAATATTCGACCAAAAAAATTATCATATAGCTGTGCTGGATACTTTTTCTTTTCTAAATCAGTTAGCAGTCTCTGTATTTCTTTAATCAGAGTGACATCATATTCAAATATTGTGATAGCTGACTGGTAAAATGATTTTAATCGATCAGAAGATATATCACCTTCAAGCCAAAATTCCCTTATACTATCTCGCCATTCATTGATAACTTTTGAGGGTTGCGCTTTTGATAGTAAGTAATTGAAATGTAATAAGCTTTCTACTGGACTCTTTGAGTGAGTTCGATCATTTTGACTTGCGGTCTCGCTTAGCGAAGGAATAGCTAACTTTTCAATATTCTTCAGTTCATCATTAGAAAGGTCTCGTTTTACTCCAATAATTCTACCAGTGCCATCAAACATAAGATCATCAACATAACGTTCTGCATCTATTGGTTTTAGGGTTAAACCATCTATTTTTAAAGGGATTTCATAAGGTTGAACAATATTATCCTCATTTATTTTCTTATGATTAGGAAAAAAATGGTTGACAGATTTAGAAGCCATTTGATTCTCAGTTGAGATTTTACGGCATTTTTGATTTTCAATAGCATTTGATAGTAAAGAGAATGCCTTTATATTTTTTTCCACGCCATCGATAATTTTTACTTTTCGTGTTACAAATAATTTATGTCTCTCACCTGTTGATAGTTCTCTTCCCATTAATGACGTTGCTATTTTTATAGCCAAAAGAGGTGTATCAAACTCATAAATTCCGCTTCCAATTTTTTTCATGAAAAGTTACCAGATCTTTTTATAACCTATTAATTCGGCAGCATTATCTTATTCTTAATGAGAATATTACATCATGTTAGTTATGTACTACTATGATATAATTTCTATTGCACTAGCCTAGGCTATTAAATATGTATTTAAATGTGTTAGTTCTATTTATTTCACTCATTTTAATTGGGTGTATGCCAACGCAAAATACTAAATGTGTTGATTCATTAAGTCGCTCAAATGAAAATTTCTTGTCAATTTGCCATGATAATTCATTGTATAATCATGATAAATTTTTATTAATTGATTTAGATAAACCCAATACCATAAACGATAAATTAAATCTGATTGAACTCTATAAATACCCCAATGTTTCAGAGTTATATCATCGCATTAATAATGAAAGCACTTGCTCTATTATTGATAGAGTAAAAAAAAATAATAAAGTTGATAACATAAAAGATCTATATTCTTATCTTATAAAAGTAGGGCTTGTTTTTAGACGTGGGTTTATTTCATCTAAATATTTTGAGTCAGATGCGACTCATATGTATAAAATATCAGCTATGCTGATGATGTTAGACAAACGATTTCATTTTAAAACCTTAGATATTAAGAAATGCTATGAATTAGCTATTTCTCACGACATGGCCGAGGTTGCCATTGGTGATGTCACCCCCGAAGATAAAATATCCAGCAAAAATAGGCATGCTATAGAAATGGCTGTTTTTGATCACTTATTTAGTGATACTTCATTTTCTTATTTTATTGATGTAATGAGTGAGTATAATAATCAAAAAACAAAAGAAGCCCAACTGGTTTGTTTTCTTGATAAAATGGATTTTTTCCTAACAATAAAAACATTATCTGGACAATACCCAGAGCTGAAACCATTTTCAATGTCTTTAGAAGAAAAAATATACTCAGTATTTAAAGAATATACCGTAGAGGGGCATAATCTATATAACTTTATCATGGAACATTTCTATAAAAAAATACCTTCTTAATGAACCTATTTGTTAAGTAATACCCATCAAACTGTTAAATACGCTATTGCGCCGACCATCCAAACACCAACACTGGGTTGGAAATCTTCGCAATAGCCCAGCTATTACTAAACATTCCTACTTGCTGTAAGTCAGGCTGCCATGCTAATTACCGTTGCCATAAACTAGCAGAAGGCTTATTTTTTTTATCAAACTTTAATCGCCCTCAAGAGCCTTTTTACTATTCAAAGCTCAGACTACTCCACGGTAACAGACTTTGCTAGATTTCTAGGCTGATCAACATCAGTACCTTTAATCACCCCAACATGGTAAGCAAGTAACTGTAAGGGAATCGTGTAAAGGATAGGTGAAACAACTTCAGGTATCGTTTCAACTGGCAAAATACTTACTCCGCTGCTTTCTTTAAATCGAGCATGTCGATCAGCAAAAACGTAAAGCAATCCGCCACGCGCACGGACTTCTTCCATGTTAGATTTTAGCTTTTCTAATAAGTCGTTATTTGGCGCAACGATAATAACAGGCATATCATTATCGATGAGTGCTAAAGGGCCGTGTTTTAATTCACCCGCTGCATAGGCTTCTGCATGGATATAAGATACCTCTTTAAGTTTAAGCGCGCCCTCCATAGCAATTGGGTACTGAGTCCCACGGCCAAGAAATAGGCTATGCTGCTTATCAGCAAACTGCTCAGCGATTTTTTCAATATGATCACTTAACATAAGCGTCTTGCTGATTGCTCGAGGCAATTCACGTAGTGCCTTGATAATATTGACTTCTTGCTCTTCACTCATTCCCTTATAACGCCCAATCGCTGTTACCAGCATCAAAAGAGCTGTTAATTGGGTAGTGAATGCTTTGGTGGAGGCAACTCCAACCTCCGCCCCAGCGCGTGTCATAAATGAAATATCAGACTCACGCACTATGGATGAACCCGGAACATTACAAATACTCAAACTAGCCATATAGCGCTGCTCTTTTGCTTGTTTCAGCGCGGCTAATGTATCAGCCGTTTCACCAGATTGAGATACCGTTACAAAAAGACAATTTTCAGGCACAAAGCATTTTCTGTATCTGAACTCAGAAGCAATTTCTATACGGCAAGGGATACCCGCTAGTTCTTCAAACCAATAACCCGCAACCATGCTTGCATAATAGCTGGTACCACAAGCAACAATTTGTACACAGCGCGTTTTATCCAAAATCGCATCAGCCTCAGTTCCTAGGCAAGCAAGATTTAACCTGTGCTCACCAAGACGGCCTTCAAGCGTACTAGCAATAGCATCGGCTTGTTCGTGAATCTCCTTCAGCATGTAATGGCGGTATTCACCTTTATTACCAGCATCGTGATCAATATTACTTTCTTTAGCTTCACGCTCAACAGGGCAACCGTTCACATCAACAATACTAACTGAGGTCTTGGTGATATTAGCAACATCCCCTTCTTCAAGAAAAATAAAGCGCCGAGTAACAGGCAATAGCGCTAACTGATCGGAGGCAACAAAGTTTTCACCTATACCGATGCCAATAACCAAGGGGCTTCCTGCACGAGCAGCAATCAAATGCTCTGGGCTTTCTCGGTCAACCACGACCATTCCATAAGCACCATCAAGGTGCCGTACGGTTTTTTGAACTGCCTCAAGTAACGATTCGCTGCTTTTCAATTCGTGGTTGATCAAATGAGCAATAACTTCTGTATCGGTATCAGAGATAAACTGGTAGCCCTCTTGAATTAAAAAACCTCGCAAGATTTCATGATTCTCAATAATGCCGTTATGAACAACTGCAATGTTTTCACCGGATACATGGGGGTGCGCATTCCGCTCGCTGGGTTCACCGTGTGTTGCCCAACGTGTATGAGCAATGCCTGTGCTCCCGTGAACCGGTGAATCTTTGATAACATTACTGAGTTCTGCAACTTTTCCTGTGCGCCTTAATCGATTCATGCTGCCATCATTTGCGATGACTGCGATACCCGCAGAATCATATCCACGGTACTCTAGGCGACGTAATCCCTCAAGCAAAATAAGTTCTACATCTCTTTGTGCTACTGCTCCGACAATGCCACACATAATAAAGTCCTATTTTAAATCACTTTAAACTTATCTTCCGGTGACAGCAGCAACGATCGTCACCAGCAATAGCTTCTTAGTCTTTTTGTTTGGACGGCCTTTTCCAGCCGTTAATGTTACGCTGCCGGCCACGGGCAATACCTAACTCTTCATCGGCTAGATCACGTGTGATAACAGAACCCGCCGCCGTTGTAGCGCGCCGACCAATAGTCACCGGCGCTACCAATGCGCTGTTGGTTCCAATGAAAGCACCATCATTGATAATAGTTTTATATTTATTTGCACCATCATAGTTACAAGTGACCACTCCCGCCCCAATATTAACGTTAGTACCCACACTAGCATCACCAATATAGGTAAGGTGATTGGCTTTACTTCCAGAACCAATATGCGACTGCTTGATTTCTACGAAATTGCCAACCTTTGCATTATCTGCAAGCTCAGTACCCGGGCGCAGCCGAGCAAAAGGGCCTACTTCACAACCAGATAAAATTACAGCCCCCTCAAGCAGGGAGTGTGCTTTAACAACTACATTTGAAGCTATTTTAGTGTTACGAATGATACAGCCTGGCTCAATGGTAACGTTATCTCCCAGTACCACCTTGCCTTCCAAAATAACATTGACGTCGAGGGCAACATCTTGCCCAATTTGGATATCACCTCGGAAATCAATGCGCTGCGGATCCAAAATAGTAACACCTGCTTCCATGAAAGCTTCAGCTTGCTGTTTTTGGTAAATCCTCTCTAACTCGCTTAACTGCAGTCGACTATTAATACCCTGCACTTCCGTTAGTCTGGTTGGCTGAGCGTGAACGATAGAGAACCCTTCATTGACAGCCATAGCCACAATATCGGTCAAGTAATACTCCTGTTGCGCATTGTTATTGCTAAGTTTTTCTAGCCAATACGCCACTCTATCACCTGGAATAGCCATAATACCGGTATTCACTTCTTTAATCGCAAGCTGCCCTGGTGTGGCATCTTTGTGCTCCACTATAGCTTTAATATCTCCAAAACTGTCTCTAATGATACGGCCATAGCCAGCGGGATCTGGAATAGTAGCGGTTAATAACGCTAAATGCTGGCCACCACAAGCTTCTGTGAGAGTCGCCAGCGTGCAGGGGTTAATCAGTGGCACATCACCGTAAATAACCAGAACCGTATCAGCACCTTTGAGTTTTGGTAACGCCTGCTTAACCGCATGTCCTGTACCTAACTGCTGATTTTGCTGTATCCAACTAACCTCATGCATGCCTGACTGGTCACGCACTTGATCGGCACCATGCCCTACCACGATATGAATCTTACCTTGCATGTGTTGAGGCTGACTATTTCGAGCAGCGGTGACCACATGCTCTAACATGGGTTTACCCGCAATATGGTGAAGAACTTTAGGCAATTTTGATTTCATCCTGCTACCTTGCCCCGCAGCAAGAATGACAATGTCTGTTCGCATAAATTATAAACGCCAAGATAAAAGAAAAAACAACTCCTACCTAAGAAGGGTACAGTGGCGTCAACGGCTTGAAATAAGGTTGCAGTCCTTGTGTTAATAGCCCGTATCTATGCCAAAATTATCTACTTAGATGCTACCATTAGCTTAGGTGCGCTAACTGATACGTTTTATGTTTATAGTGATTGCATTTTTTATAACACGCCTTGTGCTTTTTTGAAATCAGTGGCCAATGCGTCAATGTATTTAATTTAGGCGTGCAATTCTGGCAGCCATTAAAAGGTTTCCCTAAGTATGAAAATATAAAACACCGCTGGTATAAGATCGTCATTTTATGATAAATGGTAAATATAAGATATTTTCTACTAAAACAAAAATAATAAGCAGGTTTCCATTACCACCGATAGGAGGAGGCCATTATCACGCTAATAGTAACAAAACAATGTCGAGGGAATAGTCATGCCTTGTGCTGAAATTACGGGTTGGGGGAAGTGCTTGCCGCCGGCTGTGCTCAAAAACCAAGATCTAGCCTCAATTATGGAAACCAGCGACGAGTGGATTATGTCCCGTACTGGCATAGCACAGAGGCATATCAGTCATGTTGGCACTTCAGAGCTGGCCTCTGTTGCTGCTCAAAAAGCTTTAGCGGCAGCAGGCATCAAAGGCTCCAGTCTTGATATGATTTTTCTTGCCACAGCATCTCCTGATACGCTGGTTCCTAATATTGCCAGCACCGTACAGGCAAATATTCAAGCCAGTTGCCCTGCACTTGATATTAATGCGGCCTGCTCAGGTTTTCTTTATGGTTTGGGGTTAGCAACAGCACAAATTCAAAGTGGTCAATATCGACGTATATTAGTTATAGGTGCCGAGCGGCTATCGTTTTATTTAAACTGGACACTGCGTGAATCAGCCGTTTTATTTGGTGATGGCGCTGGGGCTGTCGTACTGGAATGCACCGAACAAAATCAACCTTGCGGCGTTTTAGGGTATGCCCTGCATAATGAGCCAGCGAGACGAGAAATATTACAAGTATCTGGCTTCGGCACCAATATGGATAAGCTTAATCCGCAAGCAATGGCGTTTTTCCTTCAATTTGAGGGTAGGGAAATTTTCAAGCAAGCCATTGCAGACATGAGCAAATTAGGCCATAAGGTACTCGAAGAAAATGGCCTATCAACAGATGAGATAGATATCATCATTCCACACCAAGCCAATATTAGAATTATTGATACGTTAGTTAATAAACTCGGTATTCCCAAAGAAAAAGTCTTTATAAATATAAAAAACTATGGCAACACCTCGGCAGCCACCATTCCTATAGCACTTTGTGATGCATTAGAAGCAGGGCGAATTAAGCCTGGCGATAGGTTATTATCTTGTGCTTTTGGCGCGGGCCTGACATCGGCTGCCGCCTTGATTAAATGGGGGCAACGAATATCACCTATTGATCATTGCGACGTATCATTACCCTCATGTGACAAAACAGCATTGCAACTTATTGAAGGTGCTATCGCAAGAGATAAAGAAATTGCTGCGGCTGCTCAGCGATAATGGCTGATTATGGTCTTTTAGGCCGGAGTTCAACATAAGAAACTAATTTTGTGTAACATGGCTAATACCAATCCAATTTTTTAACTATGGTATTGCGCTGACCATCCAAATATCAATACCGCACTGGAATGCTTCGCAATAGCTTAACTAGAAAAGATGACTGGTATTACATCGCCATATCAGTCAAGGATTCTAACCAGCTCAACACCTTTAGCCGTAACCCGTTCCTCCCGAGCAATGCGTGCTTCAGGCAGCGCTCCTTGCAGCGTAGGCTCAAAGCTCATAGCATCAACATAATGGCACTCTACACACTCACGATGCTCTTGCCCTGCGTGAATAAAAGTTCTGATAGTATCCATAGCACCGCATGAAGGACATACCGCTCCGGCAATAAAACGCTTCACAGACATTGCAACGCTCCTTGGGATAATTCAATGTATCAAAGCCGCCTTAATTGAAGCATACATTCTAACCATGCAGTTTTGCTTACAATATACGTAATAGCCATCAAGCAGCTTTGCGGGGGTACCATATTTTTTTCCAAGCAATCATACAATGCTTGTTACCCATAACCTCAAGACTCAGCTGATACCACTGTGACGAAGTAACGCGTCGATCTTTGGTTTTCTCCCTCTGAAGTTAACAAATAACGCCATGGGTTCAGCAGAGCCGCCTTGTTCAAGAATCTCTTTTAAAAAAGAATTTCCCGTTTTCTGGTTTAAGATACCCTCTTCCTCAAAACGTGAGAAAGCATCCGCAGAAAGTACTTCGGCCCATTTATAGCTGTAATAACCTGCGGCATAGCCTCCAGCAAAAATATGACTGAAGCTATTTTGAAACCGATTAAATTCTGGTGGAATTATAACAGACACATCTTGTCGTACTTTATCAAGCACAGTCTGTACATCATCACCATTACCGTATTCCTTATGCAACTTAAAATCAAACAATGAAAACTCTAATTGCCTCAACATCATCATGGCAGATTGAAAATTCTTTGCTGCCAGCAATTTTTCTAATTTATCTGATGGCAGAGGCTCACCTGTTTCAAAGTGACTTGAGATTAACGCCAAACCTTCTTTTTCCCAACACCAGTTTTCGAGGAACTGGCTCGGCAGCTCTACCGCATCCCAAGGCACACCATTGATACCGGATATGGTAGGGTAGTCGACCTTGGTTAACATATGATGCAAACCATGACCAAACTCATGAAACAAAGTAACCACCTCATCGTGAGTCAATAACGCAGGCTGATCACCTACAGGTGGCGTGAAGTTGCAAGTTAAGTAGGCTACAGGTAGTTGAACGCAACCACCCTTTTTCATTCTTACTCTGCACTCATCCATCCACGCGCCGCCTCTTTTATTTTCACGGGCGTAAAGATCAAGATAAAAACGTCCGATGATATTTTCACCTCGATAGAGGTCATAAAATTTCACGTCAGTATGCCAAGTATCGACATTTTCTTCCCGCTTAACTTGAATGCCAAATAAACGGCTTGTGATATCAAGCATCCCCTTAATCGCTTTTGTTGCCGGAAACCAAGGGCGTAATTCTTCTTGAGAAATGGCGTAACGAGATTGGCAAAGTTTTTCAGAAAAGTAGCTTATATCCCACGCTTGCAATTGCTCAATATTAAACACATCTTTAGCGTAGGCTTTTAACTCTGCCAATTCTTTTTCGGCTTGAGGCTTACTTCGATCGGCTAAATCTTCCAAAAACGCTATTACGCTGTCAGCACTGTCGGCCATTTTAGTGACCAACGAATAGTCTGCATAATTATCAAAATCTAACAGTTGTGCTAATTGATGTCTTAACGATAAAATTTTATTTATATTTTCAGCATTATCATATTGGCCTGCATTAGGTCCTTGATCAGAAGCTCGAGTGCAAAATGCAGTATAAACCTCTTCCCTTATCTTTCTATTATCACAGTAAGTCATTACAGGGGAGTAGCTTGGAAAATCAAGGGTAAGTAACCAGCTTTCGCTATAACCTTTTGCCTCAGCCAACTGTTTAGCTACGGCTAAAGCAGACTCTGGCAATCCAGCCAAATCAGATACATTAGTAATTAGTTTGCTCCATGCCATTGTTGCATCAAGAACATTGTCTGAAAAATTATTGGTTAATTCAGAAAGTTGTTTTTTAATCGTCTTATACACTTTCTTTTTTTCATCAGGCAAGGCAACGCCAGCAAGCTTAAAATTGCGAAGCTCGTCATTGATAACCTTTTTTTGGGCGCTACTATACTGTTGAAACTCTTCGGACTGAGATAATGAGAGGTAGGCATTATATAGCTTAGTATTTTGCCCAAGCTGAGTAGAATATTCAGATAAAAGAGGCAAACAAGCATTATAAGCATCCCTTAACATCTTACTGTTAACCACTGCATTCATATGTGCAACAGGTGACCATGCATTGCTTAGCCAGTTCTCAATATTATCTAAAGGAACTTGTAATGTCTCCCATACAAAATTATTGGTACCATTAAGAATGGCCTCTATAGCAGATTTATTATCACGAATAATTTCCGCTATCGCTGGTTGAATATGATCAGGCTTGATCTTAGAAAAAGGTGGTAGCTCAGTACGCTCCAAAAGTGGGTTTTGCATAATAGCATTCTCATGGCATGATAATATGCCTATTGTATATAGATTATATGGATTAGGCTTTAGGAGATTTTAGGCGATGGCTACTAAGGCAGAAGGGTTTAGAGGTAAATATCCCTATATTAGTGAAAGCGCTTATATTGCCGCCTCAGCAACCATAATAGGTGATGTACACATTGGAGATGATTGCTCTGTATGGCCTACTGCTGTTATTCGTGGTGATACAAACGCCATTCAAATCGGTGCAAAAACCAGCATTCAAGATGGTTCAGTACTCCATGTTACCCACAAAAATGACAATAACCCAGCGGGTTATCCATTGACTATTGGTCAAGAAGTCACTGTTGGTCACAAAGCAGTGCTTCATGGTTGCATCATTGGTAACCGCTGCTTGATTGGCATAGGCGCAATGGTGCTAGATGGTGCAGTCATTGAAAATGATATCATTATTGCTGCTGGTTGCCTTGTTCCACCTAAAAAAAAGCTCACATCAGGGTACGTATATAAAGGTAGCCCAGCAAAAAAATCACGCCCGCTCACCACAGAAGAATATCAGCTTCTCCGCTATAACGCTGCTCACTATGTCGGTCTAAAAAATGAATACCTTAAGAGCTGCTATTCATAATCTTGTGTGAATAAATTAAAGCATGAGCGCGATAACGTTGTTCAAGATCAATAAAATACCTGTAATAGAAAAGTCGCTTAATGCAATATTATGTTAACCTGCCGAACTAAAAGTAGCAGTAATGGAAATAATCAAGATGGTCAGAGTATCTGAAAAGCTAGCAGCTTTGCGCGCTGCAATGGCAGAACATCATATTGACGCATGGATCATTCCAAGTTCTGATCCTCACCAGAGTGAGTATGTCGCAAAACACTGGGCTGCTCGGGAGTGGATTTCTGGTTTTACTGGCTCTGCTGGCACACTAGTTATACTAAAAAATGAAGCCGCCCTGTGGACAGATGGTCGCTATTTTATTCAGGCTGAACAAGAACTCAAAGGTGCTGATATTCAGCTCATGCGAGAAGGCAATGCCGGGATACCTACTATTGGTCAGTGGCTGATTGATAATCTAAATAATCAAGCTACAGTAGGGTTTGATGGGAAATCCATGAGTGTTTCCAACGTCCGTACACTAAAAAAACAATTAGCTAAGAAATCTCTGCAAATTAAGTCTGACCGCGATATCCTCAATGTCATTTGGGCTGATCGCCCAGCCATTCCTTCAGCACCTGTCTTTCTTCATCAGGATACTTATGCAGGCCGTACTCGAGAAGAAAAGTTTGAGCAGATTCGTCAAGCAATGGCCAAGTCTCATGCTGACCATCTATTAATTAGCACTCTTGATGATACCGCATGGTTATTTAATCTACGTGGCTCTGATGTTGAGTGCAATCCTGTTTTTCTTGCCTACACCTTGATTACTAAAGACAGTATTCGCTTATACACTGATAGCAACCGCATAGAAAAACATGCGTTAGCAGCTCTCAAAGCTTCTAACGTTGCCATTATTGATTATGATGCTATTGCAAAAGATTTGGGGAAATTGACTGCCGAAAGTCATATTCAGCTTGATCCGATGACAACCAATTGGTCTTTGATGACCTCAATACCGGACACTGTAAATATAATTGAAAAAGTTTCCCCTTCTGCATTGATAAAGGCGGTTAAAAACGATACAGAAATTTCCCGCATGACCGATTGCCATCGTAGAGATGGCGTAGCAATGGTGCGCTTTTTTCGTTGGCTAGAAACCGCTATCCCAACGAGCAAGGTTGATGAAGTTGAACTTGATGAGCGTTTACAGGCATTTCGCGCACAAGCAGATGCATTTAAAGGCCCTAGCTTTCCCACTATTGCCGCTTATGGACCTAACGGTGCTATTTGTCACTACCGTGCTGAAAAAGCAACGTGCCTGACGATTAAGCCAAAAAGTTTACTGCTGGTTGATTCTGGAGCACAATATCCTGATGGCACAACAGATATCACCCGAACTATTACTTGTGGTGAGCTTACTGCAGAAGAAAAACAAGATTATACACTGGTATTAAAAAGTCACATTACCCTTGCTACTACCCGCTTTAAAAAAGGAACAAGAGGCATTCAGTTAGATACACTGACTCGCCAGCCGCTATGGTCGCTAGGTATGGATTTTAATCATGGTACAGGGCATGGTGTTGGCTATTTCCTTAATGTGCATGAAGGACCGCAAAGTATCAGCCCAAAATGGCTTGATATTCCTCTCGAACCCGGTATGTTAGTAACCAACGAACCTGGAATGTATCGATATGGCAAGCATGGCATCCGTATTGAGAATATTATGCTAGTAGTCAGTGATATAGAAACCGAGTTCGGTCAATTTTATAAGCTGAAGCCGTTAACTCTGGCACCCATTGATACCCGCCCTTTGATGATGAGTCTACTGAGCCAATCTAATATTGACTGGTTAAACGCTTATCACGCCCATGTTCGAGATGAACTTTCCCCTTTACTGGAAGGAGACGATCTTGATTGGTTACAAAAAGCAACCGCTGCAATTTAAATAACGAATCATACTAATAATGCCTTCTAATCATCGTAATGACAATGGGCAACCTAACTCCAGAGCAAGGGGCAATGACGAGTAATAGCAAGACTATTGCCAAGAGCCCCAACGCAGTGCTGGTGTTCTGTTGCTCAGCTTAATAGCATGGTTAGAAAAGATGATTCGTATAAAAAAATACTGAGAGTCGGTTATCTGTAACTAGAAGGATGAACATGCGATATATAATTTCAGAGCAATAGTGGCATTAGTATTTCTGAAAACAGATGAAATCTTAGCTAGCTTTAGATAAAGCACTATTCCCATGACAAAGGTTCAGCTCCTGCTGAAAATCCTTAATAGACTCATTATTAAAAGTAAAAAGTAAATGAGTTTACAGACTAGTAGTTAACTGCTTTATACCATCCTTTGATTGATACCATCTGTCGCTTTAGCGATCTTCTTAACTGGCCAACATATCCTTATAGTTAGCAATAAAAATAATAGCACTACAAAATCATTTACTTATACATGGCCGTTTATTTTTATTATTATACGACCAAATTATTGCGTTATTATTCTTATTATCATTTTTTGTTTTTTCCTTTACTAAGACAAATACTGTGCCAAGTTTAAAAATATTTATTTATCCCTTTAAATACGTGCTATAGCAGGATGAAAACGCTTTTTAAAAGCCAATAATAATGCTGTCAACTGTTACTTTTTAGCAGATATATGTAACTAGTAACAGAAAGCGTAACACTCTTATTACTCGAATAAAAAACTACACAGGTCCTAGATTAGTAGGCCGTGCATACGAGAGAACTCAAGTTATATCAATCGAATTTGTTAACTACACTATTGCGCTGATGATCCAAACACCAGCACCGTGTTGGAACTGTTGGTAATGGCCCTGCTATTACTCATTATTGCCCCTTGCTCTGAAGTCCAGCTGCCCATGCCCATTACGGTCATTAGAAAACATAATGGTATTAGCAGCGTTCACGTAGTTATTAAAGTAAAGCTATCAAAGAAAATACTGAGTCACGGTGTGCCGTCGTGCGCTTATGTCATATACTGCTGATATTTATCATATCAATCTATACCATTAAATATCGAGAACTATGGCCATCAACTGGGTAAAGCTCAAACGCTTATAAGCAATAAGTCACAGGCATGCTGGGGTAAAGACAACGTGACACTTTAAAGGATGATGGCTCTATTCTTTTTCTGCTTAGCTCTAAGCGTCGAGCTAAAAAACTAAATTAAGGGGCGTGATCATGGCGATACAAGAACACTTCGATTATCTGGTCATTGGGGGCGGTAGTGGCGGTATAGCAACAGCTAATCGAGCGGCAATATACGGAGCTAAGGTTGGTCTAATTGAAGCAAAGCACTTAGGTGGAACCTGCGTCAATGTCGGCTGTGTACCCAAGAAAGCCATGTGGTTTGCCGGCCAAATTGCCGATGCGTTGCGTTATGCCCCAGACTATGGCTTTGATGTCAATCATCAACAGTATTTAAAACAGTTTAATTGGAGTAAGCTGGTAGAAACCCGTGAAGCTTACATTAAACGAATTCATGCTTCTTATGATCGGGTTTTATCTAATAACAAAATTACTGTTTTACAAGGATATGGTCGATTCGTTGACACTAAAACCGTTGATGTCAATGGCAAGCATTACACCGCAGACCATATTACCATTGCAACTGGTGGACAGCCTATTATTCCGGATATTCCAGGCTCTGAATATGGTATCGATTCTGATGGATTTTTTGCTTTAGATAAACGACCAAAGCGAGTTGCAGTTATTGGCGCTGGTTATATTGCTATTGAGCTCGCTGGTGTATTGAATGCTTTAGGCAGTGAAACCCAGTTACTGATCAGAAAAAATAAGCCATTGCGTAATTTTGATGAGATGCTGTCGAACACCCTGATTGAAGTAATGAGAGAAGAGGGTCCTCTACTTCATACACAAGCTATACCTAAAAGCGTTAGCAAAGAAAGCAATGGAAGTTTAACCGTTCACACTAAAGATGGACGCTATTTCAATGTTGATTCATTAATATGGGCTATTGGTCGTTCACCTAAAACAAATAATATTAATCTCGAAGCAACCGGTGTAGCAGTAAACGAGAGAGGATATATTTCTGTTGATAAGTACCAGAATACCTCTGTTAATGGTATTTATGCGGTAGGAGACAATATTGGTAAAGTTGAGCTAACGCCGGTTGCAGTAGCTGCAGGAAGAAGGCTTTCTGAACGGTTATTTAATAAAAAACCAGAAGAACATCTTGATTATGAAAATGTAGCTACCGTTGTTTTCAGCCACCCAACAATTGGTACAGTTGGGTTATCTGAGCAAGCTGCACGGGAACACTATGGTGATGACAATGTCAGAGTTTATACTAGTCAGTTTACTGCTATGTATAGCGCTTTGACTCAACACCGCCAACCTAGCCGAATGAAATTAGTCACGACAGGTAAAGATGAGAGAATTGTCGGCATCCACTGTATTGGCCACGGATCCGATGAGATGTTGCAAGGTTTTGCCGTAGCGCTAAAAATGGGCGCGACAAAAGCTGATTTTGATAACACTGTTGCCATTCACCCAACCAGTGCTGAAGAATTTGTAACAATGAGGTAATAATTTTTTATTTACGGGCTGTTATCAAGAATCAATAACGGCCTTATAAATATCATAGCTAGCCATTATTTTTATTTGGAATCCATTATATATAGCAGAATATATTTAGGATAAAACATGGCGACTATCTAAGCTTATTAATGTGCTTCTAAAAGGTAAACTACCAACAATTTTTACTAGCTCTAAGTTGTCAGATAACGACATAAGTGCCGGGTGAGAACCTTTTTCACCTTCAGGTATAGGTATTTTAAATTTTTTATAGTGTTCCACCCAATATGGGAAAAAATTACCTGTTGCTGGATTTTTAAAGCTCATTGGTGTTTTTTCAAAAAGATAGCGCCCTTTATTTGCATAGCGAAAAGCTTCCAGAATCAGTTGACTACAATACCATCCAGATTTCTTTCCGTAGCTGTCATCATAGGGTTGATTCAGATGTTGTTCTAAAAATGCTATGGCCTTGGGAATGAGTGATTGATAAAAGGATTTTAATCTTGATATCGTCACACAAGGCTGTTCTTTATAATCTTTAGCTGATTGGTTAATAAAAGCATCAATGGGCGTTTTTATTATCTCAGGTGAAACCGCTTCTATAACATATTCTTCTCCTATATATAGTGCAACATGATTGATAGCTTGTTGACCTATCCCTGAAAATAATCGGCTAATAATCCACTCTCGTTCACCACCGGTACGCAATTGGAATAATAAGTCTCCCGGTTTTATTATGTGCTTAATGTGATGTTCATTCATATTGAGTTAATGATAAGAGTAACCGACATCTATCAATTTATAAGATATTACACCAATTGGGTTGTTAACTACGCTATTTCAATGACCATCTGAATATCAGTACTGTGTTGAAACATTTCATAATGGCCTGCTATTACTCATCATTCCACTTTTTTCTGGAGCTTGGTTGCCATGTTCATTATGGTAGTTAGAAAACACAATTGGCATAATAATTATGTTTGAGACAGCATTTTCCTTACGGTCTGAAGTACTTCACCTGTTTCTGGCTGAATTCCTCGCCATATTAAAAACTGTTCTGCAGCCTGCTCTACAAGCATGCCAAGGCCATCAAGGCAGACTTTTGCACCTGCATTACGGGCCCATTGATTAAATACCGTTTCTTTAGCACCGTACATCATGTCATAACCCACAGTAGCTGTATTAATAATACAGGCAGGAATAGCTAATTCTTTCCCTTGTAAGCTGGCAGATGTCGCGTTGATAATAAGATCAAAAGGGCCTTTAAGCATATTAAAAGAACAGGCTGATAGTTTGGTAGTATGCACCTGACAATAATTATTCAAAAACAGATCTATCAAACTTTTTGCCCTGCTTGTCGTTCTGTTTGCTATGACAATTTCTGCTGGTTGTGCATGGAGCAACGGTGCAATAATGCCGCGGGCAGCACCTCCTGCCCCTAAAATCAGTACATTTAAATTGGACAACAGTAAATTGTTATTATCTTGTAAATCTCTAATTAATCCTAGGCCGTCAGTATTATCACCCTTTAAATCTCCTTCTTCACTTAGCCATAAGGTGTTAACAGCACCAGCTTGTTGTGCCTGTTCGGTTTTAATCTTAGCTAATTTCCAAGCGTTTTGTTTAAAAGGCGCTGTAACGCTTAACCCTTGCCCACCTTTGTTAAAAAAATTAGTAACTGCGCTTTCAAATTGACTCTGTTCTACTTCCAGCGTCATATAGCGCAGTTGTTGTTGAGTGCTGGCGGCAAATAAGGTATGAATAATAGGAGACTTACTATGGGTAACAGGATTTCCTATTACAGCATAACGACCAATAGATACAGTCACTCGCTCTCCTTACCCCAGCCAGTTTTTTGGTTTTAAAAAATCAGTATACAACCGGGCTTCTTCGGAGCATTGTTTCGGAGACCAATTATAATCCCACCGGACAACAGGAGGTAATGACATTAAAATAGATTCCGTTCGCCCCCCTGACTGTAGTCCAAATAATGTTCCTCGGTCATAAAGTAAGTTAAACTCTACATAGCGACCACGGCGATATTGTTGAAAGCGCTTTTCTTTTTCCCCAAAAGGAATATTTTTTCGTCTGTTAACAATAGGCAAATAAGCATCCAGATAACTATTACCCACCGCTTGAATAAAGCTAAAGCAATCTTCAAATGGCCATTCATTAAGATCATCAAAAAATAAACCACCAATACCTCTGGCCTCATTGCGATGCTTTAAAAAAAAGTATTCATCGCACCACTTTTTATAGCGAGGATAGACATCAGCACCAAAAGGAGTGCAGGTTTTTTCTGCTACTTTATGCCAGTGAATACAGTCTTCCTCATTGCCATAATAGGGTGTCATATCATAGCCACCACCAAACCACCAGACTGGTTGATTTCCGGGTTTTTCTGCAATTAAAAAACGAACATTTGCATGTGATGTTGGCACATAAGGGTTGATAGGATGAAGAACCAAAGAAACCCCCATGGCTTGAAAACTACGTCCTTTAAGTTCCGGTCGTTTATTTGTTGCGCTTGGGGGCAGAGCGCTTCCTTGCACAAAGGAAAAGTTTACCCCCCCTTTTTCAAAGACAGCACCATTATTAATCACCTTTGCACAACCACCACCTCCTTCATGATATTCCCATGAATCATCCTGAAAATTAGCTATACCATCCTCTTTTTCAAGCGCTTGGCAGATGGTGCTTTGTAGCGATAAAAAGTATGATTTTACATCACCAATCGTACTGTCTTTTATTTCCATTGTTAGCCCTCTCTAACCACCTCACCGGTGATCAAGTCTCTTATTTCTGAAGGTCTTTTTTGAGCACCCGTATCACCCGGTGCAATAAAATCAACAGAATTTGCAAGCTGATCTTCAACATCTTTTTGGGTTAACAGCGGAGGTTCTCCCGTTTTATTAGCAGAGGTTGAGACAATCGGCGTGCCTTTGGATGCGCAAAGATACCTGACAACAGGATGATTACTGACTCTTATAGCCACACTATCAAACTGGCCACGCACCCAATCAGGAGCCCAGTTATCAGGGTCTGGCACAATCCATGTATAAGGCCCTGGCCACGTATCGGTCACTCGCTGCCGCTGCTCTGAGCCTAAAGGTGCTAGCAACGGCTCAAACTGCTCTTCCGAAACCCCCACCAGAATTATTCCTTTTTCCTGCGGTCTAGACTTTATATTCAATATTCGCTGGACGGCTTCCCTGCGCCAAGGGCAACATCCCAGCCCCCAAACAGCTTCTGTAGGATAAGCAATGACACCACCTTCAGTAAGAGTCTTTGCTGCATGGTTTAACATATCAATATCAAGAATCATAAATATGGCTGGCTTTGAAGTGAAGATGTGTACATTTTATAAACACCACACCTGCATTTATCTTACGTTCCACTTTCAGCTGATTTGTCAGCGGTTACATGGCCTGAGAAGAATGGATAGCTTACAGTTTAACTTCTTGTAGCCGCCACAGGTACGCTATCTAGCACCTATGCATGTGCATTCATACCATCGAGAAAACCCGCATCAATATCAATAGGAACACCAATAAGCGATTTAACCTTTAATGAGGCTCACCCATATAAAGAGGTAACTCATTCTTGCGTAATAGCCAGATGCAGTGTACCCCATGCGCCTTTATAGTAAACTGTTCTGCGCCAGTTTTTCAGTACTCTTTTATTTCATAGCCTATGAAGCAGTCTCGTAAGGTGGAAAAAAAAATATCGTTATGATGATATTGAACAACTATTTAATACCAAGAAAATTTTTTAACTGCATTATTACGCTGACTATATGAACACCATTACTGTTTTAGGGCTATTCGCTACTCATCATTATACCTTGTTCTAGAGCCTAGCCATCCATGCTTATTGCAGTAGTTAAAAAAAATGATCGGTACACGTTATTCAAGGATGAAGTCGGGTAGGGTTTCAACCTTCTGGTACTAGGGAGCGTTCTCAATTAGACGAGCCGATTAAGGAAGCCGCTAGCCGAACCATGCCCAAATAATTACGCCCCAGTCGTTCATATCTTGTTGCGCCCCTACAGAAATGCTTCAGTTTTCTAAATAACCTTTCTACTAAACTACGTTGCTTGTATAACTCTCGATCATAATCTCTTGGTGATAGTCTCCCTCTTCTTTGAGGAATAACAGGTTTAGCTCCTGTGCTACGTATCGGGTAGTTGACTACTGCCCTAAGAAGCTGTTCATAATCTTCTCAACAAGAGAGCCAAAAAGGCCAAGTGCGTAAATTGAAGACTCGTATTCAGCTTACGCTCGGTATTCTTCCATAAACGACGGCAATTTTCTAACCAAGAGAATGAACGCTCTACAACCCAGCGCTTGGGGATTACTGCGAAAGTATGAAGTTCACTCCTTTTGGCTACCTGTA
>JAQYUY010000162.1 GCA_028728195.1 Endozoicomonas sp. (ex Botrylloides leachii)
ATTAAGAGTGCTCAATCAAACGCCATTATTGGCGTGATGATAGTATAGCTGCGCCTAAAAATTAGCAACAGTGATCAAAATAAGCTGTTTTTTTGAAAAATCAGTTTTATGCAACAGCCCCCTTAATGCAGAAACCGTACAACCTGCATCGGCACGAGTCGCAGGAATGATAGCCCGTTCAGACAATGATCGTGGTTTTTGGTGGTCACCGTCTAATACAGAAATGCTTGGTATTATTGGCACTGCCCGTCCGATTGACTTCACGCTGGGCGATGTAAACAGCCGAGCGAACCTGTTAAACGAAGGCAATGTGACCACCATTATTCGGGAAAGCGGTTTTCGCCTATGGGGTAACAGAACCCTCGGTGCTGACCCGAAATGGGCGTTCCTTAATGTGCGACGCACAGCGGATATTATCCAAGACAGTATCCAGCGGGCGCACCTATGGGCGGTTGATCGGAATATTACAAAAACCTATGTGGAAAATGTAACCGATGGCGTCAATGCCTACCTAAGGGAATTAAAAACCCTCGGCGCCATTGCCGGAGGTGAGTGCTGGGCAGACAAAGAGCTAAACACAAAAGAAGTGATTCAAGCGGGTAAAGTGTATTTTGATTTTGATTTTTCTCCTTATAGCCCCGCAGAGCGCCTCACGTTTCGTAGTCACCTGACTAATGATTATCTAGAGGAAATCATCGGATGATAAAAGACATTCTCACCAACATGAACATGTACTTTGATGGCAACGATTTTGTCGGCGAAGTGCAGGAACTTACACCTCCTAAAATCACGCCAAAATTTCGAGAATACATCGCAGGGGGGATGGGGGCAGCGGTGGATATTCCTACCGGCGAAGTGGAGAAACTAGAAAGCAGTTTCACTCTGAACAGTGTCAGCAAAGTGATTTTAAAACAACTTAAAGTCGTTCCAGGCAGTACCTTACCCTTTGAATTTCGAGGGGCAACGGTCAGTCAGGATGGCAGCAAGGGCAAAGTGGTGGTGACTCAGCGAGGGTTAATCAAAGAAACCGACTACGGCAGTTGGAAACCAGGAGAGGACACCAGTTTAAAAATAGGGATGACCTTAGACTATTACCGCCTGAGCATTGAAGACGAAGTGATCCATGAAATAGACCCCGTCAACTTTGTTTGCCTCATTGACGGAGTGGATCAGACCAAAGAGTTGCGGTCGGCACTGGGTATTTAATCACAATAACGGCGGCTCATTATTAGTCTGAGGCCGTAAAAAATAAAAAAAAGGATCAACTGCGCATGTCTCAAAAAGAAACCTTTATGCTGAAATACCCTATTGAAGTGGACAGTATCGAGACAAATACCCTGTGCTTAAGGCGGATCACCGTTAATGATCTGGAAGCCATTGAAAATGAAAAGTCTGAACGTAAACAGACCATTAAATTACTGGCACGCATTAGTGGTGTGCCGGAGAAAAGCATTAAAACCATGGATGTTTATGACTTTAACCGAATCACTGAAAAGGTGCTGGATTTTTTGGGTGCAACCCCTCAGGAATCAGACGTCTCCTGAGCGAAGTCTATGAGCTGATGGCTAATATCGCAGTGGTGTTCCATTGGGGACCTTCAGAAATGAAAGCCATGACGGTTAAGGAATTGACCTTATGGCATCAAAAGGCGGTGAAGCGTACAGGGGTTAGTCGAGAAAAACCAAGCCTAAGGGTGCGAAAATGACGAAAGCGAGACTAGCTAGAAACAATGAGGCTCCTAGCGCAAAGCCAAATCCAGAAGGCCAAAAAAATATCATACTTGCAATAAATACAGGTAACGGTGGCAGGGTTATGTACCACATACTGAGTATTACCTTCAGTTTAAAGCATAGTGTTTTTTCAAAATCTGTATTCATGAGACCAGTATAGCATCATGAGTGATTTGAAACTTTCTGTTCTGATCAGCGCTATTGATGAATTCAGCGCCCCCGCCCGTAAGGTGGCCAAGGTATCTGAATCCATGACTGGGGCGCTGGGTAAAGGGCAGCAATCCCTACAAAAATTAGGGAAAGAAAAACAGGCCATCGATCGACTGAAAACGTTGGAGCAGCGATTAGGAAAAACCGCTGCCGATATGGATCAGGCACGCCAGAGCACCGCACGCCTAGGCCGTGAGCTGGCGGCCAGCACCCATCCCACCAAAAAGCTTAACAAACAGTTTGAATCCGCCCGTCGCCAATCCGGCCGACTGAAAGATCAGCATCAAAAGCAGCGTCAAGAACTGCAAGTACTCCGACAGCAATTAAGAGGTGCGGGTATGGATACCCGCCGATTGGGGGATGCACAAAACAAAATTGCGGGTCAAATCAGAAAAACCACCCAAACCATGGAACGCATGGGTAAAGTGGAAGCCGGTATTGCTCGAGCACGGTCAAATTTTGACCTCAAAGTACAAAGAGCCGCAGGCGTTGCATTGATAGCAGGGGGTGCAGGGTATGTTGCACAACGAACGCTGAGAATGATGGCTTCACCTATTAATAACATGCGAACCGTTGAGCGTTCCCGTGGTGAGCTGGCTTCTTTAGGCGTTCAAGATATTGATGCGGTCACCCGCCGCGGACAACAAATGGCTAACCAATTAGCCGGTATTAATACGGCTGCATTTGTATCCGCTGCCTATGATATTAAAAGCGGTATTAGTACATTGTCAGATAAAGGCATAGCGGATATGACTGCTCTTGCTGCTTTAACAGCAAAAGCGACAAAAGCAGATGTTGGGTTAATGACCAGTCTGTTTGCCACGGGGTATGGCTCCTTTAAAAACAGCCTGTTTAAAGAAGTAAACGACAGCGAATTTGGCGAGATTTTTTCTGCCATGCTGTCAAAATCAGTTCAACAATTTAAAACCGATGGCAGCAAAATGCAGCAGGCCATCCAGTCAATGGGCTCTGGCCTAGCTGAATCTGGCATCGCTCTCAGTACTCAATTAACTGCTTTAGGTATGTTACAGCAGAAAATGGAAGCAGGCAGTGCTGGCACAACCTTAAATGCCCTTGAACGTTCTGCTGGGCAAGCACAAGAACGTTTTGAAAGGATGGGGCTGAGTATTCAAACGTTAGATGAACATGGCAACTTGAGAGATTTGCCAGACATACTTGAAGCCGTACAACAGGCATTCGGTGAGGAATATACCACTGAGACTGGGGCATTATTGCAAAAAGGCTTTGGCTCAGAAGAAGCGGTTAAATTTTTTAAAGCCCTATGGGGGCAACAGGAGGTTTTTAGACAAAATGCCCAAGCGTTGAAAGCCGCTAAAGAACAGGGGCAGGAATTCACCTTAACCATGGCCAAAGCCATGGATAACAACATGGATGCTCGTATGCAATTAATGCAACAGCGCTTTAGTGTAATAAAAGAAAAGTTGGGTTATGCCTTAATTCCCATATTAGAAAAAATAATACCTTTTATAGAAATCGTAGCTAACGGGTTATCTGATTTTATTGAAAATAACAGCGGTCTATCTCGGGTCTTAGTCACCGTAGTCGGTGCTGTTGCAGGATTAACGTTAATCATTGCGCCTGTACTCACCGCGTTGGCCTCTTTTGGGGCGGCTATTGCATACATAGGTTATACCTCAAAAAAAGCACAAGGTAGCAAATTTTTTGGTGCACTGGGCGGTGGACGCGGTAAAAAAGGCGGCTTACTTAGAAGAGCAGGACGCGCATTAGGCGGCAAAGTCGGGTTGATTGGCGCCGGTATGGGTGCTTTGAGTATTGGGGCAACGCTAGCTGATGACGGCATGAGCGGCAAAGAGAAAGCAGCGGATGTTACCAACAGCCTTGGCAGTATTGGGGGGGCGTTGGGTGGTGCTAAGCTGGGAGCAACCATGGGTTCTATTGTGCCTGGTATAGGTACATTGATTGGCGGTGCCCTCGGTGCGATTACAGGAGGTATTGCGGGTAACTGGTTAGGCGATAAAGTAGGCAGCTGGATCGACCCGACCAGAGACGATGCCCCATCAACGACAAAACCCGTGGCTAAAACCGGTGCAGCGGCTGCAGTTACGGCGGCATTGGTCGCCGCTCCAGCAATGGCTTCGCCTACGCCAACCACCGCACAACACACCACCATCGAGCGCATTCAAATACACCAACAACCGGGTGAAAATGCCGATGCGCTGGCGGATAAAATTCTTGAAAAAATAAACGACCAACAACGTTATAACCAACAGGGGGCACAATACGATGAATGAAACCCTGATGACTCTCGGTGATTATCGCTTTGGTATTAACACGGCGGCTTACCAAACCTTGCAACGTACCAGTCGTTATCAATGGCAAGCACAACACCGTATGGGCAACAAACCCATGCAACAGTTTACCGGAACACATGCTGATACTGTCACCCTCGAAGGCTTTATCCTTCCGCATTACAAAGGTGGTTTACTGCAAGTTCACTTGATGCGAATAGAAGCAGGCAAAGGACAACCTCTATTAATGACCGACGGGTTAGGCACCGTGTGGGGGCAATGGTGTATCACAGAACTTCGAGAAACCCACAGCGACCTGATATCAAACGGTGCACCACGCCATATTCGTTTTCAGCTCTCTCTAGTGGAATACGGCGATGACAACATCAACTCAGTCATTACGGGCTCCATTGAACCTATTGAGAGAGGTATTGCATGAAATACCGAACACGCGAAGGCGATATGTTAGATCATATTTGTCAGGCCTATTATGGACGGGTGGATGTGGTGCCTCAGGTGCTGATTGCAAATCCTCAGCTTACAGAAGTCAGCCCTATCTTTGCAGCAGGAGTTATTATTGATTTGCCAAAAATAGATGAGCCAAAAAGCAGTGGAAGTATTGAGCTCTGGCATTAAAAATACTGAAAAGCTGTGCGCGTAGTTCCATCATTATGAACGACACATCATTATATTATGCAGCCTTCATTTATAGTAAAAGCCAACCAGAACGATATCACCAATACACTACAAAAGCGGCTTATTTCAATCAACGTTACCGATGAAACGGGTATCCAATCCGATACATTGGAAATTCGTTTGGATGATCGTGATCAAACCATCAGTTTACCTCGAACGGGTGCTGAGCTGAGTGTATACCTAGGTTATGATAACAAACCCAAAAGAGTAGGCTTATTTACTGTTGATGAATTGGTAACAGAGGGCCCACCTGATACTTTAACGATCAGAGCTAGAGCGGCCAATTTCCGAGATAGTCTTAAAGAAAAAAAAGAACGAAGCTGGGAAACGCTTACGTTAAGCGACATTGTTACTAAAATAGCCAGTGAGCACGAACTTACCCCTGCCATAGAAAGTACACTGGGCAAAGAAGTTATTACTCATATCGACCAAACCAATGAATCAGACCTTCACTTTATCACTCGGCTGGCTAAACAGTACGATGCCATTAGTACTATCAAACAAAACCGACTGATCATGACCCCTAGAGGCCAAGGGAAAACCATTAGTGGCAACGTGCTTCCCACATTAATACTCACGCCAGAAAACCTGACCCGATACCGGTTCACACTAGCGGATAGAGGAAAATATGTAGCTGTTATTGCTTACTGGCACAACACAGAAACGGCACAAAAAGAATCTATTAGAGCGGGAAACCCAGAGGGCAAACCCGTTTACACATTACGAGGTCTTCATCCCGACGCTGATGCAGCAAAAGCAGCTGCACGGGGAAAACTCAACAGTTTAGAACGTGGGTCAATAACAGGCCTACTCACCTTACCAGGTAACCCCCAGCTTAAAGCTGAAACCCCTCTTACCCTCAATCATTTTCATACCACCATCAATGGCACATGGGTTGTTACCCGTGCGGAGCATAGCTTAGATAAAAGCGGATTTTTGACTAAGGTGAATGTTGTAAATAAAGAAATTTTCCTACCTTAGAAAAAGAATAAAAATTTTCAAACATACCATGTAATTATGATTAAAAAAATCCAGAGACAAGGATTATCTTAACCAGTACTTTCTGTAAGAGTAACCTGCATGATGATATAAAATAAAAATGAGGTATAGTATGGATACCAAAATCTTGAAGGAAGATCCTATAGAAATAGTAAATCAAGTTAGCCTGATATTAAATACCGTATCAAAAATGGTAAAGCAAATAGGTGTTGAGTGCAATATTGATGATCTTCAAGCACTTGCTTTAATTATAAATTACGCGCATAGAAAATTAAGACATTCTGTTTTTATATCAGAAAAAAACGACATTAACCAATAACGGTTATCCACTATTGATATTCTTAAAAAAATGCTTAAAGCTAGAGGCAGTCTTAGAAAGCTGTGCGTAATGAGGATTGTAAGAAATAGAAGATAAAAAATTGGTTTTTTGAGGAGAACAATAGCGCTATTTAAAGAATAAAAGAAATTTTTCATAACCATTTATCACAACATCAGTAGTTGTATGACTTTTCAGACGGCCTCTTAGAGTTGCTGGATAATTTTAAATTAAATGGAATTAATATTTTAATATTGGATTTTATTACATGATGTTGATTGATTTTTTTCAATAGGCTGTATTTTATGAAAAATATCCGAGGTTTGACAGATAATAGTGAAGTAAGAGATATCATTAATAGAGCTATAAAAAACATTATATATGATTTTTTAACAATTTACATACAAACTCCTAGCATGCTATATGTCTTCTCAAACCTCTCCGATACAATAAGAGCTGATTATTATGGAATGCTTCAAGATGGAATGAGAGACCCAGTGTCCGAATTTTATGAACTGGGGACATTTTACCCAAGAGCTGATGTCTTGACTGATAAAAAGGAAATAGAGTTAGTAAAAGCTTTTGGAGATACTCATAACGTTTATAATCAATATGCTTATATAATGCAAATCGGAAGCGCGAAAGTAAAGTTTATCGCCTCTACTCGGCAAGCGCGAGAAAAAGCCCTATATAGTTTAGATCTGCACAAGAGGATGATCCCTATTGTCAATAGAGTTATAAAAGAAAATAAAAATATAATCGTTAAAAAAATTCCTCAGGCAATAAATTCTGATATTTTCCAATTAGACAAAAAATTTGTTTTTTATAGAAAGCCAAAAACAGCATATATAAAATTACTTCATTACTATAGTAATGGTTACTCATATAAAAAAATAGCTAGTTTGACTGGTTACACCCAGCAAACAATAAATAAAAAAAAACCGCGACTCCTTCCACGGTTCACGGGCAGTAGCGGTTGTAGAACGGATTTTCGGGGGGAGGGAGAGTGTCTGACGACGACCTT
>JAQYUY010000163.1 GCA_028728195.1 Endozoicomonas sp. (ex Botrylloides leachii)
ATATTGATGATAAACTCTTCTACAGGCATGACCGATACCGTCTGGATAGTGGTTCGCACTTCTATTTTAGGCGGTAGTCATGCCTTTCTGGCTAGATTATTAAAAGTCACACATCAGGTAATGTATCAAATTTACCAGATAAAATAATCATTCCAGTTAAAGCGAATGCATTCCGGTTTGAATGACTTTAACCTACCACTGCACCTTACTGTTCAAGTTATGTTCCAACTATAATGAATAGTCACGCTTAAACGTCAGGTACATACTGGCGCTCAACAATAAGTTACCTAACCCAATAAAATATCGAAAAAGTTCAAGTCGTAAATACCCTAGCAACATACCGTGAAAACCCAGCACCAATCCACCCAAAAAATAACTGATAATGGCAATCAGCAGCATTAGTTTTACACCGTAGTTAAGCTGAGATCTCAAAGTAAAAAGCAAACAGCCTATTAGTGATAAGCTCAGCAGTGTATTGCGCCAGAGCTCTTCCAGATGATATTTATCAGCAAGCATGTATAACAAATAAAATACTGCCAACACTATAGCCCAATATAGATAACTCCACGCTTTTGTAGACAAGCCCAAACACAGCGCTGCACTAAGTATAGGAGGCGATATAAAGGTAGCAATACCTGTCATTAGATCATGAGGCTTTACCCATAGTGGCGAAACTCCATAACGGAGTGCGCCCAGACTTGCCGCTAGCGTAATTAAAAAAAATCCAAGTAATGCCATAATGCTGCTCAGCCTATGCACCTGAGCTATGGCGTTTCGTTGCGCCATCAAGAAAACGGAAAAGGCACTAACAAAAGCCAGCACCGCATCAGATAGAGCAAGAGAATTTATCATTCTTTATTGATTAATGAGCCAAAAGCGTTTTTTGCTGCGCTAATGGTTGACTCAATTTCTTTATGACCATGGGCACTGGAAATAAATCCTGCTTCAAATGCTGACGGTGCAAGATATACACCTTGCGCCAACATGGCATGAAAAAAGCGCCCATAATAATCTGTGTTACATTTCATCACCTGATCAAAACGTTCTACTGATGGTTGATCGGTAAAAAATAACCCAAACATACCACCCGCCTGCACAGTGTGAAATGGCACCCCAACTTTATCTGCTTGTGCTTGCAATCCATTTAATAGTTCTGCCGCTTTTTCTGACAAATTCTGATAAAAACCAGGCAGTAGCAAGTTTTTTAATGTTGCCAGACCAGCAGACATTGCCAAGGGGTTCCCTGAGAGGGTACCTGCCTGATAAACCGGTCCCAATGGCGCTAAGTATTCCATGATATCTTTGCGACCACCAAAAGCACCAACAGGTAAGCCTCCACCGATAATTTTACCTAGTGTGGTTAGGTCAGGTTTTATCTTATAACGAGACTGAGCACCACCAAGATCAACTCTAAAGCCGGTCATAACTTCATCAAAAATCAATACGGTACCGTATTTATCGCATACCCTTCGCAACCCTGAAAGAAACCCTGACTTAGGCAGAATGCAATTCATATTACCTGCAACTGGCTCAACAATAATGCAAGCAATTGTAGATCCCATCCTACTAAAAAGCGCTTCAACACCTTCCAAGTCATTAAATGTCATAGTTATAGTATGTTCAGCAAGACATTTAGGCACCCCTGGTGAACTAGGAATGCCTAATGTTAGAGCGCCAGAGCCCGCTTTAACTAAGAGAGAATCGGAATGCCCATGATAGCAGCCTTCAAACTTAACGATATGATCTCTTCCGGTAAAGCCACGAGCAAGTCGGATAGCACTCATAGTGGCTTCAGTACCAGAATTCACCATACGCAACAATTCCATCGAGGGCATGATCTCCCTGACCAACGTTGCCAACTGAGTTTCCAGCGCAGTTGGCGCTCCAAAGCTGAGACTAGCTACTGCTTGAGAGCACACTGCCTGAACAACATCAGGGTGGTTATGACCAAGAATCATCGGCCCCCATGACCCCACATAGTCAATCAGCTTATTATTATCAGCATCTGTCAGCCATGCGCCTTTGGCGCTCTTGAAGAAAACAGGATCACCACCTACACCACGAAATGCGCGAACAGGTGAATTAACACCTCCTGGCATAACCGTTTGAGCTTCTTTAAACAATTGAATAGAGCGAGACATACTAAGCCCTCAGTACACTTTTTATTAGCAACTGCTCATGTGCTTGCAAATTATAGGCAGTCATGAGCAGGCCCTTGTATACGGGCAGGCTTAATAACCTCCCCAAGAGAATTAATCTACAGGTTACCGGTTATAAGATGCTTTAAACATTTGGGAGAACTGACGTGCCCGCAATTGAATATCCGGTGCAGCAAAGAGGTTATTAACAACAGCCACCATATCCGCACCAGCAGCAATCACATCTGGCGCATTATCCACAGTAATACCGCCTATGGCTACTATTGGCTGATTGAATGCTTCCTGAGCCGCTGATAAAACAGACAGCGTTGCGGGTTTTGCATCCGGCTTGGTCTGGGAAGGAAAAAACCGACCAAAAGCAATATAATCAGCACCCTGATCAATCGCTATATGTGCTTGCTGCAATGAGTTTTCCGCACTAATACCTAAAATAGCGTACTCACCTAAACGTCTACGGGCATGCGTAATTGAAGCATCCTGCTGGCCTAGGTGAACGCCATCAGCTTCAACTTCAGCCGCAAGCTCAATATCATCGTTAATAATCAGCAATGCTTGATGGCTATGACACAATACTTTGAGCACTTCAGCTTGACGAATTCTTTTATTTTTATCATGGCTTTTATCCCTGTATTGCAATACTTTCATACCGCCAAGTAGGGCTAATTCTACCGTTTTCATCATGGTCTGATCATCAGATTGCAATCGGCTATCCGTGATGCCATATAGACCTTTGAAGTTATGCATGATTGCCTACCCATTGCAATATTTGAACTTACGTTACACTGAGGAACGCTCTCTTAACTTAAAAAAGACGCTTTCAGCCTAGCCAAATACACTTTTTCTGTGAGCTGAAAGTGCTTTAGCTTTACCCTCAACCAAGGGTGTATAAGTTAATTTGACTTTCATATAAAAGTTGATAGTGGTGTTAGACAAATGACCAATGCCTAGCTGATCTTCAGGTGGCGCAAATCTCGCTGCTGTAATAGCATACAACAAGCTTGGTATAAACCCGCTCTAGTGCAACCACTTGCGTAAATACAGCGCGATATACTTGATAATTCACTGTTCAAAAAGGTAATCATGAATATACTGGGCAATCGCTGTTATTAACCAACCCTCAGAGTAGAAAATAATCGCTTTAATACCGCCACACTCTTGAACACCCTGTGATATTTTATATCGGGACGCAAAGTCAATTTTTGTGGCGGTATAAATATGGGCTTTGGCATAGCTGAAGAGTGCTAAAAAAATACCAATAAATCAAGCCTTCCAATGGTTATTGGTATACTACCTATCCTTAGCATTTAAAAATGTGTCTTGTTTTTACAAAAGCGAGCGTTCTGTGAGTTACTTTTAGTGCATTATTACTTGAAGATCAGGCTACCCTAAGGCCACTTGCTGACAATAGCTCCCTTCAACATTGGAGCTCGGTGCTATTAGCCCTATGATCAATCGTTATATGAATGAGGCTTTTACCTTTGTAGAAGTAGCTCATATTTTGAGTGATACAAAAAAATCGGTTAACTTACTCATAGGCAGCTTCTACACAGAGGTTTTTACTTTAATTGACTGTTATATGAAAAGTTTGCGCCTTGCTTAATAATACCCACCATCTTTTCTAACTACGTTATTGTGCTGACCATCTGAACACTAGCCCCTTTCCGAAATCGAGCTGCCCGTGCTCATTACGGTAGCTAGAAAATAGGGTCAGTGTAATGCAACATTCGAATGAATATATAAAATTACTGATCAACCCTTTAGCCTCCCTTTTTATTTCCGTGAGGCTGGAACATTTACATAATCTGGTTCTGATTGCGAGACTTGATAATTTTCATAATATGGTTCTGGTTGTGATGGGCTATCGCCTTCTGGTTGTGGTAGTTCTTTGCTCATCCTATCGAAGATAAATTTTAGTTGTTCCGGTTTTTGCACAAATGAGGGGCCGCGTTCTTCTCTCCCCTTTAGAATTAGATTTTCTACTTCTTCTCGAAAATTACCGGCATTAATCTGATTTCTTTTTATTTTTTCTTTAATCTGCTCCATTACAATCAATGTACCGGTTCGACCCACACCCGCTCGGCAATGAACAACTGTTTTACCTGTACGTGGATGTGCTTCTAATCTGCGAAAGAATGCGTCGAATTTCGTAAGTTCAGCTTCACTACCAGGCGCACCAAAGTCTATCCAGTCCTCAAAATGAAAAACCTTAACTTCCTTTTTTTTCCCATCTTTTTCCAATTCAAGCGTAATAATGTTACAGCCAGTATTATCATTTTCTTCTATATCTTTGGTTGTAACCTTTATTGATTTACCATCTTTACTATAAAGCAGACTCTTTGTATTATCAGGCCAGTATCTGACCTCAAGATCCTTTTTATATCTAACATCTAGATCATTGGTTAAATTGACAACTGTATTTGAATCTTCATTTAAAAGCATCTGATAAATAGCATACATAGTCTCAGGGTTTGACTTAGGCCCTTGCATGGCAATGTAGTGATCACCGACATAATGTGCAGGCATAGTAACCTCTTTACCATCAAGATCCGTCTTAACGGCACTATCCACCGGGTGCCTAACATCTCTAAAACGTAAACCGCCTTCAACATTATCACTCATTAATATTGGGTGTTGATTGGAAGTCTCTATAGCCTTTTTTGATAGCTTTTCAAATATATTAGCTATTTCTTCTTCATTAGGAGTTAATTTATTATTTTCTTCGTCATTAGGAATTAATTTATTATTAAGACTATTTAAGCCAACTGATGGCTTTAAGCCACTGGATTGATTTTTTAGTTTTTCTAAAGCTAGAGCAATTTTTCTTCCCGATAATTTTTCTGATGATGGAAGTAAAACATGTATTTCTTGGTTGTCTGTTTTGCTTTTTATTTGATCAGCTAGCTGCTTTTTAATCGTTTTGTAGGTTTTATGAAAAAATATTTTCCTCACTTTTTTTCTAATGCGTGACATAAAACCGGTTTCATCAGTGGCATGAAATTTCTTAAATTCACGACTTAATGCATTAATAAAATCAGCAGAAGCGGGAATTGCCGGCAGCGGCCTATTATTATAATCTGGTTTATCGTTCATTGTTTCACTCCTTGAAATCAAGTGCATTTTAAGCGACTTTTAAACAAACCGCAGAAACTGTATTTAATTGTAGTAATAGCATTACCAATAAGCTTATAAATTGATCAAAAGATCAAGACTGTCGGATAATTGACTAAAATAACTAATACAGTTTGTAATACACTGTTTTACCCAAGTTACCAGCTAACATTCGCTATTAATTTACATTATCAGCGCAATAACACCATTAAAGCGGTATAATTGATAGGCTTATAAAGAGTCTATCTTAATTATAATTCGCTCCCTGCCAATAAGGCATAGCCTACCGCTTGTAAGGATCCATAATGTACACCGATGAAGACCTTGATGAAGCCGTTCAGAAAGGCATATTTTCTACGCCATCTGTTTTAGCATTTCGTGCACAGTTTGGCCATGTGCCTGATGAGCATAGTGTAGATGAAGAAAATTTCCGAATGGTTGCCAGCTTTAACGATATTTTTGTCGTCATTGCCTGTGCTTTATTGCTGTATTCTTCTTACTACGTGCTCGGTGAGTTTAATGATACGTTATCGTACCTCTCAGCGCCTTTAATTGCATGGGGCCTCTCTGAGTTTTTTGTTCGTAAACGAAAGCTGGCACTACCAGCTATTGTGCTTATGCTAGCGTTTGTCGGAGGTATTTATTTTCTAATACAGCACGTCGTGGCTTCATTCTCAGAAAAAACATATATTGTCGCTTCAGCATGTGCTGCTCTGGCAGCCTTTGTGCACTACAGACGTTTTAAAGTACCGATTACCGTTGCTGCAGGTGCGGCCGCCTCGGCTGGCTTTGTAATCGCTTTATTTATTTACTATTTCCCTGAGATGACCGATTTGCTGCAAGCTATTATTCTAATCACAGGTATAGCTACTTTTATTCTAGCCATGCTTTGGGATACCTCAGATATAACCCGAACGACGTACCGAACAGATGTTGCTTTCTGGCTTCACTTGCTGTCTGCACCCATGATAGTACACCCTATTTTCTCCTATCTTGGTATCTTGCAGGGTAACCATAGCTATGCCAGTATTAGCATGATTATACTGCTCTACATTGTAATGAGTTTGTTCTCTATCGCTATAGATCGGCGTGCATTCATGGTTTCTTCGCTACTTTATGTCATATACGCTTTATCAAACCTTTTCACTCTTTATGGTGTTGTCGGTTATAGCCTTGCTGCTACAGGGATGTGCATCGGGTCGGGCTTATTATTACTCTCTGCATTCTGGCAACAAACCAGACGACGTGTACTAATGCTGTTGCCTACGCGATGCAGACAGTTTCTGCCCTCTGCATAAAGCATCCGTGATGTAAGAAAGAAGCCAACAGGCAGTTCGTTTGCGAATTGCCTTTGAGCAAGTTCAGCGCAGTGAGCCAACTCAGTATTAAGTCTATCAAGCGGTTAACATTTCACATTTTTTATTATCTCTGTAAGTTTCTTTCGTGCAAATACAGTTCTGGTTGTTATACTAATCCTCTTTTCTAACTACACGATTGTACTGACCATGTTCAATTGACATAGTTAGAAAACATCATTGGTATTAACCTATTCTTGAACTTATCCTGATGTATCAATTATATGATGGGACTGTTGCATAAAACTGATTTTTCAAAAAAACAGCTTATTTTGATAACACCTGATAATTTTTAGGCAAAATGAGCACTAAATAAGTGCTTACACCTGTTTTTCACAGGCTATTTTTAGCTGCACCCAAATTTTAGGCGCAGCTATCCTATCATCACGCCAATAATGGCGTTTGGTTGAGCACTCTTAATCTCTTTAAGTTGAAACTAATGGCTTGCATGAAAGCGGAAAATTGATTCTTACAAACACCTCGATAACGTACTCGTGGGTTGCGCTGAGAAAATACCCTCTCATAAGGTGAGCGTATGCCACTGTACCAGCGATCTAAATCACGATTTTTCTCTTTCATATTATTTTTACGAATCGCTGCTAAATGAAT
>JAQYUY010000164.1 GCA_028728195.1 Endozoicomonas sp. (ex Botrylloides leachii)
TCTACGTTATGTAATATTAGGTTATTTGAAATAGTGGCGGACCGGACGGGACTCGAACCCGCGACCTCCGGCGTGACAGGCCGGCATTCTAACCAGCTGAACTACCGGTCCGCTACATCTCGCTGCTCTAACGAGCCAATTTGGTGGGTGATGACGGGATCGAACCGCCGACCCTCTGCTTGTAAGGCAGATGCTCTCCCAGCTGAGCTAATCACCCTTGGCGTGTTATTCCTTAACAACGCTGCGCATTATAAGCATCTAGACCCATAGCAAGCAACTTTTTTTATGTGCTTTTTATAAAAATCTAAATATGACATAGTTCAGCACTAGTTGAACGGCTAATATCAATTTTTTGCAATAACACATCCGGACATTATCATGTGGTTTAAAAACCTGATTTTCTATCGTTTTACCCAGCCTGTTACGTTTACTCAATCGATATTAGAAGAAAAACTAAAACAGAAACGTTTTACACCTTGTGGCAGCCAAGACTTGAGCAGTTATGGCTGGGTACCACCATTAGGCCGCCATGGCAATATGCTGACCCATTGCATTGATGACTTCATCATGATGACAGCGCGTAAAGAAGAAAAAATTCTGCCTGCTAGTGTTATTCGTAATGCACTAGAAGAGCAGATAGAGCAATTTGAACAAAAACAAAACCGTAAGATATTAAGCAAAGAAAAAAAGCGATTAAAAGACGATGTAATGATGTCATTGCTGCCGAAAGCTTTTACTCGATATCAAGATATTTTTTCCTATGTAGATAGCGCTAAAGGGTGGCTCATTGTCGATGCTGCTTCATTTAATAAAGCAGAAGAAATAACAAGCTATCTACGAGAAACCATAGGTAGCTTACCCATCATCAACACCCCATTAAAAAACCCTCCATCACATATCATGACACAATGGCTAGAACAAACATTACCTATTCCGGTCAATTTTATTCTGGGTGATGAATGCGAACTCCGTGAACCTAGCGACGAAGGTGGACATATTAAAGCCAGTAAACAAACACTAATTTCTGAAGAAATCAGCACCCACTTAGAAGCTGGCAAACAAGTAAGCAAATTAGCACTATGCTGGAACAATGCATTAACATTTGTCTTAGGTGATGACTTGATTATTAGAAAATTAAAATTTACTGACCTCATTCAAAACAAGCTAGATGAAATTAATGTTGAAACAGCTGCCGAGCAATTTGACGCTGATTTTTCAGTGATGAGCCTGACATTCAGGCAATTACTCAAACAGCTCTTGGATGCCCTAGGAGGTGAAGATTAATAAAAGAAAGTGAGGCTAGCAGGGCTAATCCTAAAGCCGAAGTGCCTGATGATTATAACTTCACATAACCCAGCTTAATAAACGGCAAAAAACTCCTTCAACAACCAGTTGCGGATTTAGACTAACTCCATTAGTTATTAGATGCTGGCAGTTTAGCAGCCAGCCCCTAAGCTCCAACACCTGCCGCGGCTCAGTTTTATAGGCAAAATATTGCACAAGCTTCACTGCATCATAATTATGGATATGTTGCGGGTCATGCGCCATAGAAAAACGGATAATATCTTCTAACCAGCTTGATAACCAAGTTAGCATTTGAACACAATCTTTACCTTTCCACTTTCTAGCCAACTCAACAACCGTTCGCTCACCTCGAAACAAAGCACTTATCGATTGAATCAATTCATCGCGTTGTTCTAGCACATTATTCTCCGCCATTAACAACGCTTGAAATGGTGAACCTGCTGCAAGCCTTAACAACAGCTCAACCGGAGCTGGATCATTGATTTTCTCTTGCAACCATGGAACTGCAATAACATGAGATGGCACTGGGAATGTTAATGTCTGGCAACGGCTGCGAACAGTAGGCAATAAATCACCTGTACGGTGACTAACCAATAAAAAAAGTGTTTTCGCCCCAGGCTCTTCCAGAGACTTTAATAGCGCGTTAGATGCATTAATATTCATCGTTTCAGCTGGGCTGATAACAATGATACGATGCCCCCCCTGTTGTGCTGTTTTCTGTGCAAACGTATTAAGTTTTCTTACCTGATCAATTTTAATCACTCTGGTCGTTTCTTCAGGCTCAATGACCAGCAAATCAGGATGACTACCTGCTTGTACTAACAAACAACCTTTACAGATATTACAAGGCAAATCACCTGAGGATTCACACAACAACCAGTGGGCAAGCACTTTGGCAAAGTGCATTTTACCAAGACCTTGCATGCCTTTTAACAAAAAAGCATGCGCCAATCGGTTAGTTCTGCTTTGGGTTACTACATGATTCCAGACGTCCTGCTGCCATGGCAGCGGTGATAAGGTCTTCACTCATTAACACCTAGGCGCTGAACCAAGACCTGTTCAATTTGTAGTTGCACATTTTCAACAGGACAACTTGCATCGATAACTGCATATTGCCCTGGAAACTGTTGGGCACGCTTCAGGTACATAGCTCTTACTCGTTCAAAAAAGTTGATTTTTTCCTGTTCAATACGATCAAGCGCTGCTTCACAATACTTAGCTCTTACCAACCCTATTGATGGATCAATATCAAGCAGCAACGTCATATCAGGCCTGAGCGCACCCTGAACCATTTCTTCAAGTACAGCAATATGACTCAGATTAACCCCTCTGCCACCACCTTGATAAGCATATGTTGCATCGGTAAAACGATCACAAAGTATGACTTTCCCCAAAGCAAGGCCAGGTTTTATATTTTCATGTATGTTTTGAGATCGTGCAGCAAACATCATCAATAGCTCAGTAGTATCAGCTACTGCTTCTTTATGGTTAGCCAGTAATAATTGCCGGATTTGCTCTGCCAGAGCGGTACCACCTGGCTCACGTGTTTGCTCATATGGCATACTCTTTGATTCAAGCCACCCCCTGATAAACTCGACGGCTGTTGTTTTTCCTGCTCCATCACAGCCCTCTACTGTTAGAAAAAAACCCATTTAACTAAACAACCCCTTAATTTTTTTCAATCGTAGAACGATAGTCTGACCTACGATCGGTAATTTGGTATTTACGAACCGCTCTATTATGCTCCTCCAGCGACTCAGAAAAGTAATGCGTACCGTCACCTTTGGCAACAAAATATAATGCTTTACCTGCCGCTGGATGCAGGGCAGCATGAATGGCCTCGCGCCCCACCGTCGCAATAGGCGTTGGTGGCAGTCCTTTTATTACGTAAGTATTATAAGGCGTCTTTGTTCTAAGAATACGCCGAGTCAACTTACCATGATAACTATTTCCCATGCCATAAATAACCGTAGGATCACTTTGTAAGCGCATTCCTAAGCGCAAACGACGAACAAAAACACCGGCAATATCCGGCCGCTCAAAAGCAGCCCCTGTTTCTTTTTCTATCACAGAGGCCATAATTAATGCCTGATAAGGTGTTTTATATGGTAGCCCCATATCCCTAGCAACCCACTCTTCTTTCAGCACCTTCTCCAACCTTTCATGCGCTCGGATTAGAATCGATTTCACCGATGCACCGGACTGAAAGAAATACGTATCGGGATAAAACAATCCTTCAGGACTTCCTTTAATACCCAGCGCCTTAAACAATTGCTTGGCATCGTATTGCGTCAACGGCTCGGTTAGCTTGGGATGCTGGTTTAATTCTTTTAAGATATCACTAAAGCGAAGCGCTTCGACTAGCGTTACATCGTAGTAGCGAACTTTGCCTTGAGAAAACATATCCAATAATTCTCGAACTGAGGTTTTGGGTGTAATTAAGTAATCACCGACATGAAGACTGCCCGAAAGATCTAACAACCGGCCAAGAATAGAAAACACTTTCGGATATTCAATAATACCTTGACTAGCAAGATTCTGGGAAATAGCGGTTAACGAATCTCCCTCCTCTATAATAAAATCCTGTTTTATTGTTGTAAGAACGGGCTGGTTGGCATACCAGTTCAAAGCCAACCAACTTCCCCCCAGCAGTAATAGCATTATTATCAAACCACTTAACAGCCCAGAAATGAACTTCTTAAGCATGTAACTTATCCGCCACGTTATCTCTGATTATTTGAGTGACAACACCTACCCGCCACCGATTTTGTTCGCAAGCCACAACAGGCCAAATACCATTAACACTATTGCAAACAAAAACTTCTTTTGCATGGAAAAGTGCTGTTAAAGGAATATCTATTTCTTTTACTTGAAATCCCCAGTGGCTTGCTTGGTTGAGAATATATTGACGACAAACCCCTGCTACACCATAGCGCTCAAGTCGAGGCGTCATTAATGTATTATGCTCACCAATAAGAAAGATATTACTCATTGTACCTTCAACAAGCCAACCATCAACACTCTGCAATAAACCTTCGTGATAACGACTGTTGGTCCACTCAGACCGCGCCAAGACCTGCTCTAGGCGGTTGAGGTGCTTAATGCCTGCTAAAGCACTGTGCCCAAGCCTTAGCTGACATAATTTTACCGCGATACCTTCATAACTAAGCGACGCTGGATACATGGGCAAAGGATGCAAAGATAATATGCGCTGAGGGGCATGGCATTCGGCAGGATTATAACCCCGTCCACCACTACCACGCGTTATGATGATTTTAATAATGCCTTCTGTTGCATGCGTCCAGTTTAAAAAGCGTGAGACTTCATTTTTTAACTGCGCGTTATCACATTTAATCTTTAGGTACTTACAACCCGTTGCCAGCCGTTGCCAATGAAGCTGCTCAAAAGATAGCTTTCCCGCAACTATCCGGATAGTTTCAAAAAGGCCATCACCATATGATAATCCCCGATCAGAAGCAGCTATAACTGTTGAAATTTCGCCATTAATCCAGACTTTTTCATTACAACTCACTGGTTGGCCCTACCCTGTATACGCTAAATGCCACCATTAAACTGTATCAAGTTGTTTTACCTGTTACGAGCAAAAGCATTAAACTCGAGCGAAGCCGCTCGCATTGAAAAACCTTTTGCTATTCAAAGCGTGCTGTCTTTTTTTGCTTTAATTACGATCAATCTACTATATAGAGTAGATATGCTACGCGGTGTTCGAAAAAACAAGCGATATATTAGTACCTCCAAAACCAAATGAGTTCGAAAGAACATGTTCCATAGGTAGTTTCCGAGCCTCGCCTGGCACATAATCCAGATCGCAGCCCTCCCCTAAGTTCATTAGATTAATCGTTGGAGGAGCTATCGAGTCTTGCAATGCCTTGATCGATAAAACGGCTTCAACAGCACCTGTAGCACCTAGCAGGTGTCCCGTCATAGACTTTGTTGAGCTAACCGCTAGATGTCGAGAATGGGCACCAAAAGCAGCATGAATCGCTTTTGTTTCAGCTATATCACCAGCCAGCGTTGACGTACCGTGAGCATTAATATAGTCAATTTGCTCTACTGCGAGCCCAGCGTCTTCCAAGGCCATTATCATAGCTTTAGCTGCGCCACTGCCATCTTCACGTGGAGAGGTTAAATGCCAAGCATCGGAACTCATACCTGAACCACTTAGCTCTGCATAAATTCGTGCACCTCTATTACGAGCGTGCTCATACTCTTCCAGCACTAAAATGCCAGCACCATCGCCCAAAACAAACCCATCTCGGTCACGGTCCCACGGTCGGCTAGCTTTTTCAGGTTCGTCATTTCGAGTGGACAAAGCTCTTGCAGCGGCAAAACCGGTTATACCTAATGCAGAAGACCCTTTTTCTGCACCACCAGCTACCATGACATCTGCATCACCATAAGCAATGCATCGTGCCGCCAGTGCAATGGAGTGACTACCTGTTGCACAGGCTGTTGAAGGAGCAAAGCTTGCCCCTTGAAGATTATACTTCATTGAGATCCAACCCGACGCCATATTAATCGTGGCTGATGGAATAAAAAGTGGCGATACTCTACGAGGGCCTTTATTTATTAAAGCACTATGATTCATTTCAATCATGGTTAAACCCCCAACACCAGAACCAATAGCTACGCCATAACGATTTGCCTTGTTTTCTTCCACAGACAAACTCGCATCCGTTATAGCTTCAGCTGCAGCCACCAAAGCATATTGGATAAATAAATCCATTTTTCGAGCTTCCTTTCTATCAAAGACTGACTTCGAGTCAAATGCTTTGATTATACCCCCTATTTTGACGCTATAACCCTCAGTATCAAGGTGTTCCAGTACACGAATTCCACTTTCTCCAGCTATCGCCGCTGCCCAGCTTGAGTTAACATCTGCCCCAATTGGCGTTAAGGCTCCCATGCCAGTCACTACAACCCTTCTTTTTGACAATGCCTTATCTCCTGATGGTTATCATAGCAGTTATACAGACTCACTAGATTAGCGCATTGACAACAAACCCAATAGTCCAAAATTAGAACTACCAGCATAGTCTTATTGTTTAAACTTATACTGACATCTGTCTATCATATGCACTAGGCTGGTTATGCTGACGCATGAGTATAAATATACTCAAACGACATCAATATGCTAATAGAAACCAAATAAAACTGTTTATTTGCAATTATTCAAGATAGTTAGCAGCCAGCAGTCTAAATAGCTACTTACACACGTTGAAGTGGTTATAGTTTTCCGGACACACAAGCAAGTGTAATCTTGCAACCCTATTAAGGTGTGTCGCATGTCGGAAAAGAAAGTAAAAAATTATACTGCTGAGTTCAAGGAATCTGCCGTGAAGCTGGCAGTTAGGTGGTTAATCAGTCCAGAAAAAATGATGAGCATGTGTATGATGAAGTAAAACGTTTGCGTAAAGAGCTGAAAACGCTCAAAGAGGAGCACGCTATCTTAAAAAAGGCGGCAGCCTTCTTTGCAAGAGAAAGTCTCTGAGATTCCAGTTCATCAAGGACAATCAGGAGAGCTTCAGGGACTGTTACATAAAACTAATTTTTCAAAAAAACAGCTTATTTTGATAACACGTTCTAATTTTTAGGTAGAATGAGCATTAAATAATTGCTGATACCTGTTTTTCACAGGCTATTTTTAGCTGCACCCAAATTTTAGGCGCAGCTATCCTATCATCACGCCAATAATGGCGTTTGGTTGAGCACTCTTAATCTTTTTAAGTTAAAGCTGATGGCGTGCATGAAAGCGGCAAATTGATTCTTACAAACACCTCGATAACGTACTCGTGGGTTGCGCTGAGAAAATACCCGCTCATAAGGTGAGCGTATGCCACTGTACCAGCGATCTAAATCACGATTTTTCTCTTTCATA
>JAQYUY010000165.1 GCA_028728195.1 Endozoicomonas sp. (ex Botrylloides leachii)
GGATTGGGGCTGACCTATACGACGGCTAGCAATTTATCGATGGGTCTTAATTACGACTATTACTTTAATAAAGGGTATTCTGCCAATGCAGTTGTCGCCAAGTTGAGTTATGACTGGTAATAGAACATGACCTGCTAAGCCCGCATTCAGTGCGGGCTTTTTTTTAATAACAGCTCATTTTTATGGATATAATGCTAATCGTGGTTTTTAACTACCGTAGTAAGCATGGTCAGCCGTAATCGAGAACACGGTAGAATAATGAATAAGAGCAGGGCTATTGTAAAGCGTTCCAATGCAGGCGGGTTTTTGGGTGCTCAGTGCAATAGCGTAGTTAAAAAATTCGATTGGTATAAGGTATTTAGCCTAAGCAATTCGTATTATACTCCGCTTTAATTATCATTAAGCAGGAGCAAAAAAACATGGTGCGTCCACAATTTCCAGTGGCCCTGACAGGCAAGGAGCATCTTAACGAAAACACGATTGAGCTTCAGTTTCAGTTTATCAATAATGAAGCGTTTAGCTTTCGGGCAGGGCAATTTGTCCAGCTGCTGTTTGACTATGAGGGCGAAGGCTATAAACGCAGTTACAGCATTGCAAATTCACCAGAGTTATTTGAACAAACCCGTACGCTCCATATTGCGATTAGTTTTGTTGAGGGTGGTGTAGCCTCTGCATTTTTTAGTCATGTGGGCGTTGGCGCTCAGATGTCCCTGCTGGGGCCGTTCGGTGTGCTAACGTTACCCGAGAAGCTATCAGGACGGCTTGTTTTAGTGGGTACTGGTACCGGTATTGCGCCTTATCGTTCGATGATGCCTAAGCTAACTCACTATGCTACGGTATCCACGCCAGTCACTATTATTATGGGCGGGCGCTATCAGCATGAGCTTATTTACCTAGCTGAGTTTGAAAAGCTGGCTCAAACCCACACGAATATTGATTACCGCATGTGTCTCAGTCGAGAAAAGAGCATTAACCTTCAACAGGGAGAATACAGCGGTTACGTTCAGCAGCAGTTTAAGCAGCTCGATTTGAACTCAGCAGCCGATATGATTTATCTGTGCGGTAATCCCAATATGGTAGATGATGCCGCTTTAGAGTTGAAGGGTATGCAATTTAGTAGTAAACAGGTTAGGCGGGAGAAATATGTTTATTCAGGGCATTAATACCACCGTGCTTTTTAATTACTGTAATCAACATGAACAGCTTGACTCCAGAATAAGGCAGAATAATAAGTCATAGCAAAACTATTGGTGGGGGTTTCAACGCAGCGCTAGTGTTCGGCTGGTTAGCGCAATAGCCTAGTAAGAAAGGATGGTGGGTATAATGGATACGCTAGCATTAAACTTGGCAATCAATATAGGATTGCATTGATGTGCCATATGATCTTTTAAAGGCTGTTTATGGCTTTTTTGAACAGCCTTTATAAAGGGTGATCTCATCGTTTCTCGAAAGCCGGATATACACCGGTCAATGTTAACGGACAGGTCTCTTCTTGGAGTCAAGGTACAAGGCAACTGATAACCATAGCATGCCTAAAGTCAAGCCGGTGACTACATCGCCGAGCCAATGGTCATGTAAAACCAGCCGCGATAATCCCACCAAAAAGGCAAGCATAACGCCACTAGCTAGCGTCAGTATGCGTGGTACATAAACCATATGGCTGCTGATATAAATGGCCACGCCAATTAAAAGAAAAGTTGCATTAGCTGTATGGCCTGATGGAAATGAAAAAGGGTCAAGGTTGCCGACAGCGAGAGGAGGGCGAGGGCTATGAATAAACCACTTCAGTGCCCAAACGCTTGCTTGTAAACCTACAAAAGCACTAAGCCACATAATAACTTGCCTTCTACCCACTTTATAAATGCTGATAGCACCCACGAGTAACATGGGGATACACAATAGCTTCAAACTACCAAACCATGTTAGCGTTGCCATCGTTTCTTGAAGGTAAGGCATGCCTAGCGTGTTAAGCTCCGCGGCTATTTTTATATTATAAGGTAAAAATTCGCCGTAACATTGAAGCGTAATCAACGCAATGGCTACAATCAACAGGGTAACGATACTGGATTTAAAGACGTTTGCAGGTAAGTATTTTGTTGTTAGCCAATGAATAAGTACTGGTAATATCAGTGCTAGCGTGAGCAAGCCTAGAATTAGACAAAAGAATTCAGTGGGAATTTTACCATGGCTTTGCACAGCCGCACCGGCTAAAAAGCCAGGCATTAGGTATACGGGAGACCACGGGATAGACGAAAGAATATTTACCAGATAAAACCGTTTTGGTGACATATCTAACATACCGGCAACGACAGGTACAACCGGACGTACAGGTCCAATAAACCGCCCTAAAGCAATGCTTAAATCACCATGGTTGTGAAAAAATACTTCTCCTTTTTTTAGCCATTCGGGGTGTTTATTAAAAGGCCACCAATTTCTTACTTTATGATGGTAGTGATAGCCTAACTGAAAGCTAATGCCATCGCCTATGGCTGCACCAGCAATACCCCATAGTAACATTGTAACAGGGCTCATCAGGCCAGAACCGGCAAGAGCGCCCAATGCAAACATAATAGCCACGCCGGGTACAAACAGGCCCACAATAACGAGGGATTCTAGCAGGGCCATCAGGGCTATCGTCGGACCCAGCCATTCACTATGGAGCTGGAGCCAAGTCTGAATAACTTCAAAACTGGGAACATGCATTGTCAGGTTAGTCTTCCTACATCAGTTATTAAAAAATTTAGCGGTCATGGTAATGATTGCTAACATAGCGTGTTAGCGCGCTTTAAGTGTATTTAGCCATAACACCGGGTGTTATAAGCATACGCATTGATATTGACTATTGAACGAAAGCTGCCAGCGCTAACGCACTTGTTACATCAGCAGCACCTAGGTCTAACTCGAATGCTTGCATGCTGTTGGTGACAGTGAGGCCGCAAAACGCAGCTAAAGTCAGGTCACCGATAATTGAACAAGTGCTTGATGGGCAGTTAGCATAGGCTAAATATCAAGAGCGCATTAAAGATAGCCTAGATATTTCGAAATAGCTTGTATTTAACGATGATTTGTACCTTATTGGGTCAGGCAGTTGGCGTATCGTAACAATATCTGTTGAAAGACGCCATGACAGGATGACACAGTATTCCAAGAGAGCAATTATCAAAAGACCCCATCTAACAGAGTAACCTAACACTTGCACGTTACTATGATAAAGGTACACTGAACTAACCAGCACTAAATAAAAGAGAGCAACTAATGAACTCTTCAGGCTGGTATATTGCCGCTAAGCAAAGCATAAAATGGAGATAATAATGAACACGCCTCTGCAGCAATTGGTTAATTTGCTCTCCCTTGAGCAATTGGAACAGAATGTATTCTGTGGCCAAAATGCGAACCTTGGCTATGGAGGGTCTCATGGAGGTCAGGCGCTAGGGCAGGCTTTATCAGCAGTATATAAAATCGTTTCAGAAGACCGTCATGCTCATTCGTTTCACTGCTATTTTTTGCGCAAACGTGATCTGGAATCCCCGGTTATTTATACCGTTGATACCATTCGCAGTGGTAATAGTTTTGAGACTTTTCATGTTTCAGCTACTCAGGAAGGTCAGTCTATTTTGACCTTTACGGCTTCTTTTCAGACTGAGGAGAAGGGATTTGAACATCATGCAAGTATGCCCGTTGTGGACTCTCCTGATGATCTGAGTGATGAATATGAGCTTCGGCTACAGTTTAAGCATATGATTCCCCCAAAATTTCAAGATGTAGCCCTTGCTAGATACCCTATAGAGGTCAGACCAGCAGAGCCTAAAAATTTTTATCTGCCCACAGTTAAAGAGGCAACTAATAAGCTATGGTTTCGCGCGGCGGGTGCTTTGCCTGATGACCAGAGTGTGCATAATTGTATCCTAGCTTATGCGTCTGATTTTCAAATATTACCAACCACTTTATTTCCTCACGGTGTTTCTTTTTTTCAGCCTAATATGCAGGTTGCTAGTCTTGATCATGCCATGTGGTTTCATCGCCCTTTTAGAGCAGATGACTGGCTGTTATATTCTATAGACAGCCCTTCTTCTAGCGGTGGCAGAGGGTTAGGGCGCGGACAAATTTTTAATCAGCAGGGTCAGCTTGTAGCATCCACGATGCAGGAAGGGATTATTAGACCCAAAGGCTAAGTAAGCATATCAAGGATGATATCATGCAAAAATGGCGACAGCACCTAGCATACCTTGCGATACCTTTTCTACAGTTACTTTCAACGACAGCGCATGCGGCACAGCATGCAGTCATCTTGCAATATCATCATATCAGTGACACTACTCCCAAAAGTACCACAGTAACGCCTTCCGTGTTTTCTGAGCACTTGAAATACCTTGAGGACAATAACTTTAAGGTGCTAGCGCTTACGGATGTTACACGGGCACTTCAGCGTGGAGATTATTTACCAGATAAAGCTGTAGTTATTACATTTGATGATGCTTATCGGAATATTTATGACAATGCGTTTCCGTTACTTAAAAAAAGAGGGTGGCCTTTTACCTTATTCGTTAGTACTGATCCTGTTGATAAACAATACGGTGATTTTCTCAACTGGACACAAATTAAGGAAATGAGCAACCATGATGCTACCATTGCTAATCATACGCTTGCCCATGACCACCTTGTAGAAAAGAAACAGGGTGAAACTAAAGAGCAATGGCTAGATCGAGTTAAAAAGGATCTCACCACGACAGAGCAACGTATAAAAGAAAAAACAGGGCAAAGCGTAAAACATCTTGCTTGGCCTTTTGGTGAAACGGTACCTGAGTTAAGGGCATTGATAACGGATCTTGGTTATGTGGGGCTTGGTCAGCAATCAGGAGCCGCCGGTACCCTGTCTGATTTTACATTATTGCCTCGCTATCCGATGGCGGCTTCTTATGCTAATATGAAGAGTTTCAAGCTAAAGGTAAATAGCCTTCCTTTACCTGTAATCGCCAAAACCCCTGAAACAATGCTAATTGATCAAACTAACCTGAAACCAACACTGACGCTTACGCTAAAGGACGGCGACTATCAAAAAAACCAGCTGCGCTGTTATGGCAGAAAAGGCCAATTAGATATCACATGGCTTGATGACAAAAAAACGGCTTTCGCTGTAACTGAAACAACAGACCTAGCAGTGGGAAGAAGTCGTTATAATTGTACAGCACCGTCTAATAACGGTCGGCGGTATTATTGGTATTCTCACCCGTGGTTACAGCTAACTAGCGAAGGGAAGGCGCTTAATTAAAGAAACTGCTCAGTACCTCTTGGTCGTTATCGCTTTCTTTTCTCACGACAGGCTGCTTTGATGCTAATCAACGTGGCGCTGTCTTTTGCGCTCTCTATTAAGTATCTGATGCTCAAAACAAGCAAGTGCCCCAGTTAGCACTTGCAGCTACCTCGTTATTCCTATCATGTTGTCTAACTACCGTAATATACATGGATTGCCGAACGCCAAAACAAGGCGGAATAACGAGTACTAACAGGGCTATTGCAAAGCACTCCAATACAGTATGGGCATTAGGGCGGCCAGCGCAATAACGCAGATAAAACACATTGATTGATATTCGCTTAGTTGGCACCTCTAACCATGTTGTTAGATGAATAATGCAACATTCCAAGTAAGAGCAGCTCTAAAGAGTATGAAATTAATCATAGTCAGCTAAGGAGAGGAAGCAATGCCAGCAGAAGTTAACAATGGCCTATCATTATCAGTGACCGGTGAACCTGTTCAGCAGCAAGTATCAGGGAATTGCATTTCAAGGTGGAAAAATCGTGTTGTTTGTGCAGTAAAAGAAAAAGCTGGCGAAGCAGTCAGGCTGCCCTATATCCAAGATGCCATCAGAATAGCAAAGCTGCCCTATAATATGGGTAGGTGGGCACCGACCTTTTTTTCAAACTGGCATGACAGAGTCAATGGGCACCATTTTTTAACACATGTCATCACGCTTTCTATGGGCGTTATTCCGTGGTTAGCATTAAACTGTGTCGTAGACCCTCTTCTAGCTTTAGAAGATACCATAGATGCTGCATGTAACAAAACTGCAACTGAAGCAGGCTGGGAAGACTTATCAACGCCATCTAATACATCAATTTTACCAGGATATACACTAGATCCACCAAGATATGCATCAGCGCCACCGCAATATACCGAAGACTCTAAGCAGTAATTATACTAAACGTGTTTTCTAACTACCGTAATCGGATTCTAGAACAAAGCGGAATGACGAGTAATAGCAAGGCTATTGTAAGGCATTCCAACGCAGCGCTGGTGTTGAGGTGGTCAGGCAATAGCGTAGATAGAAAATCCTATAGATATTATATCGTTCATAGTGATAACAACGACTTCTACCCCCTCCCATATAAAAGTAAAGGGTATAACCATCAAAAACAATTAAGCATTATTATGGTACCTAGCCAAACCTTACACACTATCAACTAGAAATAAGTCGATTTACGTTTACTACACCCTACTCAATACTTTATAGTGCTTGTAAATTTTTGTATGCGATTGATTTTCATCTATATATAACAAAAAATGAACAATGATTGGTATTCTGAACATGATGCTAACATTGCTTGTTTAACAGGAGTTTACATTTAAAATACTTTTTGTGGCGATGGTTAATAACGGGTTAGATGCGAAAAAAATAACCTTGTAACAGGGCTTGAGTTGGATAAAAAATGATAACTTTCGCAAGTAAATGCTTCTTATATACATTAATAATATTTGATTGCTCAAAATCTTAAGTTGGTATTAATTTTTTATAAAACCCGGAGAAAACTTTTATGAAAGAATATATGACTTCAAAAAAGTGGCAGTGGGATGAGAATAAAAATACAGGAGTTATCAACTTCAATCGTCCTATGGCTGGCTTAACACACCAAAAGGAGTTGCCTATAGGAAAACACCCAATTCAACTGTATAGCTTGGCAACCCCTAATGGGGTGAAAATTACTATTATGTTGGAAGAGTTATTAGCATTAGGCTATTCCGATGCAGAGTATGATGCGCACTTGATAAGGATTAGCAACGGAGAGCAATTTGGTAGCGATTTTGTTGGTATCAACCCAAACTCAAAAATACCAGCCATGCTTGA
>JAQYUY010000017.1 GCA_028728195.1 Endozoicomonas sp. (ex Botrylloides leachii)
TGCGAGCACTTTCAAGGATCGGAAGAATAGGTTCAAACTGTTCACGAGTGATATCGCTGGGGTACTTTTGTCTCATTCGATGAATTATCAAGGAAAATCAAGATCATGAACAGCTTCTTAGTTTTTCTAGGATTGATTCCATAGGGATATAAAACCCTTATCTCTTTTACTTTATGAAGATTTATTATTAATTAACATTCCGTAATTTGTTGTACAAGCCAGTAAAAATACCTATCAATAAGTAAGCTTATATCTTGTTATAGCAAGTTAAAACCAGTGATAGCTGAATAGCCATAGAGAACCTTATATTCGATATATTAGGAGTATCTCGTAAGAAACAGCATTTTATAGCTGTTTATTTAATTAGGTATAACTCCTTAATTTTAATAAATAAATCTTAATGTCATATAAGGTTATAACAGAAATTTGTATGGCTTGAGTTCAGGGGCAAGATAGGTGAAGTTAGCTAACCCACAAGGGGATTAACTCACTTCACCGCCTTTATTCGCACTTCGTGCTCAACAGGTCTTGCTCTGCGAGGCCAAACGGCTACCGCCGTCATCATAAGTAGGACTTACGCATTGACAACATGCTCAAAAATGTGATTTTTACCGAAAGAGACTATTTTTCAGGAATGAAAGTGAGAAGTACTACTCGCCCCACAAAGGCTCGATGCACTCTTCCAAAATACATGGGCTTTCTAATTAGCGAGCCAAAGTCTGCTACTTGTACCAGACTGGCTGAAGTGACGGGGTTTTCCCACGACAGCGTAAATCGTTTTCTTCATAGGGAACACTATCAACCAAAAGATATGTACAATGAATCCATTGTAGAACTCAATCCTGTCGGCGGTACCTTGAGTGTTGATGATAGCGTGCTTGATAAGCCATACAGCTATTCTGTGGACTTGGTTGGTTACTTCTGGTCAGGTAAACATCACCGAGCGGTTAAAGGAATCAACCTAGTTACTCTCTACTACACCGATACACTGGGTCGGCATATGCCGGTCAATTTCAGAATATGTGATAAGTCGGAAAACAAAACCAAAAATGATTACTTCCGTGAAATGCTGATCGAAGTGCTGGCATGGGGGTTAAAGCCGGCATTCGTCACCGGAGACTCTTGGTACAGCTGCACAGCAAACCTGTAGAAGATTAGGAACCATCAGAGCGGGTTTATGTTTGCCGTTGAGAAAAACCGCACAGTCTCATTGGTAAAAGGTGAGTGGTTACCGGCTCAGAACCTCGATATATCGGACGATGGCTTGGATGTCTGGCTCAAAAACTTTGGTAAAGTCCGTTTATTTAGGACGACGTTAAAAAACCAGTGTCGCCATTATATGGTCTACTTACCAGAAGAGGTTCCTTTTGAGCGCAACGACTTTTCATTAATCCATGACCAGCACTGGCAGATAGAGCAATATCACAGGGCAATCAAGCAAGTTTGCCACATTGAGCATTTTCAGGTTCGTAGTGAGCGCCCCATCCGAAATCATATATTTGCTGCAATATTAGCGTTTGTGTATCTTCAGAAAATGCAGGTAGCTCAGAAGTTTACGAATATCTATCAGCACCAGAGAGCGCTTTTTAAAGAAACGGTTGGCACCTTTGTAGAAGCATTTGCAGCAGGCAAGGAATACCTGCTACCAAAAATCACAGGCACTATCAATGCGTAAGTCCTATTAAATTAAATAAGATATTGTTTTTAAACATTTTTTAGTATCCACAGCTTCGGCGGATAAGGTAGTGGATAAGTTGTGGGTTCATCTATTTAATCTATAGGGATCAGTATTTAGCTATTTTAGGTTAAATTTTAACCTAAAATTTCATCATTCAAGACGGTTGTATTGCATCTACGAGAAACAAATATAGCTGCCTAAAAAAATGGATTTTTGTCTCTCCCTTGGGGGATAAGCTACTACAGCCTAGTAAGCTGTCCTGCATAGTATCATCAAAGATCAAGACAATTTCCAATCAATGATATTAGCGAGCTTTTGAGCAATTACTTCGATTTTTATGGGCTGAACTAATTTTTTAGGTCCAACTCGGTAGTCGCTATTACACAGGTTTGACACCCAAAGCAGGCAGAAATACACTTTTTCAGGTTTATCCGTCCATCTTATTTTTTATAAAAAAACAAAAACAAATCAAGTCTCATCTAACTGCTTATACTGCTTAATGGCCTTAAATTCTGTGTAAAATGATCTTTTTTACCGTTAAATGTGTATATGAAAGGGCTGTTACGCTGGAGCGACAAAATCCCTCGGTAATTACCCGTCAGTTTCCTAGGTAATCACATTACTACTTCAGGCCGCCGAAACTGGTTAAAAACTTATCCGGGTGAATGATTCCCCAATCTACTAAAACATAATATCCAGACTTCCCCACAGTTTTTTTATGCCTAACGAACTGAATATCCATTTGATACTCTTTTCTAAGTAAGGCAATTTGACGCTTCAAGGTGGCCTCTGGTATGGATGTTTCATTATGGAGATCTGCCAGACTGGGTCTATTCAGACTAACAAGAGAATAAATAATTAGGTATTTTCTTTGAGTATCCTGATTAAGCTCCATACAAGTCTACTTATCCTACGGTGCGAACAATTGATATTTGATCAATATGTACTCGCATTTTTTCAGAATCAATTTCTACCCAAATATGCTCAGCATCAGTGTCTTTACGATCTAAGCAAATAATACCAATGCGTCCATCTTGAGTCTTTATTTCAATACTAAACATTCCTGGCTGGCCATCTCGGAAAAGCGTTCCATCATCCTCATCGTTTTCAACTGCTTCAGATAAAATTTGTTCGGTGATGCCAGTATTTGATGCAGAAGAAAGGCTCTCAGATACAGAGAATTCATCGCTAATATTTTGTTCAGCGATTTGCTGACTCAGAGGTTTGTCAATTGATAAATTACTCACCCCTATATCCTGAACACCCTCAAATTCTTCTTCTACAGTTTCTGAAGAATTTTGCACATGTGCAAAATCATCTTGGATAGTGTTAACAGAGGACACCTTGGGGTGCTCAGATTCTGTTGACGCTGTTTCAATAGCCTTACTAACCCCCCCCTCCTCCTTCACAAAGTTGTCACTTTGCTTTCTTGACAGGCCAGTTTGAGGCACTGATTGGCAAAGCCCCTTAACCCGGTCAGGGTTTATTTTGTAGAGCTTGGTAAGATTATTTAAAGTCTGAACGTCTGAAATAACGCTATCCAGATAGAGTTTCTTCACACAATCAGGCATAGAAAGAAGCTTTAGATGGCGCGAAATAAATGAGTCGTTCTTGGCCATTTTTTTAGCTATATCACCTTGCTTCATACCACCATCTTTTAATACCTTGATGGCTACAGCAATTTCTAGAGGCTTCAAATTATCCCGTTGAATGTTCTCAACTAACTCGCCAAGGATGATGTCCGTATCGCTCAAACTTCTGGCATCAACAATGGCTTTGACCTTTATTCCTTTCAGCTTGGCAGCACGCCAGCGGCACTCCCCTTTCTGAATTTCGTATTTGCCGTCTTTGTTAACTGGTGATACCACAATAGGTTGAATCTGGCCAACCTCAATCATAGATGCACCCAGATTTTCAATGTAATCATCATCAAACTGAGTACGAACCTGATCCTTATTGATCACCTGGTTAGTATCCAGCTCTAAGACACTGTTTTCATCAATGATAGGCTCACCACTGATAAGTTTGCTTATATTGATAGTTGGTTTGGTGGTCTGTGAATCAGTTTTTTTGCCGACCTTTTCCTTAATAGCTTTCGTAAAGCTCATCTTTATGCCTCCATTCGGCTCAGAATCTCAGAAATCAGGGCTTCATATTGCTTGGCTTGAGCACATTTTGGATCGTACTCAAACATTGATTTCTGGAGAGCATTTGCTTCCCAAACTTTCTTTGACTGAGTTACTTGCGTTTCAAGAATGAGGCCACCGAATTTATTCTTAAGTTGTTCTAGAAAGTGGCGTTCAACAAGGACATCACGGCCATCAACACTGTTACAAAAGATACCTAGAACACCCAAATCCTGATTAAGGTTTTTCTTGATGTTCATGGCTGTCTCTATCAAGTGTTCTATTCCCTTCACCGAGTAATCATCCAATACAGTTGGAATAAACATATAGTCCGCAACCATAAGCGCAGAGGTCATCATCGTTCCAAAAGAGGGCAGACAATCGATGATTACGTAGTCATACTCAGAGAAGCCTTGAACCTGATCTTTGAACTTGAATCCTGCTTCAACAATATCTTTATTGGAGATTTCTGCAAGATGTTTTGAGCTGCCAAACACTGAGAGAAAATTGGTATAAACAAAAGGAGCCGCACTATCTTCTCCCAAGTACAGCTGGATTGTGTTGGACGGTCCAGTGATAACCCAACCATCTTCATTGAAGCTAAGAATCTCATCAGGAAGATCATCACCAAAAATAGTTCTGGTACTATTGCCCTGAGAATCATTATCGATCAGAAGAACACGCTTGCCTCTTGAAGCTATACCTTTTGCAAGGTTTATGCTAGAGGTCGTTTTCCCAACTCCTCCTTTCTGATTAACGACAGCAATAGTCTTTGTCATATTCGGTTCCTTTATGTTCTACCGAGTAATTTAGTTTATTATGGTATCATTTTATAATCTATTCAATGAGTTGTTTTTTATAATTTTATCTACCTCAGTAAGATGAAAGATCTTCCTAAAGCAGCATACTGCTGCCTAAATTATAATTTCTTGCTTCAGTTGGAAGCCCTCATAATCAAGATAATCTATCTAAGCAAACTGAAGTAAACATAGTAAAGAAATCAGCAGGTTGTTTATCATGTTCTGCCCTAACTGATCAAAATGTCTATATTGCATCTTAAAACTATGCAATTGACCTATAGGTAGAATTGGTGATTCACTTCCATAATTTTTTTTGCACATGTGCAAAATTTTAAAAAGGCTGGGCCTAAAGCTGAGTTGCATGAATGGAGAAACTGCAATGCGAGTATTCTTGGCAAACTGCTTCATAAAAGCTAGTAAAGGGGTGTAATTAATAAAATTGCTCTCGCCTATTGCTTTTAAGTATCAAGAAAGCTAAATGCATAATAAAGATTCTTTAAAATGTCATCGCTATGGAAAAGTTGGGGTCATGAATTTATGGTTGATAGCTGGGATTACTTAGTTTTTGCACATGTGCAAAATAAGAATCTGTTGAGATTGATTTTATGAATTTAATTCTTCCTTTTTCATGTAAGCCAGAGGCTCTGATTTATATATTATATTTATTATACCTGATGTGTGACTTTAAATTGAGAGCATAGGCGCAAACTGCATAGGCTC
>JAQYUY010000018.1 GCA_028728195.1 Endozoicomonas sp. (ex Botrylloides leachii)
GGATGAAAATACTCCAGAAATAGATAAGACAATCACAATATATTATCAAAACATTGAGGAAGAAAGCATTGTAGAGGACGCTTTTAAGCTTACCAATACGATAGCCAATCTAGAGCAACCTAATCAAGAGGCTATTAACAGTCATAGTATGGCAAGCGGTCAACCTGCTACAAATAAAAAAAAATATATATGCATAACATGTGGAAAGCAATTCCCATACCTCTACCGACTCAGAGCACATAATAGAACTCATACGGGGGAAAAGCCCTATAAATGCGAATATGATAATTGTGATGAGTGCTTCAGCACTGAATATAACAGGAAAACACATATACGCCGCCATCACATGGGAGAAAAGCCCTATAAATGCGAATATGATAATTGTAATCGTTCTTTCTGCACCCCCTCGGAAAGGGCATCACATGCCTACTTTCATATGGAGACAAAATCCTTTTTATGCGAATATTGTGGGATACTTTGCCAATTTTACAATAACCTCAGAACACATATCCGCAAAAATCACCCTTAAAAAATCCCTTAAGGAACTGCTGCACAAAACTGAATTTTCAAAAAAACCGCCTATTTTGACAATACCCGCTAATTTTTAAGGAAACTTAACATTAAATAAGTGCTGACACTGCTTCATAAGCCATTTTTAGCTGCACCTAAAGTTTAGGCGCGGCTATTTTCAGGGTTAATGTCAGCCTTATTAATTATTATTGGTAACTACGATATATACTCATAATGACGGAATATACTTGATTTTTTTAGTGTTTTTTTAATGCCTTTAGCGAGCGAACAGAATAAGTCTCATCAAAACAGCTTATCAGGCACGAGTAAAGTAATGGTTAGGTGGTATGGAAAAGCATAGAACTGAAGACAGTTTATCGCATCACTAATAAAACAGAATCTTGGCCTATAATCATTCAACTTCAAAATAATTTTTTTGTAGAGATGCATCTCTATTTAATTATTGGGCTTTTTCCTCTTTATAAGAAGAGTTAAGGACGTATATAAAAATGAAAGCTATTCCCCTACTTTTTGGCTGTTTTATGGCCTGCTTTGTTACCACGGCATATTCAAATAGCCTTAATTTTAATCTAGTGGTTGAACTGGCAGAAGATACCTCCTTGAAAAAGATATCCATTTTTCCCTGCAAAGATCCTGACAGCAGCACTACAAGTCAGCTTCCAATAATAGATCAACAGAAGGTTTGGATCATCTATCCAGAATATCATTTTTGTGTACCAATATTGAACAACTATAACATCCGCCTTTCGCCGCTAAAAATAGGAAGTACTGATGCGTTGCTTTATTTAACAATACAATTATGCCCTAATTCAGAGAATGCACAGATACTAACAGAAATAGAGTTGACCTTATGCTTTAGCCTGTTGTTAGGAAATCTATGGCATAAAAAAGAGTACCCTTTTTGCCAAAGGGAGTACCCAGAAGCATTCAATGGTTTTAAGTTTAAAATAAAGAGCATGCCTTTAGAAAGTGTATCGGCTAGTCAACAATATAATGCGGATCAAGCAGAAACCAGTGATGATAGTATGGATTATAGCGACGCATACACGGATAACATGTATTACAATGAATTAATACTTAATCAAGAAGAACCTAGCTTACACCCTGTAACTGTTAATTATTTTGGGGATAAAAATACCCCAAAAATAGATACTACAATCCCCATGCATTATTATAAACAAAGCATTGTAGAGGACGCTTTTAAGCTTACCCATGCGATGGCCAATCTAGAGCAACCTAATCAAGAGGCTATTAATAGCCATAGTATGGCAAGCGGTCAACTTGCTACAAGTCAAAAAAGTGATTTTTTATGCGAACAATCTAACCTAGAATTCCCAAACACCCACCGCTTGATAACACATTTAAAGCCTCATACAGAGGGAAAGCCCTATAAATGCGACTATCCTGATTGTACTCATAGTTTCATCTATCCCTCTCATAAGGAAGAGCATATCCTCCGCCATCACACGAGGGACAAGCCCTTTAAATGCAAATATGCTAATTGCAAGCTTTCTTTCTGCAGCAACAAGGAACTGCAATCACATGTCCGCACTCATAAGAGGGAAATGGCTTATAAATGCTCATATTGTGATGATTATAAGTCCATCCACTACACGAGCATGGTACGACATATCGAGAAAAAACATGCTTCAAAAAATCACTTTCAATGCAAATATTGTAGTATTTCTTTCTCCAAATGCGCAGAAAAGCGACTACATATCTACAAGGATCATAATCTGAAAAAGCTCTTTCCATGCCAATCTTGTGCAAAAATTTTCACCACTACTAGGAAATGGTCAAAACATAGCTGCTACCATCGCCCTTTATATCAGAAAAGATCCATACAGCAAGAGATGTAATACAAAATTTATAAACCAAGCAAGCTTGGAGAGACACTAAAGTATGAAAAACTGTAAAATCAAAGGCCAAGCTTCGGCTTGATTTAAGCCAATAAATGGTAAAGGTTCAGAAGAGTTGATAGTGCTCTCGGTATATAAACTCGCCGATTACTTTGTCATGAACTTCTTCTGACCTTGAAAAGCAGGTAGATCGACGGCATAACCGCTTCAAACGTTCTAAAATTGAGATTTTTCCGCTCTATACGCTGAGTAAAGCGCTTACCTATAATATGAGGCTCTTCTGGCAAGTACTTCGCGTATGACGGCCACTGATCAGTGCAGTAAAACTTAAACCGATAGGGCTTCAGTAGATTTTTCAGAGTTGCATCTGTTCTACGACCAAAAGCGTGTGCAATGATTCGCTTAAATCGTAGTTCCCATGCATACCAGAGCCAGCGTTGATTTTTCTTACTCCCTACGAATGACCACTGTTCATCCATATCACAGGTCAACTGAACCTTTTCATTTTCAAATGGAAGTTCTGTTACAGATGGTGGTGATAGTTTTTAAATGAGCAATGACAGTAGTTCGGCTGATTTTGAGGAATCGTTCAATATCGCGAACACCTGAGCCATTATGAGTGAGCTGAACAATCTGTTCATGGGTTCCAGGCTGGTTAGCGTTGTAGAGGTAGTCACGTTGAAAGGTTTTATTACAACAACGACAGAGAAACCTTTGCAAGCCTGATCTTGCCTTCCCATTTTTGACAAGATTATCCGATTTACGACAGTAAATACATATAACTTTAACAAGAGCCATAATACTACAACAGAAATCTACAAAAGTAGCAGATTTTGCTAAAGTTGAGGGCTATCAACTCTTATGAACCTTCACCATTTTTTTAAATGTTTTTTAAATCACTTTAGCGCGCAAATAGAATTAATCTGATCCAGACAGCTTATTAAAGTACAAGTAAAGTAATGGTTAGGTAGTATGGAAAGGCATAGAACTGCAGATATATTATCGCATCACTAATAAAACAGAATCTTGGTCTATAATCATTCAACTTAAAAATAAAATTTTTTTGTAGAGATGCATCTCTATTTAATTATCTGGATTTTTCCTCTTTATAAGAAGAGTTAAGGACGTATATAAAAATGAAAGCTATTTCCCTACTTTTTGGCTGTTTTATGGCCTGCTTTGTTACCACGGCATATTCAAATAGCCTTAATTTTGATCTAGTGGTTGAACTGGCAGAAGATACCTCCTTAAAAGCGATATCCATTCTTCCCTGCGAAGATCTTATAGACATTACTACAATAAAAGAACTATTGGATTCCATACGCCTTGCAGACTGTCCTTTGTATTATCAACAAACAATATTGAAAAACCGTATCACTTTTTCATCAGCAAAAAAACTTAATGATAAATTTTACTATTTCAAAATAATATTATCCCCTATAACAGGCTATTTAGAGGATACAAATCCACCAACAGCCATGGATATCACCAAATCTATTAGTCTATTGTTAGCAGATCTATGGAATAAAAAAGAGTACCCTTTTTGTAAAAGGGACTACCCAAACAAATTTAAAGGTTTTCAGTTTATACTTAGTACACTGCCTATGCCGACTAGTCAACAATACAATGCAGATCAAGCAGAAACCTGTGACTATAGTATGGATGATAGCGGCACGCATATGGATAACATATGCCTTAGTGCTAGTGTTAGCGAATTAACAATAAATCAAGAAAAACCTAGCTTTCTACCTTTAACTGTTATGTATTATGGGGATAAAAATACCCCAAAAACATTTAATATAATCAATATGCATTATCAAAAAATTAAGGAAGAATGCATTATAAAGGACGATTTTCAGCCTATTCATACGATGGCCAATCTAGAGCAACCTAATCAAGAGGCTATTAACAGCCATAGTATGGCAAGTGGTCAACCCGCTACAGGTCAACAAAAACAACATATATGCACAACATGTGGACAGGAATTCCCATCCCTCAACCAACTCTACAAACATTCTACTTATCATCCGGAAGGCAAGCCATTTAAATGCCGATCTTGTAAGCGTGGTTTCCAAAGTAGCTCTAACTATTATTTACATATCCGAAAATTTCATACGGAGGAAAGATCCATTAAATGCAAATATTGTGAGTGTTATTTCTTCTCCTACGATCAAAGGACAAAACATACCGCCCGTAAGCATAAGGAGAAAAAGTCCTATAAATGCCTATTTTGTGAGCTTTCTTTCTTATCCCGCAATCAAAGGAGATTACATATCCGCAAAGATCACCCTTAAAAAATCCCTTAAGGAACTGCTGCACAAAACTGAATTTTCAAAAAACCGCCTATTTTGACAATACCCGCTAATTTTTAGGGGGAATTAACATTAAATAAGTGCTGACACTTCTTCATAAGCCATTTTTAGCTGCACCTAAAGTTTAGGCGCGGCTATTTTGAGGAGTCATATCAGCCTTGTTAATTAATTGTCCTTACGACGGAATATACTTAATCTTTTTTAGTGTTTTTTTTAATGCCTTTAGCAAGTGAACAGCATTAATCTCTCAAAGCAGCTTATTCAAGCACGAGTAAAGTAATGGTTAGGTGGTATGGAAAAGCATAAAACTGAAGGCAGTTTATCGCATCACTAATAAAACAAAATCTTGGTCTATAATCATTCAACTTAAAAATAAATTTTTTTTTAGAGACGCATCTCTATTTAATTGTTGGGCTTTTTCCTCTTTATAAGAGTTAAGGACAGTATATAAAAATGAAAGCTATTTCCCTACTTTTTGGCTGTTTTATGGCCTTCTTTGTTACCAC
>JAQYUY010000019.1 GCA_028728195.1 Endozoicomonas sp. (ex Botrylloides leachii)
ATACCACTTAAGGATGAACTAAAAAAACAACTGCTCGATAAAATGAATGATGTATCTAATTATGGTTTTTCTACAGTAGATGTAAAAGCTACGCATTCTTTTTTGGAAGAAGAAAAATTACTACTTTATATTGTAAAAAGTGAAGGTAGAAATCTTCTTGATGACCTAAGCACAGATGACACTCATATTTATACTAAAGATGATCAACTGCAAACGAAAATAGATTTTGAATATAGCGGACTTAATTTAAGCGGAGCATTACACAGTCTAACGTGGTCATATTTGGGCAGAACGGGGCGGAGCATCTACAACTACTTTACCAGTAGTGATTCAAACTAGGGAGCGTTCTCAATTAGGCGAGCCAAATTAAGGAAGCCGCTAGCTGAAGCATGCCCAAATCTAGCTGAAGCATGCCCAAATAATTACGCCCCAGTCGCTCATATCTTGTTGCGACCCTGCGGAAATGCTTCAGTTTTTGAAATAACCTTTCTACTAGATTACGTTCTTTGCATAACTCTCGATCATAATCTCTTGGGGATAGCCTCCCTTTTCTTTGAGGAATAACAGGTTTAGCTCCTGTGCTACGTATCGAAAAGATAAAAGCATCAGAGTCATAGCCCTTATCAGCTAACACATAATCAGCCTGAAGCCTTCTATCAGTGCATTAGCCTGTCCATACTCTGAAGCCTGACTAGCGGTTATAATCAGGCGAACAGGATTTCCCAAAGCATCAACAGCTGCGTGGATTTTAGTCGTTAAGCCGCCTCTTGATTTTCCAACCGCCTCATCAGTTTGAGCTGTTTTTTTTGGTGCCCCATCTTGATGGACACGGGTAATGCTGCCATCGACCATCAAATATTCAAAATCTTTATCTGTGGAAAGCTCTTCAAAAACACATCCCCACGTACCTTTATGACACCAGCGATTATATCGAACGTAGACTTTTCAAGATCAGAGGAAATTAATGACAAAGTAATCGGCGAGTTTATATACCGGGAGCACTATCAACTCTTCTGAACCTTTACCAGATTTTTTGAATTATCTAATTATTTAAAGCAAGCATTAACTGTATTTCTCATTAACATCTCTATTGGTTTAGGATATGTAATTTTGATACTAGAATCATCTATTTCTAAATTTCTAAAAAAAACTCCATTTCCATTTTTAAAAATAGCAATTGGTAATATTTTTTCCTTTCTTTTTTCCAAAACACCAACGTTCGTAACTTTTACAACTAGTTCCAAAAAATTATACTTATATTCAGTTATATGTTTCATCTTATTGATCAATTGGTTTTTTTTATCATTGCCAAGTGGTATAACTTTATTTTTCCCCATAAATAAAGTATAAAATCTTATAGGGCGGTATGTATCTTGAAGATCTCTTATAACTGATATCGATCCAGTGTCTGTATATTCAGCTATTACACTAGGACACCCATCTTTACACTTTGAAAAAATTTTACTTTTATATTCTTCCCATACTTTATCTTTGAAATTTTCTTTATTTGCTGGGCATTGTCTTACTATTTTAAGATCATTATCCGTTTCTGAAAAATAAGAACCCCATGTTATGTCTAAATTAAAAAAAACGTTAAATTCACTATCTTCATTACTTCGATTTTGACTTATCTTACGTTTAATCTCATTTAAAAAATATTCTTCACTTAAAGTATCATTTAGCATTTTACTTATATCGATAAGGTCGCTATGACCATAAATTGAACAAGAAAATAAAAAAAAATAAGATATAAATATACAAATTTTTCGCATATAAATCACCACTTGTAAAATAATGTATGCTCTACAAAAAACCATGTTATAGGTATAAAGATAAAATTTAATAAATATTTTATTTTAATTTCCTATAATATCCGCCTACAAAGATAGCACGATTTTTTTTTTCTTCTAGGGAGCATTCTCAATTAGTCGAGCCAAATTAAGGAAGTCGCTAGCTGAAGCATGCCCAAATAATTACGCCTCAGTCGCTCATATCTGGTAATGCATCATATACGTTGAGTCTTGATTGATCTGGATCACCAATATGCGATTATTGGGCATTTTGGTCTCATGGCAATCATTGAAGTTAACTGCTCTCACTGTGAAAGCAACCGTGTCGTAAAAAATGGAAAGGCTCCCTCAGGTCTGCAACGCTTTTACTGCAAAAACTGTAGAAAAAGCTTTCAAAAGGACTTCATATATAACGGTAACCAACCCGGTGTGCAGGATCGAATCATAAGTGGTGATATAAAAAAGTTGGAGTCATGAATTTATCACCGTATAATTCCGAATTTTGGATTATCTATGGCTGTCATTGAAGTCCCCTGCCGCTACTGCTCTGAGCAAAAATCAGTGATTCGTTACGGAAAATCTAAGTCAGGCAAGCAAAGATTCCACTGCACTGACTGCTGCAAGAGCTTCCAATGTGAGTACTGTAATAATGCCTGTAAACCCGGAGTGCCAGAACAGATCGTTGATATGACCATGAATGGCTCGGGCGTGCGTGATATTAGCCGAGTACTCAAAATAAGCCTGACTACAGTAGTCACTTATTTAAAAAACTGTCCCCTTCGCAAATAACATCAGTTCCTTTTGAAAATACCCGAGTGCAGTTAATCTGCGAAGTAGATGAACAATGGGGTTATGTTGGGAATAAACGCAATCAACGGTGGTTATGGTATGCTTGGGAGCCAAGGTTTAAACGGGTTATATACTCAAACGCTTTCAAGATGCTCGCGTTTATTCAGCTATAACCCTTCATTTTAAGGAGTAAGCTTGGAAGAAAAATGAGCATCTTGAATTCACTTGGGTATAGCACATGCCTTTGGCGGGAGAAATGAAGATACTTTCCATAGACTAATGTCGCTCCTGTCAGGTTTTCCCATCAGTTTTTTCTGCACAGATAGCTTCAGTGTTTACACAACACATCTACCATTTGAGATGCACGTTGCCAGTAAGAAGTTTACCCAAGGTATTGAAAGGCAAAACCTTACATTTCGAACACGTATTAAGCGTTTAGTCAGGCGGACGATTTGCTTTTCAAAGTCAGAGGAAATCCATGACAAAGTCATTGGCGAGTTTATATCAAGAGAGTTCTACCAACTTTATTGATACACAACCAATAATTTTAATATGCTAGCTTTACTATGTTTTTAGTGTCGTATATTAATATGCATGCGAGTGTCTTTCATATGAAATATGAATCGATGGCACCAATTATTTTCATGCAACTAGGACAGGATATGAACAACGTTCCATCTACCATAAATGGCAATTCAGGTGGCATTAATTCAGCCTATCAAAAGTTACAGCACCATTTTAAAAAGATAAATGATCTTCAGCACATTGCAGCTATGACAGAGTGGGATGAAGCCTCAATGATGCCAGTTGGCGGTGGTGAGGCACGTGCAGAGGCAATGTCGACGCTTAAAGTGATGATCCATCAGCTTATCACAGAACCAAGAGTGGGTGACTGGATCAACGGTGCAAGAGCAGGCGCAGCACTGAGCAATTGGGAAACAGCCAATCTTCGGGAGATAGATAGAACATATCAAGAGGCTACCTGCATACCAGATGATCTGATAGCAGCAAATACTAAGGCTCGCGCGAAATGCGAGCAAGCTTGGCGGGTGCATCGAGCTAATAATGATTGGGCAGCCATGGAGCCATTACTCACAGAGGTGGTATTGCTCACAAGAGAAGAGGCCAGTTACCGAAGTGAATCCACAGGACTAGGTCTATACGATGCTATGCTTGATTTATATGAACCCGGCGTCACAAGTGCCCAAATTGATACTATCTTTGCTGATCTTAAAAGTTTCCTGCCAGGTTTTGCAGATAGCGTTATTCACCAGCAATCAAAAGATAAGGTACTGCCTATTTCGGGTTATTTCAGCGATGCAAAGCAAAAAAAGCTAAGTGTAGCATTAATGTCATCAATTGGGTTTGATTTTAAGCATGGTCGCCTTGATGTGAGCCATCACCCATTTTGTAACGGAGTTCCTGACGATGTCAGGATAACCACCCGTTATGCAACATCTAGCTTTATCAGCTCAATGATGTCAGTTCTGCATGAAACAGGGCATGCTATTTATGAACAAGGATTGCCTCAGGATTGGCGCAATCAACCGGTAGGGAAGGCCTTGAGTACAGGCACTCATGAAAGTCAATCGCTGCTGATAGAAATGCAAGCCTGCCGAACTGAAGAGTTTATGCAGTTTATTACCCCGATAATCCAGCGTATATTTCTAGGTTCAGAAACAAACGACCAAGCATGGTGCGTTAATAATTTACACAAACTATATACGCGTGTTCAGAAGAGTCTTATCCGAGTTGATGCCGATGAAGTAACCTACCCATTACACGTAATATTACGATACGAGATCGAAAAGGCTTTAATCAATGGTACGCTACAGATCATCGACTTGCCCACTGCATGGAATGAAAAAATGCATGATTTATTAGAAGCTGTTCATAATCTTCTCAATAATAGCGCCAGAAAGGCCAAAGGCGTAAATTGAAGGCTTGTATTTAATTTACGCTCAGTATTCTTCCATAAACGGCGATAATTCTCTAACTAAGAAAATGAATGTTCGACTACCCAGCGCTGAGGGATGACTTTAAATGTATGAAGCTCATTCCTTTTGGCTACCTGTACAGTGGCTCCCAGTAATTCATCAACAGCACAAGTGAAAGGCTTGCCTGTATAGCCGCCATCAACCAAGACAGATTCTACTTTTGATAAGCTCGATTTGTTGCATTTGAAGGCTTTCAGAGCACCCGCTCTATCACTCTCATCCGCAGTGGTGATTTCGATAGCATGGGGCAGTCCTTGCGTATCTACAGCCATGTGTCGCTTAATACCAGAGACCTTTTTTCCAGCATCATAGCCTTTATTCAGCGCATAAGCGGTATTCTTAGAAGCTGTTCATAATCTTCTCAACAAGAGAGCCAAAAAGGCCAAGTGCGTAAATTGAAGACTCGTATTGAGTTTACGCTCGGTATTCTTCCATAAACGACGGCAATTTTCTAACCA
>JAQYUY010000002.1 GCA_028728195.1 Endozoicomonas sp. (ex Botrylloides leachii)
TCAAGTCCTCCCAGACCCACCAATTTTGTGCAGATATTTATAGCGTTGTTATTTATTTGATTTTATTGAATAGAGTGGGCATCGTAATTATTGTGTGCAAAATAAAGGTGTAAAATAATTGATTAAGTTTGGGGCCATAGCTCAGCTGGGAGAGCGCCTGCTTTGCACGCAGGAGGTCGGCGGTTCGATCCCGCCTGGCTCCACCAATCCGCTTATTCATGACGTGATTCTTGCTCAGTAAACACGTTTTATATGAGTCTATAACTTATCCTAAAAAAGATGGCTTTAGCCACTACTTTCCTCCAGAGAAGCTTTTTTATGAACTCCCAAGGCGCTTCTTTGAGGGCATCCCTTCTAATACTATAAATACTGCGAAGCGACCCTGTTACCCTCACTTCTTGAAGGCAAGCGCAATTGGTTAAAAAATTACCCACCTTACAAAATACTTTTCTCAGCATAGCCCTACTCCAGCCCCAGCTAGCTTATTAGTCATATAATATAAAATCAGCTTCTTATGTCGAACTTAGGTTTTAAGGGCTGCTTTTCCATCAAAGGCCGTAACAAAAAAAGCCTACTCAAATGAGCAGGCTCTTTTGTTAGCTGGTTGACTAAAGCATTAAGCTAAAGCAGCTTTTGCCTTTTCTACCAGCTGACCGAAAACGGCTTTTTCATGGACAGCTAGATCGGCTAAGACTTTACGGTCAACTTCAATTGAAGCCTTTTTCAGGCCAGAAATAAAGCGACTGTAAGACAAACCGTTAACTCGGGCACCCGCATTAATACGAGCGATCCATAAAGCACGAAACTGGCGCTTACGTTGACGGCGGTCACGATATGCGTATTGACCGGCTTTGGTTACAGCTTGCTTAGCCACACGGAACACGCGTGAACGTGCACCATAGTAGCCTTTAGCCAGCTTCAGCACTTTCTTGTGACGACGACGTGCGATGACACCACGCTTGACACGAGCCATTAGTATCTCCTGAGTAGAGTAAAAAAACGAATTAGTCGCGCAGCATCCGCTTTACGAGACCGACGTCAGCGGGAGATACCATTGAAGTACCACGCAACTGACGCTTACGCTTAGTCGTCATCTTGGTCAGGATGTGACTTTTAAAAGCACCTTTACGCTTATAGCCAGAAGCTGTTTTCTTAAAACGCTTCGCAGCTCCACTGTTGGTTTTCATTTTAGGCATGAAAAACACTCCGCATTTGGGTCACCCAAAGGATGCCGAAATTGTTTATGGATAGTGACCCAACAAGAAAATATTAACGTTAGCATGCCTGCATACTACTCAAGGGCAGGCAAGCTAAAGACTACAGCTAGATTCTTGTTGGCTTAGTCACTTCTTCTTTTTCGGGGCAATCACCATGATTAATTGACGACCCTCCATTTTTGGAAGCTGTTCAACGGTTCCGACTTCTAGCAGGTCGTTCTGAACCCGCTTCATCAGTTCCATGCCCAGTTCTTGGTGAGCCATCTCACGGCCACGAAAACGAAGGGATACCTTCGCTTTATTGCCCTCAGTCAGGAAACGTATCAGGTTGCGCAGTTTGACCTGATAATCCCCATCTTCAGTACCCGGGCGAAATTTAATTTCTTTCACCTGGGTTTGAACCTGCTTTTTCTTCGCTGCTGCTTTTTGCTTCTTCAGCTCGTACTGGTGTTTACCGTAATCCAGAATCTTACAGACTGGCGGTTCACTGGTTGAGTTTATTTCAACCAGATCCAGACCCGCTTCCTGGGCCATGACCAATGCATCTCGCAAATCGACAATGCCAACCTGATCTCCTTCAGCACCAATCAGGCGGACCTCTTTGGCACGGATATTCTCATTAACCGGCGCCTTTTGGGGGCGACGATCACGGAAGCTGCTACGTCTGATGGTTTTATCTCCTGTGCAAACATCAAAAAATAAGCCGGACAGTTGGTCACACAATAACATCTAAAAATGCCGGCTTCACCAGTTACAATTATCAACGAAAAAATACATATCTATTAGCGCTACACCCATTTTCTTTACAACTCATCGAAAAGACTGCATTTCGATGATCAGCTCAGTAATTACGGCCACGCCTGCTAATGTCTGTGTTTAGCTGATCAATAAATGTGGTTATTGGCATCACGCCCAAATCTTCACCTTTGCGAGTACGTATAGAAACGGTATTAGTTTCCATTTCCTTATCACCAATTACCAGCAAATAAGGAACTTTCATTAGGGTGTGCTCGCGAATTTTAAAGCCGATCTTCTCATTTCTCAAGTCAGCTTTAACCCTAAACCCATTTTCCGATAAAGTTTTTTGCAACTTATTGGCGTATTCTTTCTGCCTATCTGTGATAGTAAGAATGACGCCTTGTATAGGAGCGAGCCACGCAGGCATAGCACCTTCAAAGTGTTCAACCAAAATACCAATAAAGCGTTCAAAAGATCCAAGAATAGCACGATGCAGCATAACCGGTGTTTTACGATCGCCACTCTCATTGACATATTCAGCTCCCAAGCGACCTGGCATAGAAAAATCAACTTGAATGGTGCCACATTGCCATATTCGGCCAATACAATCTTTCAAAGAAAATTCAATTTTAGGGCCGTAAAATGCGCCCTCACCAGGCAGTGTATCCCAAGGAATCCCCTGAGAATTTAAGGCATCTGCCAGTGCTGTTTCGGCTTTATCCCAGACCTCATCAGAACCCACACGCTTTTCGGGGCGAGTAGATAGCTTATAGATTAAACTATCACGCTCAAAGCCCATATCATCATAGACCTCGTGGAGAAAGTCGATAAATAATGCAACCTCTGATTGGATCTGTTGTTCCGTTACAAAGATATGAGCATCATCTTGGGTAAAGCTACGGACACGCATAATACCATGTAAAGCACCAGAAGGCTCATTGCGATGACAAGAACCAAATTCAGCAAGGCGTAATGGTAAATCCCGATAGCTTTTCAAGCCTTGGTTAAAGACTTGCACATGACAAGGACAGTTCATTGGCTTAACAGCAATATCCTTGTGCTCGGAATTAGTGGTGAACATATCATCTTTAAATTTATCCCAATGACCAGATTTTTCCCATAGAGTTCTTTCCACCAGCTGAGGGGTTTTTATCTCCTGATAACCATAAGCCCTCTGACGTACACGCATATACTGCTCTAACTCTTGGTATATTGCCCAACCATTAGGGTGCCAGAACACCATCCCAGATGCTTCTTCTTGCATATGGAATAAGTCTAATTTTTTGGCTAGCTTTCGATGATCACGTTTCTCTGCTTCTTCTAAACGTTTCAAATAGGCTTTCAGTGCTTTTTTATCTTGCCATGCGGTACCGTAAATACGCGTTAACATTTCATTATTGGCATCACCGCGCCAATAAGCACCAGCAACACGTAATAATTTAAAGGCTTTTAGCTTGCTTGTAGAAGGTACGTGAGGGCCTCGACACAGGTCCATCCATTGTCCTTGGCGGTAGATAGAAATGTCTTCAGATACTGGTAAGTCCTTAATTATTTCAACTTTGTATTCTTCTCCTAGCGCCTGGAAAGCACTAACTGCTTCTGCACGACTCATTACCACTCGCTGAATAACCATGTCTTGCTTTGCAAGCTCTTCCATACGTTTTTCAATTCGGGCTAAATCTTCCGGTGTAAAGGCTCTTTTATAAGAAAAATCATAATAAAAGCCATTTTCAATTACAGGCCCAATTGTAACTTGGGCATCAGAATAAAGATCTTGAGTTGCCATAGCCAATAGATGAGCAGTGGAATGTCGAATAATCGAAATACCCTCTTCATCTTTATCTGTGATAATAGATAACTCAGCATCATCAGTTATGCGAGTGCTAGCATCAACTAATATGCCATTAACACGACCAGCCAGTGTTGCTTTGGCCAGACCAGAGCCTATATCTTGGGCAACTTCTATAACAGAAACAGCATTAGCAAACTCTCGCTTGCTGCCATCAGGAAGCGTAATAACAGGCATAAAAAAGATATCCTTTAAATTCAGCGGTTTTTCAGTGGCAATCCATAACAGAGGATGCTTGATTTTCGCTCATAGCAACCCATACCAGAGGATGCGAGCGAGTCCAGTGACACCGATACCAAGAGGTGTTTGGATTTTCTTACCGAAAGAATAAAGCGACATTAGCAATGTAGCATGAATCGGTTGGCACATTGTCCTAGCCAAGGCCCCGTTATGTCAAGTAAACGAAGAAATATTAACTATGAAGCCAAATCAGGATCAAGACGGTATAACTCAGCTAAATATTCAGCCACCGCATTATCATTAGCCAGACCAATCACTTCATGTTCTGATAGCAGCATGCGCAGTCTATCGGAAGCGCCTCCCATTACAACGCCTTTTCCAGCCAGTTTTAGCATGTCAAAATCATTCATACCATCGCCAAAAACAATGGCTTGGTCACCACTGAATCCTTCTAGCCTAAGCACTTCAGTCAGTGCAACCGCTTTACTTACTCCATGGTTCATCACTTCAAAGCAGGTGGGTAATGAGTAAGTCAGCGATAATTGCTCTCCAAAAAGCATACCTATTTCATTAGCTAAAGGTTCAAGTTTTTCTTCTGTTTCAGCATTAAAAAATAGCTTTTGAGTACCCGTTACCGATACCTGATCAAGCGGCTTTCTTACATAATTAAATCCAGACTCTTTGTGATAGGACAGCATCACATCAGCATTCTGTTCAACAAACCATGAGGTATTCTGGTAGATATTCATAATGGTTTGATGACGATATTTGCGACCAACTTCGATCAGTTGGCTCATATAATCAGGCGCAATATCATGACTGATAATCGGCTTACCTTTTGGGTCATGCACTCTGGCACCGTTTGAAGTAATCAAATACGTATCAATGCCCAATTGGGCCTTTATGTATGAAATATCCAGATAATGCCGCCCGGTAGCAAAAATAAATGTAACACCTTGCTTACTTAAGCATTGAATAACCTGCCGAGTGCGAGCACTGATCTGATGATTATCATTAAACAAGGTGCCATCTAAATCTGATACAACAACAGGGTACATAAATTGCCTCTATTAAACTGCTTTAACAAGCAAAAGTGAAGTTGACTATTTGAATATTATCACAGTTTCATTAGTTACTTTTAATAAATAGAGCCAATAGACTGGAGTTCAATACAAGCAACTGATTTTGTATAACATAACCAATAAGATAGTTAGTGTTGGGTTAGCATGCTGATAAAGGTATTCTGTAGGGTAGCTGGCTTTTGTAAATCATTTGAACTAAAACTAAATCAATCTCTCGAGTACTGTGGTCATAAACGCCCCCTATCAATCAGAAAAGTGGCTAAAAAAGTGATACCCATTAAACTTCAAGATGCTCGTTTTTTATCGACACTCACTCCTCAAAATATAGCCGAATAGCGGTGAGCATTTTAAAAGCACTTCCGGATTCTGAACAAGCTGCGGGTTCTTTTTATCTGGATCTTATGGGACTTAATAAATTATGAAAATCAGGCTGAGGGAGAAGTCAGGCTGAATATCCCCCAATCTGATTTTTCAGGTTTGACTAGCTAAAGTGTATCTCTCCCTTTTGCACTGTAGCTTTGATAACGCTGCCAGCCGTATACTCTCCAGCAAGTATCGCTTGAGCTAATGGGTTTTCGATGCGGCGCTGAATGGCTCTCTTTAAAGGTCGAGCGCCATACACTGGATCAAATCCAGCTTCTGCTAATAGCCTTATAACTTCACTAGATAATTCTAGTGTCAAATTATTTTGCTGAATACGTTGACGCAGATGCTCTAGTTGAATCATTGTAATACCGGCGACCTGATCAGCAGATAGCGGGTGAAAAACCAGTAACTCATCAATTCGGTTGACAAACTCAGGACGAAAGTGAGTACTAACAACATCCATCAGCCTCTCCTTAGTTGACTCAAAGTCTTCATCCTTCATCGTTTGTATAATATCAGACCCTAAATTAGAGGTCATGACAACAACGGCATTTCTAAAATCGACAGTACGTCCTTGACCATCAGTTAAACGCCCATCTTCTAACACCTGAAGCAGCACATTAAATACATCAGGATGTGCTTTTTCCACTTCATCTAATAACACAACAGAATATGGCTTACGGCGTACAGCTTCGGTGAGATAACCCCCTTCTTCATATCCTACATAACCTGGAGGTGCCCCCAGTAAGCGAGCAACAGAATGTTTCTCCATAAATTCTGACATATCAATACGCACAACAGCGTCTTCGGTATCAAACAAAAACTCAGCTAGTGCTTTGCACAGTTCTGTTTTTCCGACCCCTGTAGGACCGAGAAACATAAAGGAGCCATTCGGCCGATTAGGGTCAGCAAGCCCCGCACGTGAACGCCTTACGGCATTAGCTACCGCCACAACCGCTTCATCTTGACCAATAACTCGTTGATGCAGGGCATCTTCCATCCTTAGTAGCTTATGTCGTTCTCCTTCCAACATCTTGGTAACCGGAATCCCCGTCCATTTCGATACAATTTCTGCAATCTCTTCATCCGTTACTTTATTCCGCAATAACTGTATATCCGCAGTTTGATTTGCTTCACTGGCGGCATCGGCTTGAGCAAGCTGTTTCTCCAGTTCAGGTAAGCGACCGTATTGAAGCTCAGACATCTTGGTAAGGTCGCCGGAACGTTGAGCCGCTTCTAGTTCAATCAGTAAACGCTCTTTTTCTTGCCTTAGTTTTTGAGAACCCTGCAAAACTGCTTTTTCAGATTTCCAAATTTCTTCAAAGTCAGCGTATTCCCTTTCCAACCCCTCCACTTGCTCATCTAGTCGTAATAAACGGTCCTTAGATGCAGCGTCTTCTTCTTTTTTCAGCGCCTCTTGCTCAATTTTCAATTGAATTAAACGTCGCTCCAATCGATCCATAGCCTCTGGTTTAGAATCAATCTCCATACGGATTTTACTGGCTGCTTCATCAATTAAATCAATTGCCTTATCCGGAAGCTGTCGATCAGTGATATAGCGCTGAGATAGCTTAACGGCCGCCACTATGGCTGGGTCAGTAATATCTACCGCATGATGTACTTCATAACGCTCTTTTAAGCCGCGTAAAATAGCAATAGTGTCTTCTTCATTTGGTTCATCAACCATGACTTTTTGGAAGCGGCGCTCTAATGCAGCATCCTTCTCCATATACTGACGATATTCATCCAGCGTTGTTGCACCAACGCAATGTAGCTCACCACGAGCAAGTGCTGGTTTTAGCATATTGCCTGCATCCATAGCACCATCGGTTTTACCTGCGCCAACCATCGTGTGTATCTCGTCAATGAATAAAATAATCTGTCCTTCTTGTTTCCTCAGATCATTCAACACACCTTTAAGGCGTTCTTCAAATTCGCCTCGGAATTTAGCCCCTGCAACTAAAGCGCTCATGTCTAGGGATAGCAATTTTTTTCCTTTAACCCCTTCAGGCACTTCCCCATTAACTATTCGCTGCGCTAAGCCTTCAACAATTGCTGTTTTACCTACCCCAGGTTCACCAATTAGTACGGGGTTATTCTTTGTTCGTCTCTGCAAGACCTGAATTGTGCGGCGAATCTCATCATCGCGCCCGATAACAGGATCCAGCTTGCCTGTTTCTGCACGTTCAGTCAGATCAATGGTATATCTTGCCAATGCCTGTCTAGTATCTTCGGCATTAGGGTCATTAATTGCTTCGCCTCCTCGCACATTTTTAATAGCCGTAGCCAATGCCTGCTTACTAACACCTTGACTATTTAATAGTTTACCAAGGGGGCTTTTGTCGTCCATCATAACGGACAGGACAATTTCACTTGAAATGTACTCGTCGCCTTCTCTCTGTGCCTGTTTATCGGCTAAATTTAGTATTCTTATTAGCGTTTGTGACGGCTGAATATCACCGGTCGGGTTATTCACTACCGGTAGATCGGCAAGCTGTTGGTTCAACTCTCGACGCAGCACTGCAATATCAAAACCTACCTGCATTAGTAACGGCTTTACAGTACTGCCTTGCTGTTCAAGTAACGCTAAAAACAAGTGAATTGGCTCTATTTGGTTATGATCTTTCCCTACAGCCAGGGATTGGGCATCGGCTATTGCAGACTGTAATTTGCTGGTCAGTCGGTCAGCTCTCATCAGTTAATCTCCTGCTAATATGTAGCTAGCCATCAATGCTATATAACCGCAATATGGTGTTTATATGGAACTTTTCAACAAGTATTTAATAATTTAAACCGCGAATAATTAAAAAATTATTGATGTATAACATGGGGAGTCAGTAAAACTAAATCTAAGCGCTTAAAAAGCGTTCGTGTTTGGGAGAGGCGAGCAAAAACAATACGACTTATTGAAAGGCAGCAGGTAGTGATATGTTTGCTTTTATATCACTGATGCAATTTCATACCATGTGTTTTCTAACTACCGTAATGAGCATACAGATTCCAGAATAAGATAGAATGATAAGTAATAGCAGGGCTATTGCGAAGAGCTCCAAAGCACTAATAGTGTTCAATGGCCAGCACAATAGCGCAGTTATAAATCATGATAGCCATCTCATACCAAAGCTGGGCTCGCTTTATACCTCATTTTAGTGTAAAGACATCTCTGGATCTTCCGAGATAAAATCATTAGCGTCATTATCACCTGCAATCACATGCTCCTCGTTTACCCACGAACCAAAATCAATGAGTTTACAGCGCTGCGAGCAAAAAGGCCGATAAGCATTTTCTCGCATCCACTTAACGTCTTTATTGCAATGGGGGCATTTTACTATCATGTATTGGTTAATATCTCTGAGGGGTATTCCTAATACAATAGAAATACCCGTGGTACCATATTATTTGAGTGCTTTTGGTGGCAAAGGCGCTTGTATTGGCTCGGCGGTTTTCGCCGTGTTACCTTTTTTACCCGAATTACCTTTACCTGAATCACCAAGAAGTCCAAAGGTCAGTATATTGAGCACAGAGGGGTCAACATCTGAAAATACTTTATTACCAATAAAGTTGCCTTTTTTATCCAATGCCGGATCATTTGGATAATTTAGGCGCAACGTTTCAAGTGTTTCATTGGCAGGTTTTACCAACCCTAAGTGTTGGTAACCTTCTATCATAATTGCCAGTGCTTGCGGAACAGCTGGCGTTTGTTGCATATTTTCAACGACATATTGACCGCGTTTTATGGCAGCGACATAAGCTTTTCGTTTCATGTAATAGGTAGCAACATGAATTTGATACTCTGCTAGGCGATCACGCAGAGCAATCATTCTTTGGCGGGCGTCAGGCGCATATTTGCTGTCTGGATAAAGTTTAAGTAACTCTGAGAATTCATTGAAAGACTGCATTGCCTGTCCAGGGTCTCGGCGTGTTATATCAAGCGGCAGGTAGCGTTCAACCAAGCCCACTGAAGCCGTATTCGAAGCTAGCCCTTTCATATAATAGGCATAATCAGTACTTGAACTTTGCGGATGCAAGCGAATATAACGATCTGCAGCTGCTCTAGCCGCTTCCGGTTCTGAATGCATATAATAGGCATAAATAATATTAAGTTGTGCCTGTTCTGCAAAAGCTCCGAAAGGGTAACGAGTTTCTAGTGCCTTGAGATATTTTAAGGCTTCTGAGTAGTTACTGTTATCCAAATATTTATTGGATAGCTGATAAAGGTCTGCCTCCGAGAGCGAGTTGGGCAACCTGTCTTTGTCTGGATTTGAGGCACAACCTGTTATAACCAGAACTGTAAATAGCAAAACGATCAGATGTGTTAGTCTGTATTTCAAGATTATCATGATGTTGATTAGTTTCCGCACTCCGGCACACAATGGGCGATAAAAATAGGAAGAACAGGTTGTTCTACCTGTATGACAAACTTCCGCATACTTAAACGTACTATATAGTGTACTCAGTGATTCCAAGTACAACCACTAATTTTAGCTATAGTAGGCCAGAAATCGAAAAGAGAGACGTTTTTCTGCTGTCGCTATACTAAAAACATAGATTATTTGAGATATAGCCCATGGCCGAGATTATTAAGCAAATCAGCCGCGTACCAGAAGCATTAGCAGGCTTTAGGCTTGACCATATTGCTGTCAAGTGTTTTCCTGATTACTCTCGGTCAAAGCTACAGACTTGGATTAAACAAGGTGTGCTACAAGTAGATGGCCAAGTCTATAAAAATAAAGACAAGTTGTTCGGAGGTGAAACGCTTAGCTTGAACGTTGAGATTGAGCATGAGGATCGCTGGGAAGCCGAAAATATTTCATTGCATGTTATTTATGAAGATGAGCATATTCTGGTAATCAATAAACCCGCAGGGTTAGTCGTTCACCCCGCTGCGGGAAACTACTCTGGAACCTTGCTCAATGGCTTGTTATATCACTACCCTGAGCTGGCATCTGTCCCCCGTGCCGGCATTGTTCATCGTCTTGATAAAAATACAACCGGCTTAATGGTAGTAGCTAAAACACTATCGGCACATTCACACTTAGCTGCACAACTTCAACAACGCACCATCAGCAGAGACTACGAAGCTGTGACCCAAGGAGTTATAACCAGCGGTGGAACAATAAATCAACCGATAGGTCGCCACCCTACTCACCGTTTAAAAATGGCGGTCGTTGAAGGTGGAAAACCATCGATAACCCATTATATTGTTCATACTCGTTACCGCTCGCATACTCATATTCAGGTAAGCTTAGAAACCGGTCGCACACACCAGATTCGGGTGCATATGGCGTATATCCGCTATCCTTTGATTGGCGATACGTTATACGCAGGCCGGCTACAGATACCTAAGGCATGCTCCGATAGCTTAGCCAAAGAGTTGCAATACTTTAACAGGCAAGCACTGCATGCTTGTCGGTTAGGGCTCATTCACCCAACAATGAATAGCATGATGACATGGGAGGCACCTCGGCCTGAGGACTTCCAACAGTTACTACAAGCGCTCCAAGATAATCAGGATGGAAAATGACCTCAATAAAAGCGCTTTCTGAGCGCTATATTCTGGCAAATTGGCCTGCACCAACGAATATACATGCTTTTATCACAACCCGAAAACATGGGGTTAGTAAAGCGGGTTATGCTAGCCTCAATCTGAGTGTTCGTTCCGGTGATCAACCGGAACAAGTAGCCATCAATCGGCAGCGGGTTAGTAATGACTGGGGCTGGACATCTTCACCCTGCTGGCTTCATCAAGTGCACGGAACAACGGTGGTCGATGCTGCAACTACGCGCTCTGAATCTGAAGCCGATGCTTCAGTCTCCAGATCTGTGAATGTACCTGCTATTGTGATGGTTGCTGATTGTGTTCCTGTGCTTTTTTGTAATTATTCAGGCACCTGTGTAGCTGCAGCACATGCAGGCTGGAAGGGCTTAGCAGCAGGTGTGCTAGAAAGCACTATAGCATCTATGCAGTGCCCGCCCGCTGAATTACTGGCATGGATAGGCCCTGCTATCAGTCAGCCCTTTTTTGAGGTGGGCCCTGAGGTTCGACATGCGTTCATAAAAGTATATGCTGAAGCTGAGCAAGGCTTTATATCAGGTAAAGGTGACCGCTGGATGGCGGACTTACACTTTTTAGCTCAACAAAGGCTTCAACGTGCAGGCGTTAAGAATATATATAGTGCTAACCAGTGTGTTTATAAGCAAAAGGATGTATTTTTTTCATACCGTAGAGATGGCAAAAAAAGCGGTAGAATGGCAGCAGCTGTTTGCATTACAGATGCCTAATACCAATCATCTTTTCTAATTATACGATTACGCTGACCATACGAACACTAGCGCTGCGTAACTTGAGTTAATTAAGGTGGCACTTATTATTGAACCCTTTATGGCTTAGCCGCTCATTAAGCCAAGCAATTAATGGCTGGCCTATTACATCACGCCGCCAGCCTTGCAGATTATCCGGTAGGCTGAATTGCCCATCATTTATTCCACTTCGTAGTATTGCAGTCGATATTTTTGAAGGCAAAAATATTTCTTTGGGCAGAGCCAGTGCATGTGCTTGCTCAGCTAAAAAACGCTTGATGGCTTTACCGTAAGGCTGTATTTTTTTTGGTAGCGGCCCTGGCTGGCGAGGAGGCCATTCAGCTTCAGGTAGGTTTTGTGCAGCTCTTATAATTTTTAGTAAAGCATTACCCTCCTTTTTCACAAAGGAAGGATGTATGCCCGCTAGGTGAGAAAGAGAAGCTAAATTATCGGGCTGATAACGTGCTAATGCCCAAAGACTGCCTTTGGGTATAACTCTACCTTTTGGTATATCACGTAATTGGGCTTGTTTATGCTGATAACAGCACAGTGCTTTTAATACCGATAGCTGTTGAGGTCGCAATTGCCAAACACATTTAACTTGTTTCCATGCAGTATTGGCATCTTGGTTGAAAATAGCAGAATTCATACGGCGACAATCATCTTTTAACCAGAGGCTGGGGTTAACAGCTTTTTCATTCATCAGCCGCTCAAGCTGAGTGTGTATTTCAATAAGATAAACCACATCAAGCGCAGCATAGCGTACTTGAGCCACCGTTAAAGGGCGTTGTCGCCAGTTAGATCGCGTCTCGTTTTGATCAAGATCAAGACCAAGCAATATGTTGACCAGTTTTTTATAGCTGATTGAATACCCTATATTGGCATAGGCTGCAGCCAGTTGAGTATCGAACAATGGCTGGGGTGTAGTTCCTGCCAGCCGCTGGAAAACTTCAAGGTCCTCACTGCAGGCATGCAAGATTTTTAAACAATTCGGATGTTCTAGTACTGCTTGAAAAGGCTGCCATTGAGTAATATTTAATGGGTCAATAAAAAAAATAGCCTTGGCTGTATTCAACTGGATTAAAGCTGGTACAGGATAATAGGTATCAGTACGAATAAATTCAGTATCAAGGGCGATACGCTCACATGTTAACCAATGCTGGCAATATTGATCCAGTGTCGTATTATTGGTTATCCATATTGGATCAGTGTATTCCTGAGGCATAAACAACTATTTATCCACTTGATATACAAAAAATTCGCTAAGCCTTACTGCTGGAGCCATTGGTTTTCCAAACAATAGTTAACATAAACCTATAAACTTGCAGTACCGTGCATCAGGCTATATTCTATCTTTTGAGGCTATGCTTGGTATTATTCTTTTATCAAGATAATGGTTATCAGACAACACATATAACTGTTTTCTCCAAATTATTTCCTCATTGGTTAACCCTAAGCATTGATGATACCCAGTAAGTCTTCAAGCTCAGTAATCATTTGGCGAAGCATTTTCTTATAATGCACGGTATTCTTTATGTTTTTTGGCTCATAGCGAGTATTAAGCTTCTGTTGATCCGTTGATGGTAGTGCTTGCCCATTAGCAAGTTGCCCACGTGCACCGTCAATTGTAAATCGCTGGTCGTATAGTAGGTTGCGTATTTTTCGTATCAGCACAACATCCGTACGCCGATAATAACGGCGATTACCTCGCCGCACAGGATTTAACTGTCTAAACTCTTGCTCCCAGTACCTTAATACATGGTTTTTCACCTGACAAAGATCGCTAACCTCACTAATAGTAAAGTAGCGCTTGTCAGGAATAACCGAGAGCTCACTCGTTCTGGGTTCGTTCTCCAGCATAGGCCTCAACTCGTGCTCTGAGTTTCTGGCCGGGCTTGAACGTCACAACCCGACGGGGGGTTATCGGAATTTCTTCTCCGGTTCTGGGGTTTCTCCCCGGTCTTCCGTTTTTATCGCGCAGGTCAAAATTACCAAAACCAGACAGCTTTACTTGTTGATTTGTTTCCAGCGCCTGACGGATTTGCTCGAAAAACAGCTCGACCATATCCTTGGCTTCCCGCTTGTTAAGACCTAGCTCTTCATTAAGTCGCTCAGCCATCTCAGCTTTCGTCAGTGCACTCATAGCTCTACTTCCTTAAGCTTGCGTTAAAATCTTGTTCCAATTTAGTTACCACCCTATCTACCAGTTCATTTACATCCTCATCTTTTAGAGTGCGGGAAGGATGCTGTAAGGTCAAGCCTATGGCTAAGCTTTTGCTTCCTTCCTCAATGCCTTTGCCTGCATAAACATCAAAAACTCTGATATCACGAAGCCATTGACCACTTTCCTTTCGGATAGCTTCGCATAGCTTATCTGCTGTAATATCTTTTTCTACGATCACTGCAAGATCGCGGCGTACTTCAGGAAATTTAGACAAGGTTTCAAATTGGGTAACTGCACCGTTGATCACGACATCAAGAGTTAACTCCACCAGATAGCTATTCACCGGCACGCTCATTTGCTTGGCAAGTAAGGGGTGAATTGCGCCAATATGGCCAACCACTGTATCGTTACAATAAATAGCAGCACATTGTCCAGGATGCATAGCTGCATGGTCACCACGAACAAAATGGAAAGCAGAATGTTTTCTGCCTAAAGCCAGTAGTGTTTCTACATCGCCTTTCAGATCATAGAAATCAACATTACCGGTATCACTATTCCAGCTTTCTGGCAAACGCCTACCAGTAATGACTGCGGCGATTTTTTGCTCCTGCCATATAGAACACTGTTTGAAGGTGTTGCCCTTATTAATAAATACCTGCCCCGTCTCAAATAACCTTATTCTATTTTGCTGTCGATTCAGGTTATACGCCATTGCTTTAACCAGCCCGGGTAACAAGGATGTTCTCATTACTGACAAATCGCTGGCTATTGGGTTAGCCAACGCTACCGCTTCGCGCTCAGGGTCAAAGCACTTGCTTAGCTCGGGATCAATAAAGCTAAAAGACACGGCTTCCTGATAGCCTCTACTGACTAACACTCGGCGTAAATCAGAAAGTTGTATGATAGATTCATCAATTTGCTTCATTTTGAGCAATGCTGTTGGCATTGTTATGGGTAACTTGTTATAGCCATAGAGACGACCGATCTCTTCGATGAGGTCTTCTTCAATGGCAATATCAAAGCGCCAGCTTGGCACTCGCACCTGCCATTCGGCACCTAACGAGTTTTCTCTCCGTGTCATATCTAGGCCAAGGCGTTTGAGCAACGCTTCAATATGATAGTCTTCAATGGCAATACCTAGCAAAGAAGTGACTTTCTGTGAGCGAAGGTTGACGTATTTTTTTGCTGGTAAGTGCTCAATAGAGGTCACTTCTGTTACCGGGCCAGGCTCACCACCGCAGATTGCTAAAATTAATGCAGTTGCTCGCTCAATAGCTTTACGTTGAAGCTCAGAATCAACACCTCGTTCAAAACGGTGGGAAGCATCAGTATTCAGCCCATAAGTACGCGCTTTACCTGCTAAGGTAACAGGACTAAAAAAAGCACTTTCAAGGAAAATATTGCAGGTATCTTTGCTCACACCAGCATATTTACCACCCATAATACCTGCAATACCTAATATCTGCTGGTCATCAGCAATGACTAGCGTGCTATCGTTAAGCTTGACTGTTTGGCCATCAAGTAATACAAGATGTTCGCCTTCTTTGGCCAGACGCACCTGAATAGTGCCTTGCAATTTATTTAGGTCAAAGCTATGCATGGGCTGACCTAGCTCTAGCATGACATAATTGGTTACATCTACTATGGGATCAACAGAGCGTATGCCAGAACGGCGCAAGCGTTCTGTTAGCCATGATGGAGCTGAACGGTTCGCATCGATATTTTTTATCACCCTGCCTACATAACGAGGGCAGCCTTCTTTAGCAATAAGATTCACTGGATAGCTATCATCTACTGTTGCAGCTATATCAGTTACTGGTTCTATAGAAACCTCGGCAAGAAAGTTGGCACTGGCCTCTCGAGCTAGACCTGTAATACTTAGACAGTCTCCCCGATTAGGTGTCAGATCAACATCAATTATGTTGTCTTCTAACATTAAATACTCACGGATGTTTTGCCCCAGAGTCGCATTGCTAGGGAGTTCCATCAAACCGTCAGATGAATCTGCCATACCCATTTCTTCCTCGGCGCAGAGCATACCAAAAGAAGCTACGCCACGGAGCGTTGTTTTTTTAATACGAAAACCACTAGGCAATACGGCACCAATCATTGCAAAAGGCACTCTAATGCCTTTACGTACATTAGGTGCAGCACAGACCACCTGAAATGTTTCAGAGCCTGTACTAACACTAGTTACGCGGAGCTTATCAGCATCTGGATGCGGCTCACAGGCAATAACCTCTGCTACAACAACGCCAGAAAAATTAGCTGCCGCCGGAGTAACGCTATCGACCTCCAAGCCAGCCATGGTTATTTTATCAACTAACGCTTGGGTATCTGCATCGATAGCCACCCACTGACGCAACCACTGTTCACTGAACTTCATTTATTTCTAACCTAAAAGATGTAATCAAACGGTATTTTGGAGACGGTTTTATTTGAATTGGCTCAAAAAGCGCAAATCATTTTCAAAAAATTGCCTCAAGTCTTTAACGCCATAACGCAGCATGGCGAAGCGCTCTACACCTAAACCAAAAGCAAAACCTGTATATTTTTTGGAATCAATACCGCAGTAACTAAAAACGTTCGGGTGCACCATGCCGCAACCTAATACTTCAAGCCACTTAATAGAGCCATCTTTGTTACGGCCCCACTCAATATCAACTTCAGCAGAAGGCTCAGTGAATGGAAAATAAGAGGGACGGAAGCGCACTTGCAGGTCATCTCGCTCAAAGAATACTCTCAAAAAGTCACTCAAAACGCTTTTCAGATCAGCAAAGCTAACTTCTTCGGCAATATATAAGCCTTCAACCTGATGAAACATCGGACTATGGGTTTGATCGGAATCACAGCGATAGACTTTACCAGGACAAAGAATGGCCAACGGCAACGCTTGCTTTTTTTTAACAAAGCGCTCCATTGTACGGATCTGTACAGGAGAGGTATGCGTTCTCAATACCGTGCTTTCATCAAAATAAAAAGTATCATGCATGGCACGTGCAGGGTGGTGATCAGGAATATTCAATGCTTCGAAATTATGATAATCATCTTCAATTTCAGGCCCCTGCTCAACTGTAAAACCAATACGACCAAAGTAGTCAGAAACTCGCTCCATTGTACGAGTAATTGGGTGAACTGTACCTAAATTCTCCCCTCTACCCGATAGAGTTACATCAAGCGTTTCTGTTGCCAGCTGTGCGGCCAGCGCCTGAGCCTCAAGCTCATCTCTGCGCTCATTGATGGCTTTTTGGACTTTTTGTTTACCCAGATTAATGCATGCACCGGCTGTTGGCCGCTCTTGTGGTGATAACTTACCAAGTCCTTTTAAGAGAGCTGTTAACTCACCTTTTTTGCCAAGAAAACGTACCCTAATATCATCGAGGTCGGCAATACTGTTGGTGTTATTGATAGCGCTTAGCGCACTGCTAACGATTGGGTTGACGAAATTATCCATATTCTCCATGGGCGCCTCAAAGGCTCTCTGCTAAATAGATAAATGGGGCGATTCTAACGCCTGAGACTAACTTTTAATAGCATCAACTGATATGTGACAATCTATTTAAATGCTTCTGCATTAGTGCCAAAAGAAATCCTAGCTAATAATTTCTAGGTTAGTAGGACCAACCATGTTGGTAATTATGCTGACTAACTATCTAAAACCGGAAACAATAGCGTCATAACTAGGTCAAAGCTTGGTATCCATCTTAAATGTTCTACTGTAGTTTCAACTAGCATGTATAATATAAGGCTATTTTTGAACGCACTTTGGCAAGTGCTACCGGCTGCACACTTAACCAGCAGCTCTCATCTATGCAGAAAAATACGACCGTTATCACAGGCTTTAAAGAAAGCTGAAGTTCGTGATGTAACAGCAAGTATTACGGTAGAAGACTCACTTCTTGTGCCACGGTTAGATAAGCCTAGTCGTAGTTTTGCCTGTTATGTTAAAGGTTATAGCTGTCTTGGGCTTACAGATAGAGCGTTAGTGGCTTTGCGAAGTGCTCACTTAAGTAAAATGCTTCATGCTTTGCCAGATATTACCCTAGCTGCACTTGATTATGGCTTACAGCCCAGTGATATTAAACTGATTATCAACGGTCGTTATGCTCCTGGGTGGAGCCTAAAAGAACAATTGCTCATCAAAGTGACCGATGACCTTTACAAGAAAGGTGAGTTAGATGAAAAGGTATGGAAGCGCCTGACAGCGTTGTACAGCTATAATGAGATACTGGATATCATTTTCTGTATTGCTGCTTTTCATTTATGCACATTGTAATCATGTAATCAGGCGCCGCCTACGAGAACGATTAGCACCGGCCATGCGTATCAGACTGGTTCGCGTGTGTGAATGGCATAAAGCTATCGCCAAAGCATCTGCTGCATCCGCTTGAGGCGTGGCATCAAGACGTAAAATGGATTTCACCATGCGCTGAACCTGTACCTTCTCTGCTGAGCCCCTACCCACAACAGCTTGTTTAACTTGTCGGGCAGAGTATTCAGAAACACTCAGTCCTTGATTGATAGCCGCAATAATGGCTGCACCTCTGGCTTGCCCCAGCTTTAACGCCGAGTCGGCATTTTTAGACATAAAAACCTGCTCAACACCTACACTTTGAGGGCAATATTGCTCAATGATCTCACTGATTCCTTGGTATATTTGTTGTAGCTTTTCTGGCAGTAGCTTGGCCTGAATGCGTATACAGCCAGAAGCAACATAAGTACATAGCGCACCTACCTCTTCAATAATGCCATAACCCGTTATTCTTGATCCTGGATCAATTCCTAAAAGAATGGTCATTTTTTACTTTTATACCTGCCTAAGACGACGCGTTTCATGGGTTTGCAAGTACTAATAGTAACGGCTAAAAAAGCTATATTATTATGCTATTTTTTGCAGCTACTAAAATATACCAAAAGCTGATCAAGGGGTTACGGTTATACTATGCCTAAAAAATAAAATTATACAGGTAACCTGATGCAACGGCCATGGTGAGAACGACAAATAGAAATGCTGCAATCATTTTATTTTTAAAGATAGATTTAAGTAAAATAACTTCAGTTAGGCTAGCTCCGGCGCTACCAATAATTAATGCCATGACCGCCCCTAAACCCATACCTTTACTCACCAGCGCTGCACTTAAGGGAATAACGGCCTCAGCACGAATATATAAAGGGATACCAATGACTGCTGCAATAGGTATAGCAAAAAGGTTATCTTTACCTGCATAGCGAGCCACAAAATCAGTGGGTACAAAGCCATAAATCACAGAACCCAGCGTCACACCAACAAGTAAGTAGGGAAATACAGACTTAAAATCATCCCATGTTGTATTCCATATTCTTTGCCATTTATTTACCGGTTCTTTCTTAGCGGAACAACTGCTGGCACAACTGCTTTTTTGAACTTCATATGCCTCTGGCTTTATGTGCTTATCAAAGCCTAGTTTTTCCAGCGTATAGCCTGCTATCACAGAAACTCCCAACGCCATAATGAAATAAAAGAGCGCTACTTTTCCTCCGAGAGTGACAAAAAATAGAACAATGATAATTGGGTTGAGCAGCGGGCTGGAAAATAGAAAAACCATCATCGGACCAAAGCCTGCTCTTGCTCTTAGCAAGCCTTTCAGAAAAGGGATCGTTGAACAGGAGCAAAAGGGTGTTATAGCGCCTAAGAAGGCTGCAATAATAAACCCCTTACCTTTTTTTGAAGCTAGAATCCTCTGAATTTTCTCAGGAGGAATGTACTCCTGCAATATGCCTACCAGATAGCTAAGACCAATAAACAGTACAATGAGCTCCGTTGCCAAAAAGAAGAACATATGCACTGCATTTTTAACCATCTCGATAATCATAGGATAGTCCTCTTAATCAGAGTTATTGCGGTTGCGCAAGACAAGTTAATACTATATTTCTAAATAAATGGAAACAATATACAGGGTAGCCCTTGCTGCTGGCAACATGTTTCCATTATTATCGAAATATATAATGAGGTATTTTTTATATGACACAGATTAATGTTATTGCTAAATCGTTGAAAGAATTAGGTCACCCTGTGAGGTTACGTATTTTTAAGCGGTTAGTCAGAGCGGGTTTTCAAGGGCTTACTGTCGGTTGTTTGCAAAAAGAGTTGAGCATTCCAGGGTCTACATTATCGCATCATCTTTCCTGCCTTATGCTTGCAGGGCTACTGACACAAAGAAGAGAAGGGCGATTACTTTATTGTGTATCTAATTATGATAAGTTGGAGAAGGTTATTCACTTTTTAAAGGCAGAGTGCTGTGCTGATCAAAGCAATAGTTAGTGTACAAAACAATAAGTTTATGAGGTGAAACATAAAGTCATAGTATCCATGGGTATCTCATTATTGTTGCTACGACTGTAAGGTATAACGGTAGAGTACTTGGTATTAGTAAATTGATCGTGAATAGCTATTCCCTTTAATAACTCACTGAATATAAGATCATTTACCCTATGTTAACGACTGGTATTATTGTGTTTATTTACTTGTATTTGAAGCTTATTTCCTAGATTTACTTTGCCGCCTATGCCAGCTGACAGCACTTATTATACCAAGCGCTTTTCTTAACTATCAAAATAAGCATGAGCAGGTGTTCTCTATAACAAGGCAGAATACTGAATAATAGCAAGGCTATTGCATAACATTCTAATGCCGTGCTGGTATTCAGATGACTAGAACCATATAGCGTTAAAAAATTTTATTGGTATTATATGGATCCAGTCTTAATTAAACCGTAGTGAAAAAAATCAGTGCAAATAAGACCGGCTTAAATTTTTTCCATAGTTTCCAGAGAGCACTCATTATTATGTTAAGTCGATATGCCATGGGTTTAGAGTCTTCAGTATAAGTAAATATTGTTGTTATTCATCTGTTATGCGGCCAGTACGTAGGATGTTAGTGTGGACTGGGTAAAATGTTTGAAATAATAGATAATGTTAAATAAGCTGAAGCTGCGCTAATAGAATAACGATCGAAATAAAGATGTTAAAATTACTAACCTATCATGATCAGTGACGGTAGTGGGGCGCAACCACTAACAGTATGCACAGCATTTTAAAATGCAACCAAACCTCAACCAGCGCTAGCGTTTACAAATAATAAGCACATAGATGAAGATAGGCTAAAACTAGGTATTTTGAAACGTGATGAGTATGTGGTCTGATAGCGATACTCGCTTTAAACTTTCTAAGAGGCTGTTCATGAGCTTTTCGGGTAGCCTTTACTCTGTAGTGTGGGTCAAGCAACTGAGGGTACTTGCATGACTGAAGCTGTTTTGTTCAAGGAACTGGAAACCGGCAAGGATCAGAAAATTGGTGTTATTACACTGAATTCTGAGCATACGCTGAACGCGCTAGATCAAAATATGGTTGACCAAATTTATAATACATTACTGAGTTGGAAGGCCAATGACAGTGTTGTATGTGTATTTTTTGAAGGGCAAGGGGAGAAATCATTTTGTGCTGGGGGCGACATCCGCTCTCTGCGACATGCGGTATTGGAGGGCGATTTAGATGCCCCCTTGCGCTTCTTTGCTAAAGAGTACCGGTTAGACTACTTAATTCATACTTACAATAAACCTATTATTTGTTGGAGCAATGGTTATTGCATGGGTGGTGGCCTAGGCTTGATGGCAGGGGCAACCTTTAGGGTGGTTACAGATACTTCTCTTTTAGCTATGCCTGAGGTCAGCATCGGCTTATACCCTGATGTTGGTGGTAGTTGGCTATTAGGCAGGATGCCAGTGAGAATCGGCCTATTTATGGCGTTAACAGGATGCCAGTTAAATGCAGGTGATGCTATTTATCTAGATCTTGCCAATCGCTTTATTGATCATGCTTTTCGTCCCAATGTTCTCGAATCTCTTCAGGCTGCCCAATGGCAAGGCGATGGCTATGAAACAGTCTTTCGCGTTATCAATAAGTATGAAAGCGATAGCGCCGGCTGGCTGCCCTATTCAAAAATCAGAACGCACCGTGATCTTGTCGCAAAGCTGATGGATCAACCTTCATTAGCGGCAATTCAAGACCAATTGATAAACCTAAAAACAGATGATGAGTGGCTATTAAAAGCACGCGATACAGCATTAGCTGGATCACCTTTATCTGCTTGTATTTCCTATGAGCAACTTAAGCGTACACGCCATGTTTCACTGAAAAAAGCATTTATGGATGAACTGGTGCTTTCAGTTAATTGCTCTCTACGCGGTGACTTGAATGAGGGTGTACGCGCCTTGCTGGTAGATAAGGATAGACAGCCTAAATGGCAATTTAATTCAATTACTGATGTGGATACTGAAACGCTGGAGCAGTTTTTTCAGCCGCCTTGGGGAGAAGCTGTTCATCCGCTGGCAGATCTCTGACCCAGATAAGCATAACTAGTGGGCGTTAAGCGGCTGCTCATATAACTATGAATAGTCGCTTGGCAATTATACCCGTTGTATTTTCTAGTTACCATGATGGGCATGGCCAGCACAATAGCATAGTTAAAAAATGTGGTTGGTATTAAATACAAAGTCATTAAAAACAATGAGTAGGCCGAGGCAAACCAGCAATACGAGCAGCGACTTTTGCTGGGCTATCTGAGAAAAGCTGCATCAGATAAATGCTGTTGCCTTTCTCTTTTCCTAGGGTGTTTGCAATATAGTTTACAAAAGGTCGTTGGCTTGGTGCATGCTGGTATTGCTTATAGAATGCTTGCACTGCATTGATTATTTCCCAGTGAGCCTCTGTTAGAGAAATATTTTCTATTGCAGCGAGTTTAAAAGCCACCTCTTTGTTCCAATCATCAAGTTTAGCAAGATAGCCATCTTGATCTAACGTTAAATCTGTCATAAGACTTATTTCTAGTCCTTGTTGCTTAAAACCAGCTAATGACTCGGTCATAATCAACGGTTAGCTTAACAAAAGAGGTATAATCCACAACGGTCACTGCCATTGTTGCTATATTGTATTCAACGGCTCTTGCCTTAATATCTGCATGCAATGCATAAATAATGTGATTTCCTGTATTTTTATTTAGGGTATCTTGTTGCGCTGAGAGTAAATATACGCCGTCTTCAATTAGCATAAGGGCATCGTTATCAGCTAATACACGCTGGCATAGCTTGAGCGGTTGACCTGGCTTGTTAATCAGATGCAATGTTTTCATTAAAAGCTCAGAATCTTAGAGGTTCCCTGTAATAGTCGCTGCAAATCAGCAGGGGACAGTAGGGTATGGTTCGATAATAGCTGTGTCTGAATGATGTTACGTTCACGCAGAGATTCGGCATCAATATAAATAGAAGTAATGCCGTAAAGGGGTAACGATTTGAGTAAGGATGATATATTTTTTCTGGGTAAATGCTCGGGGCTTTGTTTTGCAAATAGCTGATATACCCCATCACCCATAAGAATCAGATGAGTTGAAATACCATAAGAAGCAGATACCAATACCGCATCTAGCGCTTCTCTTGCACTTTGCCCTTGATAGGGCGCTTTAGTAGATATAACACATATGGCTGTAGACATGTCGGTTTAGCTCCCGAAAGTAATCAACCGGTCAGCTTCGAAAGCAGCATCAATAAGCTGGCCTAAGCCGGATAGTTGGTAAAGCTCATCAAGGTTACTTCCATTTAATTGATAACGTTGTGCTTCTTCTTGATTGGTTATACCTCTTCGCAAAGCAGCTGCAATACACACTACAGCATCTAGCTGGTGTGCTTTAATCAGCTTACGCCAATCAGCAGAGATATTTTGCTCATCCTGTGGCGGAACACTGAGTCGAGTCGCTGTATTAACGCCTGCTTGATAAAAAAAAACCCGGCTTATCTCGTGACCTTGATCTAAAACAGCTTGAGCAAAATTTAGCGCTGTTTGTGGTGCTTGACTACTACAGGGAGACCCATAAATGGCCAGTGCAAATTTCAAGGTATAAAACTCCTCATAGTTGTCTTTAACCTGATCATGCCCGTTTTTAGCTACCTCAATTATAAAAGCCCCGTATAAACGGGGCTTTTACTATAAACAAATAGTGTTTAGTCGTCACTAAGACCCAGCAGAGCTAGCAAGTGAATAAACAGATTATAAATATCTAAGTACAAGGAAACGGTAGCTCGAATGTAGTTGGTTTCACCACCATGAATAATGCGGCTAGTATCAAACAGAATAAGCCCTGACATCAGCAGCACAATACCAGCAGACAATGCCATTTGAGCAGCCGGCGCATGGAAAAACATTAGGGCTATGCTGGCTATTAGCGCAACAATCATACCAACAAATAGAAATCCTCCCATAAAAGAGAAGTCTTTACGACTTGTCAGTGCGTAGGCAGACAAAGCAAAAAAGACCACAGCCGTGCCACCTAGTGCTTGCATAATAAGTTGAGGTCCATTGGACAAGGTTAAGTAATGGTTCAGCATAGGGCCAAGCGCTGCACCTAAAACGCCAGTAAAAGCAAATACGGCGATAATACCTTTCTCTGAATCAGCGGTTTTGTTAACTACAAACAATAACCCGAAGCCAACCAGTGATAGCACCAGAGCAGCCATCTGACTGATATTCATCGCCATAGCAATGCCGGCTGTTGCAGCGCTGAACAGCAAGGTCATGCCTAGTAACATATATGTATTGCGCAATACTTTATTGATTTCTATGCCCGTATCAGTATTAGATACTGAGCGGGTTGTTGCGATTACAGTGGGTTTACGTTCCATCTTTATTGGGCTCCTCGCTTCAGATGATAATTTAAGTATACCAGACCTCTCAAAGATAAAGAGGAAGTTATAACGTTAATTCGTTATATTGTACAGTATTGTTATCGGTTCATTATCCTCAAACCTGCTACTTATATAAAGTAGTCTATGAAAGATTTAAGAAAAGAATAGATTAGCAAGTATTGACACAAAATGATTTTTAGGTAGTATCTACACCCTAATCGTAGCTAAGACTACTTTGGAGGGATGGCAGAGCGGTTGAATGCACCGGTCTTGAAAACCGGCATAGGTTAGTAGCCTATCCAGGGTTCGAATCCCTGTCCCTCCGCCATATTAAAGGCCTTGAATTTCAAGGCCTTTTTTAGTTTTTACCGGCTTATTTTTCTAGGCCTTATGCAACCAAAAACATAGGCTGTGACATGTTTGAAGCGAGCCATTAAACATAGAATAACTAGCGCTAATTTTTCTTTTTTCTTACATAACCACACTGCTCAGTCATACAATAGACCAGCTAAGCCTTTGAATATTATACGAATAATAAGACTGCCTATCTCAGGAACATTTTTTAAACTGCTTTATGGGTGTACCCTAACTCATATCAAGCACTCTGTAGATATTCCTACCACTTGAACCATTTATAGCGATGTCTATGACCTGACCCTGAATACTGGGTTAGCTGCCGCTAACTATGAAATCCTTTTGAAAGCTTTTTCTGCAGTATTGGGAGTAAAAATATTATAGACCCAAGGGTACTGTTGCATTTTCTATACTACGGGTACTTTCACAAAGGGAACAGATAACTTCAACGGTTACTATAAGATTAAAACAAATCATGATCGTATAATATATTGCCTAAGAATTTACCTTAGTATTGGTGGCATTGTCAGAATAGACTGTTTTGAAAAAACAGTTTTATACAAGAAATACTAACAAGTACATTTTAAAAATGTTATAGGATAAATATTATGGATAGTGAGCGCACATACAAAAGGACTTTGTAATGAAGATTAATAGCCATAATCAACATAATTCAACCACTATGGCTGGCATAGATGAATTTAGTGCAATTGATGTGAGTGAGGAAGTAGGCTCACTAAAACATGATGATCTCATAGCGAGATTCAAAAATTATCAAGTGCGACTAGTTTCGGCAAGTGAAAGAAATAAAATTCAGGGGACTGCAAAAAAAGTCAGGAAAAAAATAACTAAGTTTGCAGTGTTAAGGTTCTTTAGCCGAATAGCAAGATGGATCTTACCAGGACGCATGACTGTCAATAGCTCTAAGCATGATAATAATGCAAGAAAGACTTCAGATAAGAGCGCTGAAATAGTAAATCCATTGCCATCTAGTAAAGAGGATAAGCCGGTATTTGATATCCCAGATGAAAACCTCTTTGCTGTATTAGGCGTGAGTAACGGGAAAATATTGCAGCAAGACTTCCAGTTGTATTCAAAAAAAAACAAACCTAAGGTGACTGATATTCGTCAAAATGACTCTAGAAGCACTTGTTACCTGCTAAGCTCTCTTGCGTCTTATTTAACATCTGAATCAGGCCGTAATGCATTAAAAAACAGTATTAGTGGACCTGATGCCGATGGCAAAGTGACAGTAACATTTCATGATAATATTATTAATCAGGACATACACATAAAAGTAACAACCAAAAGACTTTTAAATAGCGAAGGGGAAGATATTTATTCTTACTCAAACAATAATGCTGGGTGGGTTGCTATTATGGAAAAGGCTCTTCATGGCTACTTGTTATCAATAGCTGATATATACAGAAATTTATCTCAAGAAGAGCAGGCAAGTCCTATTTGTGATAGTTTTGCAAATGTACTTCAAAATGGAAAAGCTCAATTAGATTATGCTGGGTTAGCACAAGCAATGAATATTTTGCCAGCCGTAGGTGGGTCCTCTGGCCCCAAAAATTCAACAGTCCAAAGGTTACTGCTTAATAACTCAACCAGTGATTTTCAGTCAAGTAAAGAACGAATGGTAAAAAGCCTTGAATCAGGAATTCCAGTTATTTGTGGTGTTAAAGGAAGTATATGGAATAAGCTGAAAGCTCCTTTTACAGGTATGCCAACAGATCATGCTGTTAGTGTTTTAGGGCTAGCGGCAAAAGATGGTCATCAGGGCATTTGGATTTTTGATCCTTATGGTGATGCGCTAAAAGATGCAATGCTAGCTGATAATATCATAGAGGGAACAGAGAATGGTTATGTAGTAAATCGCTGGGGCGGGGCCGTAAAATTTATTCCTTGGAAAACTGTTCCAAAGCTGTTTAGAGAGGTGGTTATTGGCAGGAGCTAGTTAATATATGAATTATTAGCCTATATCTGCAAATGTTAATATCTGCCTTGATCAAGGAATGTTACTCAGCTGTGTTAGCGATGCTTTCAAACCAGCCATATAAATTTTGGCTCTGAGCTAAAAGTGATTCGATTTATCTTTCGTGATAGTACTTCCAGTCGGAAGTACTGAATAAATTAATAGAAAAATATAATTGTTCTGTAGGCCATAACGAAATAACAGGTTGATACCTTTGACCGCACGGTTGCGTGTGGTCAAAATGCTAGGTGTTCAATGCATTTTCTTTAGAGCATTGTTCATGCTATTAATAATGCCCGGTTTTCAGCGTCCAGCTTAACTCTATTTGGTTATAGCCGTTCATTTTAAGGAGTAAGTTTAAAATGAACATCTTGAATTTTCTTGGATATAGCGCCATGATTTGCCCATCCATTCGTTGCCCTGCGTCACAAACGCCGAAAACATTTACGCTATTGATCTAATAACGCCTAATTAAAATCAGGCGCATCTGCTGATTGAATAAGCAAAAAGTAGGAGACCTTAATGAACTACGAATTGCTGATTGATTTACATAAGAATAATAAACGTCAAGGACCAGGTAGTGAAGAGCAAACAAAGCAAGCACTACATCTAGCCAATCTGTTAAATACCCCCCGATTATTAAAAATAGCTGATATTGGCTGTGGTACCGGTGCTTCAACGTTAACGCTGGCGGAAAATGTATCCGCCAAAATCCTAGCTGTTGATCTATTTCAGGATTTTTTAGATATTCTTAATCTTGATGCTCAACAACGGGGCGTTAAGCACAAAATAGAAACACTAGCCACCGCCATGGAGACTTTCACCTTTGAACAAAATGCGCTTGATGTCATCTGGTCTGAAGGCGCAATTTACAATATGGGCTTTGAGAAAGGTGTAGCCTATTTTAAGCAATTTTTAAGACCTAATGGCATTTTAGCAGTCTCAGAAATTACATGGCTAACCCGAAAACGTCCTCAAGAGATTGAGCAATATTGGCAAGCGGCCTACCCAGAAATCGCTACCGTTTCAGAGAAAATAGCTATTCTAGAAAAACTAGGCTTTGCCTTAAAAGGCTATTTCCCATTACCCAAATACTGTTGGGTTGAAAATTACTATGCACCGCTAACCAATAGCTTTGATCATTTTGTTGCAAAACACAATTTGGAAGATGCGCAGGCTATCGTTGAATCAGAAAAGACTGAAATTGAACTGTATAAAAAATATAGTAGCTATTATAGCTACGGCTTCTACGTTGCTGAAAAGGTTTAATAACCTGATGTGTGACTTTAAATTGAGAGCATAGGCGCAAACTGCATAGGCTCACGCCCAGCTTGAATGTTCAAGTAAATGCCAACAGTGATGCCCAGCAGCTTCCGAGCTACACGACTT